>CANGMP010000094.1 GCA_947455165.1 Acidimicrobiaceae bacterium | reverse complement strand
CTGGGCGTAGCGTTCGGCAACCTTGACCCGACCGGCGTCCGGAGCAACGACCACGAGGTCTTGAGTCTTGGTGTTCTGCTTCAGGTACTCCTCGAGGACCGGAGCGGCCGTGAGGTGGTCAACCGGGACGTTAAAGAAACCTTGGATCTGTCCCGAGTGAAGGTCAACGGCCAGGACGCGGTCGGCGCCGGCCGTCTGCAACATGTCGGCCAGCAACTTGGCCGTGATTGGTTCACGACCGGTCGACTTGCGGTCTTGGCGGGCGTAGCCGTAGTTCGGACAGACCGCCGTGATGCGCTTGGCCGAGGCACGCTTGGCGGCGTCAATCATGATGAGTTGCTCCATGATCGAATCGTTCACCGGTGAAGCGTGGGACTGAACGATAAAGACGTCGGCGCCACGAATTGAATCTTCAAATCGACAGTGAATCTCCCCGTTGGCAAACTCACGTAACGCAACCGAAGAAAGGGATGAGTTGAGTTCCTGAGCGATGGACTGAGCGAGTTCGGGGTTCGTCCGTCCAGTCACCATCACCATGCGACGTAAGGGAGAGGCTTCCACGAGGACAGCGTAGTTCGTCTCGCCCATGCCTCCCTGTGGTGAATTCTTCAAACTCCCGGGTCCTCAGAATGAAGCGCCTGTCATCAGTTCGATGACAACTGGTGAAAACGAAAAACGACTGACTTGCCTACGAATCGAGGCTTTCTTCTCCGAGCAGGTCCTCGAGGAGTCGAACACGCCTACGACTCCGGCTACGTCGACCAGGACGAGCCGCCTGCTCGACCAAGCCCACCGCAAGATCCCGGCGAACCGGCGGAAGTCCCGCCTCGAAGGTGCGCTCGAGAAATTGCTCAGCCTTGAGATGTCCAGACTTCAGTAACGACTTGATCCAGTCAACATCTTTTTGTCTACCGGCTGCCAATTTTGCAACCGCCAAATCATGGATTTCTGGACACAGCCCCGTGGTCTTGTGCGTCGCGTGACCATCGACCGCGATGGCCCGCTCCCGCCATGTAGGTGGTAGGACGAAAAGCTCCCGTGAGACGCCTTCGGCGAAAAACCCATGGGTGGTATGAAACAGCGTGTCTTCGCCAATGTTTCCGTTAATAATCATGGCCTTTTGGTCAATCGGATCGTCGACGGCAGCAATGTCCGCCTCCCGTGAAACCACGACCGATTTAGGTAAATCGTTCGGGAATTGGGCTAGCGCTGCTTGAGAGCCACCGACGATGACTACGTCTTCTCCCAACAAGTCGCAAGCAGCGCGAATCACGTGTTGTAGTTCTTCGAGTTTCATATGGACGCCGATTCCGTGCCGGCGAGTCGACTTGCAGCCTTCTCAATTTGGCCGACCATCTCTCGTCGCACTTCATCAAGTGGTCGTCCGGACTTCGCCGCCACCCGGACACCATCGGTCGCCATCAATACTTCGAATCGCTCGTCGTCAGAAAGGATGCCGCTGAAGGGGCTCGCTTGACGCAACTCTTTTGCGGCCGCATCGGTTGAGGTCATCACGCGCAAAAGGTCACTGAGTGGTCCATCAAGCAAGAATTGCCATGTGTCGAAGTAAAAACTTGACCGCCCGAATTGGTCGCTCTCGCGCATAAGTGCCAAATTTCGCCGTGCAATCGCCATCATGTCCGTGGGATTGGCTTCGATCTTCAATGCCACTGCTCGGTGCAGCTCCAAGGTACGAATTTCAGGATCACTCATTCGAGGGCGAACTTCGATCACGAGATCACACCCAGCCGCGTCGGCCAGCCGTATAAGAGTTGCCAGACCTGGATCCTGACGCCCCTTGGCGTAGGCGACCAAAGAGGAGTTGGACATCTGAGCGCGGCGAGCCAATTCACGTTGCGTGAATCCACTGGCGCGACGTAAACGCTGCAGGATGGCCTCACTTGAGTTCATAACGGTATTGTATTCCATACCACTAACGAAGGCAATATCGAGTTGGCGTCTCCCTTTTGTTCAGCCCTATGGGTTGAAGGCCATGGAAGGGGCCAGGCGGGCGATGTGCCCCGTCGCTGTGATTCGGTCGGCCTTAGCTTTCGCTCGAGACCTGTGGCTCAGCATTGACTACCTGTCCGGATTCGAGCACCACAAACGAGACGACTTTCACTCCGGCACCATTAGTCACGCCGGTCGCTTCTATGGTGCCTGCCACGACCCGCTCGCCAATGACTGCATCAATGCAACAGGCGTTCGGCCCGATCTGGGCTCCCCCACCAATCTGCGAGTGGCTCTTAAGAACTTTTCCGGGAAGCAGCGAGACGTCCGGTCTGAGCTGCACGTCGGCGTCGATGGAGGTCGTGGCCGGGTCCCACATCGTGACCCCTCGTCGAAGCCAGCGGTCATTAATACGGCGACGAAGCTCCCGCTCGGCACGAGCCAGTTGGGACCGGTCGTTCACGCCCGCCGCTTCGCTGGCGTCTTCGAGCACGAAGGAACGGGTGAGGTGACCACCCTCGTAGGGAACATTGATCAAATCGGTGAGGTGGAATCGTTCTGCGCGTTCTGTCGACCGACCATGCGCAGTCCGGCTGCCGACTCGCGACTGAGGTCAAAGAGACAACGACGTGCTGCTACGCCATCTAGGACAAAGTTTGGGTCAGTGGGCCAGACCGCGAACGATGGGAGGTCTACACCGTCCTCGCCGATTCGGAGAGTTTCGGACCGGCAGAAGAAACGGCGTGCTGTACGAGCGACGCCACGCCAGTGACCGTTTCACTCGGCACATCGGCCGGTTGCTGCTAAGCCTCAACCGGCCTTGCGGGCATCGCTGACGGAGACGCACGACGTTCTGTAAAGGCCTACCATTCCCTCCATGGAACGCATTGCCTACGACGAGTTTTCCTTCTTTCACGAAAATCTGAGTGAGTGGGACCTCGACCTCCCCGTTCCCCCAGTTCGGCGCGAGCGATTTCCCGTCGACGAAACCCGCGATCTCAGCGCACTGGTCTGGGGCGCAAACTCACCCGAATTCCTCCTCGTGCATGGCGGGGCGCAGAACGCTCACACCTTTGACACCGTGGCCCTGGCCCTCCAGCGCAGTCTCGTCGCCGTCGACCTCCCCGGTCACGGACATTCCGACGCCAGTCCCTTCGGCCTCGCCGCCTCGGCG
>CANGMP010000093.1 GCA_947455165.1 Acidimicrobiaceae bacterium | reverse complement strand
GCTTCTCCAGCACGAGACCATTGACGGTGAAGAAGCGGCACGCCTTGTCGACGAAGCCTTCGGCCAAGCCGTTCACCCCGCCGGCAAGAAGACCGTGCGCACCATGGTGCAACAGTCCTCTGATTCGGCCAACTCCTTGGCGGAATCAGAGACGGTCGATCCGGCGACCGAGCCCGAAGGCTGGGCTCCGCCTTCTCTACCGTCCGTTTAAAGCACTCTCGAGGCCATTGCCGGCCACACTGCCCTGGGCCACCAGTGGCACCGTGGAACTAATGAGCCCCTGTCCGGCCGCGACCCAGGCCTCGGGTGGAGCGACCGGCGCACCGACCGAGGCCCGAACGACGACTGAGTGGGTCTGACCTCGATCAAAGTAGGTAAAGGTGACGGGAACACGCTGTCCGGAGAGCACCGAGACGCGCAGTGCTTCCTTGAGCGACTGTGCGCCGTTCCAGGCCAACGTCGTACCTGAATCGGTGGGCGACTCCAGGCGGGAGTAGCCCGCCGTGTCCGAGTACAAGGTGGCGACAATGCCCGCCTCCGAGGAAACACGAAGCGTGCCCCAGCCGGCGGCCGGCACACGAGTAGCTGGCACCAGGGTGATGCTCGACGTAGTGCCGGGTTCTAGCGACGTCGTGATAGGGGCAATGGTGTAACCGGGAAGTTGGAGCCTCAGCGTGACCTTGGACGAGGTCTCGAGCGGATTGAAGAGATTGATGATCTCTGTCGCGTGGTCGTTGGTATTCACCGATCCGAAGATGGCTTCGGTCACCACGCCGTTCTGCCCGGAAATGAGCGATGTCTTAGAACCTACGGTCGCCAGAGCCATGCCCAGGAATGACCCACGGAGCGCCGTGACGTGCACGGCTAGCTGCGAGGCGTCGACGACGACGTCGGCGAGTCGAAGCGTGATTTGGCCATTTGAGGGAATCACGAGGCCCTGATAGTCCGCCGGGGCCAAGTAGCCCTGCGACGACCAGGTGTTGACGTCGATAACGGCCGGGGTGGCCGACGGGTTGAGCAGCGTGATCCGCGAGGTCAAACTTCCCGACGTTCCAATACCCGAGACGTACCAGTCCGTCACACCTTCACTGCGACAGGGAATCGACGTGGAGTCCTCGCTCGTGGTGTAAACCGAACCAACAACGCCACCGCCGTCAATCTGCGCGCGAATGGCCACGGAGTCGCGATAGTGCGAGCCAACGGGAACGTCCAGTGTCTGGTGTGGCTTGATGGTTGCTCGTGACGTGGTTGACGATCGGTCATCGGCCATTTCGATGGTGAGGCGACGAGAAGAGTCAGAGGTGTTCCAAAACCTGGCGGCCCCTGATCCGCTCTGACCGGCCGGCGAAAGGCCGAAGCAGTAGAGCGAGGTCGACTCAATGCCGCCCTGAGGTGCCAGCGACGAAACATTCAACGGTTCATTGTTCTGACCGAGCGTGAAACTCCCCACGCCAGCCGCACCCAGAACGAGGAGGGCCAGCGCCGTTGAGGTGATCGAGCGGCGACTCACGACGCACCTCCGGCCGATCGACCCGCGGTGCGATGGCGCCGACCGAACAGTTCTCCGAGGTGTTCAGAGGCTCCGAAACCGAGGAGATAGAGGGCCCAAAGGAAGAGTGTGAAGAGTGCGAGGAGTCCGTTGAGCGGGAACTGGTGCAGCACGAATGTTGCATTACCCGCGGGTGCCGAGTACGTAGGCACCCAGCCGAGGCGCGTGGTGCGCTTTACGGCGTGACCATTCACTTCCAAGGCAAAGGCCGAGGCCGGGGCGAGGCCGGCGATGACGGTGCCGGAAGCGACCCCACCCTTGCGCGTTTCTCCATTGAGCACGGGCGCCCAGCCATCGACGCTCGAGGCGTCTGACGACGTCGTCGAGGGGTCAAGACCATTGGTGCGTTCAGCGATGATGCCGTGGAATGTGGCGTTGGAGTAGATCAAAAGACCGCTCGACTTGGATACGAGCGTCAGGTCGCTCTGGCGACTTAGTCCCTGGAGAAGAGCCAGCGGAGGCGGCAGCGTGACGGCTGACTGCAGGCCAGCCAGCGGTGGCACGGAGGCCGTCATCACCACGATGTCGGAAATACCGGCCGGCGCGAGCAGCTGGCCGACGTGGGTAGTTCGTCCGGTGGCCACCAGCGCAATGGCGTTCATCAGCACGTCGGAAGTTCCTGAAACCGGCGGGGTAAAGAGCGTCGAACCGCTCGGACCACCGTTGGTCGATGTGGCCGCGGCGAGACCAGGCATCACGGACCAGCCCGACGTCGGCATGGCTCGCGGGTCGGCCAGCCACAACACGCGGAAGCCTCCCTGGGCCGTGGGGGTGTAGGCATTCAGCGATTCGGCGGCCGATGTCTGCGGGAGGCTGTAGCGACCATCTGATGCGTGGGTGAGAATCGGTAGCGGCAAGATCGCGACGCCGACCACGATGATGGCCGCCACCACGTGGGGCCAACCAATCGTGCGCTCGGCCAAGTCCTCTTCGATACTCGTGACGGCCAGCGCCACAAGGACTGACAGCACAACGGCCAGCAGAATCAAGAGAGCGTCAACGTCAGGTGCGAAGACGCCAAAGAGGTGCTTGCCGACGCCGACGGCGCACGCCGTGACCAGGGCGCCCAGAATGAGCCACTGGTTGACCAAGATGCGACGGGTGCGCTGAGCCAGGATGACGCCACCGAAGGCGACGACTGGGACGACCCAGCTAAGCAGGCCTTGACCGAAGACGCCATCGGCAACACGAATGACGTGGGAAAAGTCAATGTTGGACCACGGCGCGAGGGGCAGCCCGAAGACTTCAAACGCTCGGCGACCAGCGAGGGCCGTATCGATCGTGAGGGGGGCCAAAAGAACCGCCGAGGACATCCAAATCTGCCCCAAGGTGCGCCACGGCATTTCGAGTCGCTCGCTGCCACCACCGAGTTTGATGGCTACCACCATGGCCACGACAATCAGTGTCACCAGAATGAAGACGACCGGCGCGAAGGCGCCGAGGATCGACGTCAGCAGAACGGCTTTGGCGATCTGTCCGGCCCGGGTGCGACCCCAGAGACGGTGTCCAAAATTGCGGGGTGACTCGTAGGGGTAGGCGCGGAACGGCTTGACGTCGAGGAGCGCCAGGATGCGGCGAGTCAGGTACGGCAGGCCGGCAAACACGAGCAGGAGGTCGACGCGGCCCTG
>CANGMP010000092.1 GCA_947455165.1 Acidimicrobiaceae bacterium | reverse complement strand
CGACGAGATCCGCGCGTACCTCGAGAACCAACGCGACCTTTACCGATCAATTCACGATCAAACGATGCGTATGGCCAATCACGGCCTCACAATGAATGAAATCGCTGAAGAGATCAAACTGCCCGATCATCTGCATCGCCAGTTCTACAACCGCGATTACTACGGCACCATCCGCCACAACGCCAAGGCCGTCTACCAGCGTTACCTCGGTTGGTTCGACGCCAATCCGGCACACCTCAACCCCCACACGCCGGTCGAAGCAGGAAAGCGTTATGTCGAGTTCATGGGCGGCGCTGACGCACTTCTCGGCAAGGCTCGTGAAAGTTTCGCGCAGGGCGACTATCGATGGGTGAGCGAAGTTGTGAACCACCTTGTCTTTGCCGATCCATCCAATGAGGCGGCTCGATTTCTTCAGGCCGACGCGCTCGAGCAACTGGGCTACCAGAGTGAATCTGGCCCGTGGCGCGACTTCTACCTGACCGGCGCCCAGGAGCTCCGAGCCGGGGGATCGCCGCTCAAGGGAGTCAAGGGCAATGCCACGGGACCATCCTTCATGCGGGCAATGACCATGGAGATGATGTCCGATGTTCTGGGAGTCCGCCTCAATGGCCCCACGGCCGCATCGGTGTGGTTCGACTTTGACGTAACGCTCACCGACCGCAGCGAGCCGTTGATGCGAATTGAGATTCGTGGGGGAGTACTAGCCCGCTCAACAGGCCCGTTCGCCAAGTCTGCCGACGCTGTCGTCTCATCAACACAGGACGCCTTCGCCAGGTTTGCCGGAGGCACAACGTCGTTGGCGGACTTGCTTGCTGAAGGAACATTCAGCGTGAGTGGCGACCTCGCAGGACTCCAGGTGGTCGAAGGTCACCTCGACACTTTCGAGTTCGGGTTTGACATCGTGATGCCCTAAGGCATCACACCGGTCGGGCTGGCGCTCCGGCCACTGTTGCGCCGGCGGCCACATCGTGCAACACAACTGAGTTGGCGCCGATGGTGGCGTTGTCGCCCACCTGGATGCCACCCAGCACCACGGCGCCTGGGTAGATCGTCACACCATTGCCGACGGCGGGATAGCCCACGCCATCACGTGAGCCGAGCGTGACGTTATGAAAGATTCGACAATCGCTGCCAATTTTGGTGCCGGGACCAATCACGATGCCAGTGCCGTGAATAAAGACGGTTCCCTCGCCAATAGTGGCTCCGTGAACGATCTCAATGGTGGAGATTTTCTTGCCGCACAGCAGTAGTAGTGCGGCCAGGTTGGGCCAGCCCCGTGAGTCACAGGCGACTGAAAGCCGATAGAGGCGCAGTGCGTGCCACTGGGTGGCCAGGAGGCGAGACATCAGCGAGAACACGACGGCCGCCTTCCTGAACGGGAGAACCCTGCTGGTGGACCGACTGCAGTCGAATCCACCAGCAAGTGGTCGGGCTAGCGGGATTTGAACCCACGACCTCTTGACCCCCAGTCAAGCGCGCTAACCAAGCTGCGCCATAGCCCGTAAGTAATCAATCCTACTACGCCCTAGCCACCGGCCGCCGCCGTCACGAGTTCCACTCGGTCACCAGAATTCATGACCTGCTCGCTCCAGAGAGAGCGGGGTACCACGTCGGCGTTTACGGCGATTGCCACGCCCTGACGGGCAATGCCCAGGTGCTGGACGAGCTGCTCGACGGTGGTCCCTTCGAACTCCAAGGCTTCGCCGTTGACGTGGATCGCAATCATCCGAGACGCCGTTCGACATGCCGGTAGGCCAAAGGCGCCATTAAGACGCCGTGGCGGTAATAGCCACTCGTCCAAACGCAGTTGGGAGAGATCTCCTGAAAAAAGGGCAGGCCGGCCTGTGCGACGGGTCGAAGGCCGGATCGAGCCTCGACAAATTCTGCCCCATCGAGACTTGGGTAGATGAGGAGTGCCAAACGGAGTAGTTCCGAGACAGCGAGCGCATCGACGTAACGATCGTTTGATTCATCCGAAGAGGCGCCGACTACAACCGAGCCGTCACTGCGTTCTACGACGTAGATCGGCCTGCCGTCCACCAGTGCCCGAATCATCCCGGTCTGACCGTGTTGGCGTCGCTGCAAACGTACGGTGACGCCCCGAACTGGTCGCACAGCTGCGGACTCAACGTTCAACTGGCGGGCGAGGGCTCCATTGGCTCCCGTGGCTAGAACTGCGAAGGGTGCTTCAAAGCATCCTTGATGTGTCTCAACTCGAACGACTTTGTCGTCAAGGAGCGTTACGGCATCAGTCGCAACAAAGGTAACTCCGCGGTTACGCAATGTGGCCACCAGCCCCTGCCGAACCTCGTCAACGTCAACGAACGAGTCCGATGGAAAATAGAGGCCTTCCGAAATGCGAGGGGAGTAGCGGTCGAAAATCTCGGCAGCGCCCCGTACGAGTAGTTGACGTTCGATACCAAAGTCCATTGAAGCGCTCGTTAACCGGTCAATCTCTCGCCGATCACCACCGCTCCAGCCGACGAGCAACGAACCACTCTGCGTGGGTCTCGCAATCGCCGCGACATCAGAGAATGACGGCCACAGTTCCAATGACTCTTGTGCCTCCCGAGCGGCATGTACTTCACCGGAGAGGAGTTCAGCCCCTGGAGAAAGCATTCCCGCCGCCGCATACGTGGCGCCGCCGCCAACCTGAGAATCAAGAATTGTGACCGTGAGCCCTTTGCCTGAGGCCGCGAGCGCAGTTGAAAGCCCCACGACGCCGCCCCCAACTACGAGTACGTCGCAGGTCAATGTCGTCACGCTTCCAATGTAGGCGTTCAAAGAAATGAGAAACTCCCTGTACAATGTCGTTGGGCCAGCGTCGTCCCGAACTAGAGGAAGACGCGATGAATCAGATTTACGATCCCCAGGGTGAACACGACGCTTGTGGCGTTGGCATGGTTGCCAATCTCGACGCCCGCCCCTCATCGCAGACCGTCTTTGATGCACTGACCATTCTGGAGAACCTCGAACACCGAGGAGCGACCGGTTCAGATCCCAATAGCGGCGACGGCGCCGGTATTTTGCTCCAGACTCCCCACGCATTCCTTCGTGCAGTCACCACGGAACTCGGTATTGTCCTGCCTGAAGCCGGGCGCTATGGCGTCGGCCAATGGATGCTGCCGGCGGCTGCCAGCGACGAGGCGAAGTCGGTCATCGAGGAGGCCTGCGCCTCCGTTGGCCTCACGACGCTGGGATGGCGAATTGTGCCGGTGGCGAGCGAAATCTTGGGGGCCGCCTCGGCCTCCACGGAACCCAGTCATCAAATGCAGTATGTAACCGGGCCCGACTCGCTGTCGCAAGATGAACTGGAGTTCCGTCTCTACGTTGCGCGTCGTCGGGCTTCGAAGAGCTCGTCGGCCTACGCGGCCTCTTTTTCTACGCGCACACTGAT
>CANGMP010000091.1 GCA_947455165.1 Acidimicrobiaceae bacterium | reverse complement strand
CGCGGAAGCTTCGCCCCCTTCTTCATCGCCTTCTCAGTGTTTCCAAGCCCTACGGGAATGACGCTGGCGCCCGCTCGAGATGCGATGAACATCGCACCTTCAAAGAGTGGTCCAACGTCGTCACCCTCTTGACGCGTTCCTTCAGGAAACAGAACGAGCGCGTGGCCTTGTTCGAGGACTTCCTGGGCATTCTTGAGAGACTCACGATCAGCGGTGCCACGCTTCACCGGAAAGGCTCCCATCGTCTGAATCAGCGTGGAGAGCACTGGCACTTTCCAGAGTGAGTCCTTGGCCATAAAGAATGTCTTGCGATTGGTGGCAAAGACGAGGTAGGCAAAGTCGATGTTTGATCGGTGAATCGGCGCTAGAACAATTGGACCCGTGGCGGGGATGTTTTCTCCGCCGACGACGCGGGGTCGAAACATGATTCGCCAAACGACAACCACGATGGATCGCACGATGCGATAGCCAATGGTCTTACGCGGTTCGAGGTTTAGCGTTGATGAAGACATTGGACAATCTCCTCGATTACTTGGTCAATTGACTTATCAGTTGTGTCGATCACGACCGCGGACTCATCGGCACGGAGCGGTGAGACGGCGCGCGTCGAGTCAATTTCATCACGCCGATTGATGGAATCGGCGGATTCGTCCCCGCGCCGTCGGGCACGCTCCTCAGGGCTGGCGGTGAGGAAGACCTTGAGGGTGGCGTCAGGAAAGACCACAGTCCCAATATCGCGTCCTTCGACAACGGTGCCACGGGCTTGGCGTTGCGACCACTCCCGTTGGCGCTCCACCATCGCGTCGCGCACCGCAGGAATGGCGGCCACAATGCTGACACCGTGATTCACATCGCTCCCCCGAATCTCTTCGGTGACGTCGAGTCCATTAATGGTCACTCGAGGAATGGTGTCAATGAGGCACTCCTGGGCAATCTGGACGACATCTTCATGGCGTTCAAGGGCAACACCGTTCCGTAATGCGAGGGCGGTGACCGCACGATACATGGCGCCGGTATCGAGAAAACTCCACTCGAGACGCTCGGCGACCAGCTTGGCGACCGTGGACTTCCCTGAACCGGCCGGGCCGTCGATGGCAACAACATTGCTCGTACTCATCATGATGATGTTAGGAGTTCAAAGAAGTTTGGAAAGGAAGTGGCGACGCTCTCGGCTCCAGAAATCTCGACACCATTGCCACAGAACCCCGCAATTGCTGCCGACATTGCCATTCGATGATCGTGTGGTGCGGCAAAGCTGAAGGGGGTAAAACTTCGCGCACTCCCAAGCCCGACGACGGTGAAGTCGTCTCCGTCGATATCGACATGCGCACCGAGTGCGCGAGCAAGTGCAACTGACTCTGCAAAACGGTCAGACTCCTTGATACGCAACTCGCCCATGTCGATGAATCGCGTCGTACCTGTGGCTGCGCAAGCCGCGACCACTAGTGCGGGAACTTCATCGACTGACGGAATCTCGTGGGCGTGGATTGACGTGCCAGTAAGCGCGCTGGTTCGGGCTCGCACTTCGAGCCCATGAGCGGTGGGAATTCGTGAAATATCGCCACCCATCCTTTCGAGTACCGAGAGAAATCCAATGCGCTCAGGACCGTCGTAGATCGGATGAATGACTACTTCGCCGTGTTGATGAAGCAGTCCGGTGATGACAAAAAATGCGGCTTGAGAAGGGTCGCCCGGAACGAACCAGTCACGGGCCTTTGGACGCACCGGATCCATCGTTATCGATCGTCCATCGCGATAATCGGTCGAGGAGATCGATACGCCGGCTTGTCGAAGCATCTCTTCAGTATTTGCCCGGGTCCGAACATCTTCGGTCACCACAACGTTGCCGGTGGCCGAAAGCCCTGCAAAGAGCACTGCGGACTTCACCTGAGCGCTCGCTTTGGGAACGTGATAACTAATCCCCCTGGGATGCTGAATGCCGGCCACTGTGACCGGGGGCGTGTGCGTCGGACCCTTGCCCTCGACATGTACACCCATGAGCTCCAAGGGAACCGCGACGCGATCCATGGGCCGGCGTCGAAGCGACGCATCGCCGTCGAGGTGATGCAGGCCGGGTATTCCGGCCACCAGACCGATGAGGAGCCGAATAGTGGTGCCCGAGTTCCCGCAGTCCAAGGTTTCGCTCGTCGCACGGAGGCCCTTTTCAGGTCCAGTCACGATTACGTAACCTTCGTGCTCGACCACGGAGGCGCCGAGTTGCTGGATGATGGTTTTGGTGCGACCAACATCCTCGCCATCAGAGAGACCCCGGATGGTGCTTGACCCGTTGGCGAGAGCCGCCAACATCAGGGCTCTATGGGAGATGCTTTTGTCTCCAGGAGTGCGAATCGAGGCGACAAAACGTTTGCCTGCCTGGATGCGAACGGTCGTCATGCCGGTTCGGACCCAACCGAGAAGGCCCGATTGGTCAGTTCGCTGATGAGTGCAGGGGCGGCCGCCTTGTCGACCGATAGCAAGAGCACACCTGAAATTCCCTCGACGTTGTGTGCGATTTCGATGTCGAAGATGTTGATCTGCAGGTCACTGGCCAGCTTTGTGACCTCAGCCAAGACACCAGGACGGTCGTCAACAGGAATACGAATTTCCACCAGACTTTCGGCTTCGCCGATGCTTCCCGGCAGTTGACGCCGCGCAACAGCGGCCTTTGAAAGCAGAGTCAAGAGCTCTTCTCGGTCTCGGGACTCAATTACTCGACGAAACGTCGCCACTTGAGCGGCCACTCGTCCTAAACCGTCGAGTACTGCTGCCGAATTCTCAAAGAGGACGTCTGGCCAAATAGAAGGGTCGCCGGCCGAAATTCTCGTCATGTCACGAAAGCCACCAGCCGCAAGACGCAGGAGCGCCCCGTGTTCGACTGAGGTAGATGTCGCTTCGTTCATTAGGGCACCAGCTACCACGTGTGGAACGTGACTGGCTAGAGCCACTAAGCGGTCATGCTCCTCGGTGCCTAGCGCCATCACCGATGCACCGAGCGATCGCAAAACGCCGTGTAAGAACGCGTAGGAGTCCGCCGGTGTCGTTTCAGACGGGGTCAGGACCCAGTTGCAGCCGGTGAAGAGATTGGCTCGAGCGCCAGCGAGGCCGCGAAGTTCAGAGCCGGCCATCGGGTGACCACCAATGAATCGAGGGTCCTCGATGGCTCGACAGATCGACTCTTTGACACCCGCCACGTCAGATATCACCATGAGTTCTGGAAGGTCGGATTCAAGAATGCCTTGAACGATGTTGGCCACGGAGCCGGCTGGCGCGCACACGAACACAAGTGATGTGTCTGGGTCCGGCTTGACATCGGTGATGATCCCGCGCTCCAGAGCCTCGTCTTGGCTGGACTGCGAAAGATCCACACCGGTGACAGACCACCCCTGATCTCTAAGCGCCAGAGCAAGCGAGCCTCCAAT
>CANGMP010000090.1 GCA_947455165.1 Acidimicrobiaceae bacterium | reverse complement strand
GGTGACCACAGCCGCGTCGCTGACGGAGTTCGATGAAGGCCTCCAGGGCGAGCTCGACACCCTTGAGGGCTTGGATGCGTCCAGCGAAGAGCAACAGTGGTTGATCGGTCGGCATGCCGAGCGCTCGGCGAGCCTCGACGCGATTACCCGGTGAGAAAAAGGCGTGTTCGACGCCGAGCGGCACGATGTGCACTCGGGCCGGGTTGGCGTCGTAGTAGTCAACGATCTGCTGCGCTTCAATCTCACAACTGGCCAGTACGGCGTCGCTGCAACCGATGATTCGTTCTTCTTCGGTGGCCCGCTCCGTCGAGGCCTCACCAAAGGTGGCGGCCTTCACTCGATCGAGGGTGTGGAAAGTCATAATGAGGGGAATGCCGAGCTCGTGTTTTAAGAAATGTCCCGCCGTGCCGCTCAACCAGTAGTTGGCGTGAATAACGTCGGGCAGTTCTTGGCAACGAATCAACACGCTGACCGAACGAGCAAAGTCATCCACCAGCGAGACGAGCTCGCTCATCGGCAGCGGCGTCGTCGGGCCGGCCGTGACGTGGTGCACAGTGAGGCCCGGCTCAACCATCACGGCATCTCGCTGCGAGGGATTGTCGCGACGGGTGTAGATATCGACCGTGTGGCCCTGTCGGGCGAGCGCTGCACCCATTTCACGAACGTAGACGTTCATGCCGCCGCCGTCGCCGGTGCCCGGTTGGGCCAGCGGGGACGTGTGGTACGAGAGAACGGCCAGGCGAGCCATTAGGCCGGCTCGACTTCGCTCGGCGGAGCGGACTCGGGAGCGTCAGTCAGAAAACTCCGGAGAATGGTGAGCAGTGCCTGCTTTTGACTCTCGCTCAAGCGGGGGTCGGCCTGAATGGTCGCTTCGGTCGATCCCTGCCGCTCCTCATCGAGGATGCCGGCCTGCACGTAGAGCGATTCGGCCGAAATCTGCAGACCCTTGGCAATTCGCTGAAGGATGTCGGCACTTGGACGACGCAGATTGGCCTCAATCTGAGAGAGGTACACGTTGGAGACCCCGGCGAGTTCGCCGAGTTTGCGCAGGGAAATCTGCGCCTTAGCGCGATGCTCGTGGATGAACCCACCTAATCCTTCGCGCTTTTCACTCACCTCTACAGCGTAGAAGGTTGGGCGCAGCGAAAATCAGGCGCCGCGCTGGGGCCAGACGAACCAATGAATCTCCCGTATTGACACGGGTCCAAACTCTCGGGAGTCTCGGGAGGCGTCGGCATTGTCACCAAGCAACGTCGCGAAACGGCCACTCAACGCCGCGACCCGCTTGATAGCCGTCAGATCGATAGCGTCCGGCAACGAAAAGGCGACCACGTCACCGACCCGAAGAGGTCGCAGTCGACGAAGGAGCCAAATCCGCTCCCCCGGCACGTAGGCGGGGATCATCGAATGGCCTTCAACGACGCCACGACGCACCACCGGACGAACTAATCGGGCGAGTAGTGCAGCGACCATGGTCGCTAACCTAAAGCTCATAAACCCGCTGGCCGTGCATCGGTCGGCAGAACCTGGAAAGGGAGACTTATGAACGTCTTTCAGCGCATTACTGCCGCCATGGACAGCACTGCCACTGCAGTGCACGCGCACTGCGACCTGCCCTGTGGCATCTACGACCCGGCGCAAGCCAAGATCGAAGCTCAGTCCGTCAAGGCCTGTATGGAGAAGTACGCCGGCAGCAGCGACGCCGACTTCAAGGTTCGTGCCACCGGCATTAAGGAAGAGCGCGCCGAGTTGGTCAAGCACCACCTCTGGGTCCTGTGGACTGACTACTTCAAGCCCGAGCACCTCGCCGCTCACCCCGACCTGCACGACCTGTTCTGGAAGGCCACCAAGAGTGCGGGCGAAGCCAAGAAGACCAACGACGTCGCCGTTGCTGACCGACTGATTTCCGAGATTGACGCCATCGCCGAAATCTTCTGGGCCACCAAGAAGTAGTTCGAACAGCAAAATGCCCCGGTGCGATTTCGCACCGGGGCATTTTTCGTTTCGAGAACTAGAGCGTCCAGTACTTCTGAACGAGGCCGGCCGTCAGCCACACTGCGCCAATCATGAGTACAGCCAAGACGGGCGTAATCCACGGGCGACGATCCAAAAACTTGGAACGGCGAATTGGATTTTCCAACACGTGGTACGAGAAGACCGCGCAGATCAGGGCCGCAGCAATCTGCTCGAGGCGAGCGGCCAACGGCAGAGCCGTGGTTTGCGAGTACTTCAGCAAGACGTACTGGGCCGGCAGATTCAGCCAGGCGTAATGGAAAAGGTACAGCGAGTAGGAGATGTCACCGATGTAGCGGAAGGGCTGCACTGAAAGCCAACCACTCGGGCTGGACAGCGAGCGGGTGCCACCGGTCCACAGCAGGAAACCAGCGGGGGCCACGGCCCACCACGTCAAGACGCCGGGCACGGGGCTGGCGTCAGTCAAGAAGAGAGCCGCGCCAAAGATCATGGCCAGGCTGATCCAACCACCAACGGCCTTGAGAATTTCATTGCGGAGCTGAACAGCTGTTGGTAGTGCGGCGATGAGGGCACCAAATCCAATTTCCCAGAACCGGGTCAAGGGGTGGTAGTAGGCCAACGTCGGGTTGGCGTGCGTTTCGATCCCGCTCCAAATCGCCGAAGCGGTGACGATAACAAGGAGAGCAGTCGAAAGGGCCGCGCGGTGCTTGCGAAGTCCAAAGATGGCGGCCGAGCCAAAGAGCACAATGGGGAAGACAAAGTAGAACTGCTCTTCGACGGCCAGTGACCAGTAGTGAGTAATGAGGGACTTAGGCAAGGCTTGCGCAAAGTAGTCGCTACCCACACTGATGAAGTGGAAGTTGGCCGAAAAGAGCGAGGCCCAACGAACATCAGTGAGCAGCGGCAGTGATGAGTAGACGCCGAGGTAGTGGAATGAAAAGAGCAACGTGGCAATCATCACCAGCGTGGCCGCCGGCATAATGCGGCGAATCCGTCGGGCGTAGAAGTGGCCCAAGTTTCGGAACGTCTGACCAGCGGGCTGACGGAGCAGCAGGCCGGTGATGACGTAGCCGCTGATGACAAAGAAGACGTCAACGCCGATGTAGCCACCGGCGAAGTGAGAAATCTGGGCGTGGGCCAAGATCACCAAGATCACGGCGAGAGCCCGCAGACCCTGGATATCCCCGCGGAAGTACCTGGTTTCGGATGGCTCGACGGACTGACCGATTACTTCTTGGTTACTCATGATCGCCCCTCTCACTCAGCTTGGGGTGCTGTACGCACGTCGTGAGCAATGGGTTTTCGATCAATCGATCGCGGTCAATTGGGGCCTGGCAGACCGCACACAGTTGGTACTGGCCCTCGGCGAGTCGCTGCATGGCCACATCGACTTCGCTGAGCAGCGCCTCAATATTTATAACTGACTCGTTTTCAATTGTCACGCGGACAGCCTAGTTAGCAGCGCAATACGCACTC
>CANGMP010000089.1 GCA_947455165.1 Acidimicrobiaceae bacterium | reverse complement strand
GACGCCACCGAAGGCGACGACTGGGACGACCCAGCTAAGCAGGCCTTGACCGAAGACGCCATCGGCAACACGAATGACGTGGGAAAAGTCAATGTTGGACCACGGCGCGAGGGGCAGCCCGAAGACTTCGAACGCTCGGCGACCAGCGAGGGCCGTATCGATCGTGAGGGGGGCCAAGAGAACCGCCGAGGACATCCAAATCTGCCCCAAGGTGCGCCACGGCATTTCGAGTCGCTCACTGCCACCACCGAGTTTGATGGCTACCACCATGGCCACGACAATCAGCGTCACCAGAATGAAGACGACCGGCGCGAAGGCGCCGAGGATCGACGTCAGCAGAACGGCTTTGGCGATCTGTCCGGCCCGGGTGCGACCCCAGAGGCGGTGTCCAAAATTGCGGGGTGACTCGTAGGGGTAGGCGCGGAACGGCTTGACGTCGAGGAGCGCCAGGATGCGGCGAGTCAGGTACGGCAGGCCGGCAAACACGAGCAGGAGGTCGACGCGGCCCTGTTGGACCAAGTTCACGCCAATGGGCAGTGAGAAGTAGGCCAGCGAAGCAAAGAGGCGAGCGCGGTTGGAAACGACATCTCGCAGGAGGCGGCCCAGACCGTAGACACCGATCGGCACCGCCAGGATGAGCACCGCTCGCGGCAACATGCCCATACGCCCAAAGACAAGCGTTCCGGCCGCGGCAATGAGGCCGTAGCCCGGCATGCCGGGCGCTCCCGAGCCGACTCCGTTGGGCGACCACGAGGCAAAGAAGTGGTGCCAGTTGGCCCACCACGTATCGAGCGGAACGAGGCGACCGACACTGGGCAAGTGAGTGGCCACGAGATTGCGGGCGCCAATAAACCACGCCACCAGTGCCACGGCCACCACGGTGAACTGCGTTCGGAAACCTTCGAAGAATCGACGGACCGAGATGTCGGTCGGTGCATCACTGGCGTAGAGGTCAAAGTCGGGGTTTTCTGAAATTTCCAGCGCCGTGGTGGCCGAGACTTTGACCTTGGTCGTTACGGGTTCACGGAACTCGGCGGGAATGGTTCCACGAGCGCGGTCAATACCTTCGTGAAAGAGACGCTGCATGAATGTTTGGACGCGGCTAGCGCCCGTGACTTGCAAGAGACGGATGCCACCGTCAGACAGCGCTCGAAGACGGGCGTTGAACTCTCGACGGCGACGAATCTCACCACGGTGCTGGAAGGCAAATCGCCACGACCCGAGAAGCGCACCCACCCGGTCTTGGTCGCGTCCAGCGGCCGCAATAAAGAGTTCCGCAATGTCAAAGACGATTAACAGCGGGATGACGATGAGCAGCGAAAGGCGACCCCAGCTCGAAAGGACCGTCAGCAGCTGGTGGCGGCGGGCCAAATCTTGCAGCGACGTGCGACGGGTACCGACGGCCGTTGGGAAACGGAGTTGGGACGAAAGGGCTTGACGGTGAGCCACGACGGCTTCAGGGGCCACGACGATGCGAGCACCCGCGATCTGCGCTCGCCAACAGAACTCGACATCCTCGCCAATCAGGGAAATTGCCTCATTAAAGCCGCCCAGCGACTCAAAGAGGTCGGCGCGAACCAACGTGACACCACCGGGGGCCACGAAGACGTCTCGCTCGGCGTCATGTTGACCGGCGTCGATCTCGCCGTCTTCAATACGCTCCACCACCGAGCCGTATCGGTCCAGCATCTGCCCAACGTGGAGGAGGGCCGAAGCGTCCTCGTAGCCGACGACCTTCGGCGACACGACAGCCGCATTCGTGCGATAGGCCGCTTCGACCAGTTGCCGGCAAGCGGAGGATTCGAGGCGAACGTCGTCGTGACACAAGAGGAGAAACGCGGCCCCCTGCACGGTGCCCAGCACTTCGTTGGCCGCGGCGGCGTAGCCCAAGTTCTCGGGCAAAATCTTGACAAAGGCCAGCGGCGCCACGGAAGCCACCCGGGCGGCGACGTCCCGACTCTCGCCGTTGGCGAGGACGAGGATGCTTAGATCCTCATAGTCCTGGGTGACCAGCGAGGCCAACGTGGCCTCTAAATCGGTACCCGGACCCGTCGTGACGACGACGGCTACAACCGCCGGAGCTCGGGTGTCCATCAGGCTTCTCAGGCTAGTTGGGGTCGGCTCAAAATACTGGGTGCTAACTATTGTTAGCAAAGTGTTATACTTATGTTTACAGAACGTGGAAAGGACCCACAATGGCAGACATCACCAGTATCGCAACGACCCTCGGCCGCGAGGCCGCAACCAAGGTTCGTGACTTCGCCGTCACGAACAGCCAGGCAAAGAAGGCCAAGGACGCCGCCTACACCGTGATCGGACTCGGCGTCATGGGCGTCCAGAAGCTCAACGTCTTGGCCAAGTCGCTCCAGCACAAGGTCGACGAGACCATCGACACTGAAGGACTCAGCGCGGCAGTTTCTCGCAGCAAGGCTGACGTCACCGCGTCGGTCAAGCGCACCGCAACCACGGTGGACACCAAGGTGAACGAAGTGATCGCAATGGCCGAAGCCGTTGTGGCCCCTCTCGAGGCCAAGCTCCCCGAGCAGGCTCGTGAAGTGGCCGCCAAGGTTCGCTCCATGGGTGCCGTAGCTCGCGCCAAGGTCACCGAGGCCATCACTGACGAAGTCGTCGTTGCCGAGACTCCCGCCGAAGCCGCTACGACCGAAGAGACGAAGGCCTAAGCACTGGTTGAGACGTTGGTCGCATCGGCAACGATGGCGGCCAGCGTCTCAGACCACGGCACTTCAGGTGCCCATCCCGTGACGGCCCGGAGCCGTGACGAATCCCCGCGCAGGACCGGAACATCGACCGGACGCAGCAGTGCGGGATCTTCTACGAAGGAGAGCTCGGGATTGACGAGCGTTCGTAGTTCGTTCGCAATATCGATCATGGCCTTGTCGTGGCCACTGGCCACGACATAACGCTCGCCCGACACACCATGTTCAATGAGCAGTCGGTACGCGCGCACCACGTCTCGGACGTCGGTGAAATCTCGACGCGAGGTCAAGTTGCCCACCGGAATCTCGGTTCGCCCTTCGTTCGTGGCCGCAACCATTCGAGCCGTAATGCCCGGCAGAAAGAAGGCCGGACTCTGCCCCGGGCCCACGTGATTAAAGGGTCGAACAATGATGACGCGTTGGTTGAACCCTCGAGCCGCCTGCTCAGCAAAGATCTCCCCCGCCAACTTGCTGGCGGCGTACGGCGAGGCCGGGTGCGGTTCGGTGGCCTCGTTAATGGGCATCTGTGATGGGTCGAGGGGTCCGTAGACGTCGGCCGAGCTAACAAAGAGCACCGTCGCCGCCGGCACCACGTCGCGAGCCACCGCCAAGACATTCGTCGTTCCACCAACGTTGACACGAACGACTGCGCTCGGGTCATCCCACGATGTACCGACGTGACTCAGTGCGGCCAGGTGGTAGATCGCCTCGGGCTGACACTCCGTAAAGACCCGACCCAG
>CANGMP010000088.1 GCA_947455165.1 Acidimicrobiaceae bacterium | reverse complement strand
GGGCGTCGCCATCCCCTCAGACTAGGCAGGGACCACTAATAGAGTTGGCGCTATGTCCACGCGCCGAGTAGCCGTCGTACCGCACACCCACTGGGATCGCGAGTGGTACGAGTCATATCAGACGTTTCGCCTCAAGTTGATTGATCTTTTGGACGATCTCATTCCGCTCCTGGAAGCAGATCCGGCCTACTCCAACTATCTCCTCGACGGGCAGATGGCTGTAGTCGATGACTACCTCGAAGCGCGGCCCGAAATGGAAGACCGGCTTCGCGCCCTCGCCGCATCGGGACGACTTGCCATGGGGCCGTGGTACATCCTCGTAGACGAATTCTTAGTGACTGGCGAAACCATCGTTCGCGACCTGCAACTTGGCATTGAGCGAGGTGCGGCCTTCGGCGGCGTGACGTCAGTTGGCTACCTGCCCGACATGTTTGGACACATCGCCCAAATGCCTCAACTCCTGCGAGCCGCTGGATTCGCCGACACCGTTCTCTGGCGCGGCGTTCCCAGCGCAATCACAAAAACTGGTTTTACTTGGGTTGCTCCCGACGGGACCGATGTTCGAGCTGAGTATCTCGTAACGGGTTACGGCAATGGCGCGTCAATTCCGAATGACGCCGCTTCACTCGTACGACGCGTCGCCGATCACGCGGAGGAGGTGGGCAGTTTCCTCCTTGGAGACCTGCTCTTTATGAATGGCTCAGACCACCTACGCCCCCAGCCTTTCCTCGGAGCTGTACTGCGGGAAGCCAACGCACTTCAAAACGATTTCCACTTCGAAGTGACCTCGCTGGCCAATCATCTCGCCAGGGCTCCTCGCGAAGGTCTTGAAACGTGGCATGGCGAGCTTCGATCAGGGTTCCGATCAAACATCTTGATGGGAGTCCTCTCTAATCGAGTCGACGTGAAGCAGTTAGCGGCCATTGTCGAACGACACCTCGAGCGCCGGGCCGAACCGTTCGCCGCCCTATTTGGCGACCCCGAGCGCTACCCCGAGTCCATGCTCAAGCTGGCGTGGAAGGAAGTAATTCGTAACGCCGCGCACGACTCCATCTGCGCATGTTCGGTTGCCGACGTTATAAACGCAGTGCTCCATCGCTTCAATGAAGCCCGCGCTATCAGTGAGGGACTAGCCGAACGCGCGCTGACCAGCTTTGGGGCATCACTCAGGGATTCTGGTATTTACGTCGTTAATCCGTCGGCCCGAACTCGGAGCGGATTGGTCGAAACAGTAGTGAGTGACGACGAATATGACGCTGCGCGAATGCAGATTGTCGAGGAGCGCATTTCATTCCCGGAGGCCATGGACCTCGATGTCAATGGCATGCAGACAATCCTTTCGGTTATTCAGGGCAATCGAATCGACGAGAACGCCTGGGTCCATGGCGTAACTCTGGCTGGTGACGCCAATGAAGTCGCCTTGAGCGTCCACGTTGGTCCCCGTGAGAAGGTCGGGGTTGAGTTGGCGCCCTTCCGTCAAGAGCTCTACGGCAAGATGGGCGCCAACCCTGATCTCAAGATTCGTCTAGAGCTAACGCAGCCGGCGATTCGTAAAGTCGTCGGGCTCGTTGAAAACGTCGCCGGATTTGGTTGGTCACCCTTTTTTGCAGTGGCACCACGCCACCCGGTGCACGGTGATGGTCTCACGCTCTCCAACGGGCTAATCACGCTGGTGGTAGACACGGAGCGCGGGACCTATTCGGTCAACGGCGCGTCCGGGTACGGACGACTCGTCGACGAAGGCGATCTGGGCGACTCGTACAACTACTCGCCTCCCCGCAATGACCGCGCGATTCGTCAGCCATCAGCAGTGGTCGCCTCCGTAGTCTCCTCGGGGCCAATCCGAGGCGAAATCCAGATCACGGCGACGTATGAAATTCCTACGCACATCGACGAGTCGACCCAAGAGCGCGTTGGAGCCACCGAATTCACTGTCCAAACCCTGCTCGAGCTTCGAGCCGACGATCCCACTGTGCGGGTGACTACGAGTTACGTAAACCCCGGACGCGATCATCGCGTCCGCGTCGAACTCCCTTTACCCGAAGGATGCTCAAGCAGTCGCGCCGAGTGCGCATTCACGGTCGTTGAACGTGGCCTTACCGCTGAAGGGCGTGCCGATGAGTTTGGACTTCCGACCTTCCCGTCACGTCGTTTTGTTCAGGCCGGTGGCCTAACGGTGGCTCACGAAGGTCTCCATGAGTATGAACTCGTCGATATTCGTGACGGGCAGGCCCACGCCCTGGCCATCACTTTGCTCCGCTCTACCGGAATGCTGTCTCGCCTCGGCATGACGCTTCGACCGCTGCCGGCAGGACCTCTGACGCCCGTCGACGAACTTCAGATGGTGGGCATACCAATGACGGTTCGCTACGCCTTTACAACGAACGCGTGCGACCCCTATGAATTTGCCGAAGCCGTACTTGTTCCGCTCGAGACATTGAGCTCACCAGGCGGGGGGGCGCGCGCACAATCAGGCACGCATCTCAACGTCACCGGCGCCGAAATCTCGGCAGTGCAGCAGGTTGATGGCCAGCTCGAGCTGCGTCTCTTCAACCCACTCAATGAGACCGTGACGGTTCAGATTGAAGGCCAATCTGGCTGGCTCGTCGATCTACGGGGCCGCGGTCTTGAACCGTTTGATGAAAGCTTCCCCCTCCGTCCCCACGGAATTGCCACAATCAGATTGATTCGCTAGATGGGTGCTAATCCCGTACGTCGAGTGGTCTTAGTTCCTCTCAAGCCCTTTGCGGTAGGCAAGCAGCGCCTCCGTGCCACACTAAGCGATGGCGAAGCTGAAACACTCATGCGATCCTTAGCCGAACGAACGATTGTGGCGTGTCATCCTCTCGCATGTTGGATCATTTGTGAGGACGACGACGTTGCCGCCTTCGCCGAAATCAACGGGGCCAAAGCGTTCCTCCAGCGACAACCTGGCCTCAACGAGGGAGTCAGCGAGGCTTACGCCAGCGCAAGTCATGAGTACGACGTCATCGTGATTGCCCACGCCGACCTCGCAACACCAGCTTCGCTAAGCGAACTGCCGATATCCGAGGGCATCACCCTGGTAACAGATCGTCACGGCACCGGGACGAATGTTCTCGTACTACCTGCGGGCCTGCCCTTTACCTTTCGTTATGGTCCGAATTCTGCTTCACTCCATGAAGCGGAGGCGAGCAGGCTTTCGATTTCCTTCCAACGAATTGAAAACTCGCCGTGGTCTCATGACGTCGATGAACCGACGGACTTGTAAATAGCAAAATGCGGGGGTCCTAAGACCCCCGCATCTCACGGTCCCTTACGGGAGAAAACTACTTCTTCTTAGGAGCAGCCTTCTTGACAGCCTTCTTAGGAGCAGCCTTCTTGACGGCCTTCTTGACAGCCTTCTTAGGGGCGGCCTTCTTGACAGCCTTCTTAGGAGCAGCCTTCTTCACGGCCTTCTTGACAGCCTTCTTAGGGGCGGCCTTCTTGACAGCCTTCTTGACAGCCTTCTTAGGGGCGGCCTTCTTCACAGCCTTCTTCGGTGCAGCCTTCTTTACAGCCTTCTTAGCGGCCTTCTTCGGTGCAGCCTTCTTAGTAGCAG
>CANGMP010000087.1 GCA_947455165.1 Acidimicrobiaceae bacterium | reverse complement strand
GGCGAACCGGCCGGGCTCCACGTCCGCAACTGTGTGGCCGTCCCGACCGACGGGAGTGGAGCCGACGCCCGAGTCGTGCTCTCGCGCGCCACGCTCAACGCCCTCCTGAGCGGCAAGGCCTCACTCGAGGCGGCCATCGACGCCGGCGACGTCGTCGTCGATGGCGACCGGGACCAGGTCGTGGCGACGTTGAGCTGCTTTGAAGTGCGCGGATTCACGACCGCATGAACGAGTCGAATTTGCCCCGAGCGACACCACCCTTCACCGGGCAGCTCGGCAAGACCATCGCCGAATCCAAGGCCGTCCCCCTATCAACCGTGCAGGCGGTCGAAGGGGCACCCAACGTGATTGTGATCTTGCTCGACGACGTGGGCTTTGGCACCTGCTCGACCTTCGGCGGTCCGGTGCCAACCCCGGCGCTCGATCGCGTAGCGCAACGAGGTCTGCGGTTCAATCAGTTCCACACCACGGCCCTGTGCTCACCAACGCGAGCCGCCATGCTCACGGGACGTAACCACCACGCCGTGCACATGGGTGGCATCCCCGAGGCGGCGAACGTCTTTCCCGGGTACGACTCGGTCATTCCGAAGGAGGCGGCCACCGTGGCCGAAGTACTCCGTCAAAACGGTTACTCCACGTCGGCATTTGGCAAGTGGCACTTGACGCCCCTGTGGGAGCAGACGCCGACCGGGCCGTTCGACCGCTGGCCCACTGGTATTGGTTTTGACCACTTCTACGGCATCTTGAATGCCGAGGCCTCCCAATGGGAGCCACCGATGTATCGAAACACCACTCCCGTGACTCCGTACGTCGGGCGCGACGACTACCACATGACTGAAGACTTGGCTGATAACGCCATTGAGTGGATGCAGCTCCAACGGGCCAGTAATCCCCACCGACCCTTCTTCTTGTACTTCGCCACCGGCGCGATGCACTGCCCCCACCATGTGGCCCCCGAATGGATTGACAAGTTCAAGGGACAGTTCGACCAGGGCTGGGACACCCTGCACGATGAGATCTATCGCCGCCAGCTCGAGCTCGGCGTTATCCCCGAAGGAACCAAACTCACGGCTCGGCCCGACGAGGTGCCTTCGTGGGCGGAGTACCCCGATCGCTACAAGCCAGTGGCGAGTCGACTTATGGAAGTCTTCGCCGGCTTTCTCGCCCACACCGACGCCCAGGTCGGTCGAGTACTCGATGCCGTGACTGACCTTGGTCTCGATGAGAACACTTTGATTGTGTACGTCACCGGCGACAACGGCGCCTCGGCCGAGGGAACGATTCACGGTGCTTGGAGTGCCCCCTCATTTCAAAACGGCATTGCTGAAGACCCCGAGTGGCTGCTCGAGCACATGGACGACTTTGGATCGGCGCGCTGTGAGAATCATTACAACGTCGGTTGGGCCTGGTCGCTCGACTCGCCATTCCAGTGGATGAAGCAAGTGGCCTCCCACTTTGGTGGCACCCGCAACGCGATGGCTCTTCAGTGGCCGGCCGCGATTGCCGAACCGGGCGGACTGCGCACTCAGTTCCACCACGTGATTGACATTGCGCCAACGATCCTCGCCGCGGCCGGCATCACGCCACCAACGTCGGTCAATGGGGTCGAACAACTACCCGTTGATGGGGTGGCCATGCAGTACTGCTTTAACGACGCCGAGGCCCCGAGCCAACGCGTCACGCAGTACTTCGAGATGTTTGGCAACCGGGCGCTGTACCACGACGGGTGGATCGCCTCGTGCTTCCACGGTCGCGTTCCGTGGGACCGCTTCGGCACCCGTGAGTTCGACGGACCCGAAGAACGTTGGGAGCTCTACAACATCACCGAGGACTTCTCGCAGGGCGACGACCTCGCGGAGAAGTATCCCGAAAAGCTGGCTGAGTTGCGCACGATGTTTGACACTGAGGCCGTCGCTAATAACGTCTATCCGCTGCGCGAACCGGGTTCGGTGCTCTCCGTCGGCGTCTTTCCCCCGAGCAACTTGGGTGGCCTCACCACGATGACCTACACCAAGGCCCATGTTCGCATGCCCGAACGATCGGTCGTGAACCTAAAGAACTGTTCCTTCCGCATTACGGCCGATGTCACCACCGTGGCCGAGTCCCATGGTGTGATTGCCTGTCAGGGCGGCAACATGGCCGGGTGGAGTCTGTATCTGAACGATGAGGCCGTACCCGTCTTTCACTACAACTGGCTCGGCCACGAGCACTACGTCATTGCTGGCACCGCACCACTCCCGGTGGGACACCACCGCGTCGTGGTGGAGTTCGCCTACGACGGTGGCTTCGGAGGTCCCGGCACAGCCGTACTGCTGGTCGACGATCTGGCCGTCGGGCATGGTCGCATCGAAAAGACGGTACCCATCGTCTTTTCGATGAGCGGCGAAACCTTCGACGTCGGTATCGACACTGGTTCTCCCGTCGGCAACTACCACCACAACTACAACTTCGTCGGCAACATCAAGGGTGTCACCCTCGAACGACTGAGCGAACCGAGCCCCGAGATTGCCGAGCGCATTCGCGAGGGTGAGTTTCGAGCCAGCCTCGCCACGCAGTAGTTCAGAGCTTCTGGTCCCCGTCGATCACGGTCCAGGTGGCCGGGAGCTGGTGGCGAATGATGTGCACATCACCGAACTCCGAGACCAGTTTGAGTTGACCCTCGCGCCAGCACTGGGGGCCGTAGACGCCCTGACCGGTGGCGTAAAAGGCGGCGAGGAGCCGCGCCTTCATGGTGGCGTCGGCAAGTGACGCAGCCACGAAGTTGGTGGAGCGGCTTCGCTTTTCGTACTTTGCGTGGAGGTACCAATACATGCCTTCAAGGTGAGGTCGTCCTATGACACGACCAAGACCGTCGAGCCGTCACTAAGTTTGTGACGTGACCCAACTCCCCGGCCCCATCGCCCTCGTCGGATCGGGTGAGTACCTGCCCGTGATGCGAGAACTGGAAGGGTCGCTCCTCGAAGGACGCGCACCCCGGTACGTGCAGATCGCCACGGCCGCCGTGCCTGACGGACTCGAGACCCTCCACTACTGGCACGAGCTCGGTGCCACGCAAGCCGGGGCCCTCGGGGTCGAGCAAGTGATCGCCACGTGCGCCACGCGCAAGGAGGCCAACGACCCCGACGTGGTCGCCCTGATTCAGGGAGCCGGACTTATCTATCTCTCGGGTGGGCACCCCGACTTTTTGGCCGAGACCCTGCGCGGCACGGCCGTGTGGGAGGCCATCGTGGCCGAATGGAAGAACGGCGCCGCCCTCGCCGGCTGCAGCGCCGGGGCGATGGCCATGACCTCGTGGATTCCTTCGATTCGCCACCCCCAACGGGGTGGCACCGAGGGCTTGGCCCTTCTCCCCCACCTGCGCGTCATTCCCCACTTTGACGCCTTCGCTCGGCGGGTGCCGGACCTCGTGACCCGGTACCTCCAGGGCAAGGACCCACTCGTGACCCTCGTTGGCATTGACGAGGAGACGGCCCTCGTCGGTGGTCCGACGACCTGGACCGTTCACGGACGCCAAGCTGTCTGGCAGTTGGGCCACGAAGAGCGAGTTGAGCACCGCGCCGGCAGTACGTTGTCACTCAACCACTAAGGAGTTGACATGACGACCCACGAGCGCGAGATCACG
>CANGMP010000086.1 GCA_947455165.1 Acidimicrobiaceae bacterium | reverse complement strand
TGGCGACCACCGAAGCCGGCAATGAGCTTGGCGTACCGGGTAGCCGGCTCCACGGGGAAGAGCTTGGACTCATCACCGTCGAACCATCCCCGAAGTCCGTTGTGAATCTGGCGGACGTGGTGCTCGGCGACGCCGTAGCGCTCCGAGGTCAGGTAGTCGACCCGGTAGAGATCGGGCATCGTGATCGACGCCGCCAGCTCATCGGTACTCATCCCTTTATTGATGCCTCGCACTGTTTGGTCCCAGAGGAACTGGAGTGAGTCGCGGTAGCGGCGGACCTTGTGGGCAATGTCTTCGCGACCATTCAGGCTGGGACCGTGCGTTGCCACGAGGTGTTCAGCTCCGAGGGCCAACAGGTGGTCGATACCGTGAATAAGTCCCTGCGGGTCTCGATACTCTTCGCCGCGAATGGCAAAGACATTAAAGAGTGTCGGCCAGACGAGGTTGTGGACGCAAGTCTCGAGTTCGGGGAACCAGAGCGTGAGGGAGTCGTCGGAGTCACTGGGGGCGTAGAAGGAGTCGACGCGCAGTCCCGCAATCGTTGTCGTGGCGCCGTCACCAAGGGCACTCGTGATGGGGAGGTGTCCCGGCGTGAAGGGCGCGTGGGCCGGGTTGCGAAAGTAAAAACCCAAGCCAATGTTCACCGTGGCGTCCGGACCATCGAGGGGCATCACCATGGCGAACTGCTCGACGAGTCCACGGACGTAGGCCGGCGAAATTTCTGACGAGGTGCGTGAACGGTTGAAAGCAATCTTTTCGTGGCCGTAGATCGGGAGCGGCTGGACGTGGTTGCCCTCTTCGAGGATGGCCTTGGTGCCTTCGATGTAGTGGAAGTGGCTGTAAATCACCGCCGCGATTGGTCGCGGCGTGTGAATACGAAGTTCTCGCAGCGCCGCTCGCATCTCTTCAATCGACTCACCGGTGTCGATGGCAATGATGCCGGCCGGTCCCTCAATGAAGGTCTGGTTCGAGAGGCCGTTACCGACGAAACTCCACACACCCGGTCGAACGGCTTCGAAGTTTTTCGCGATGACGTCGTTTTGGGCAACGTGGTCTTTGTGGGCACGGGCACCAGTAGCCAGTGTGACGGTATTGGCGACGTTCTTATCAATACTGACCATGATTCCCCCCGGAATATCTGCCCAATGTTGGCACAGAATGGTCCGGGGAGTTCGAACTATTTCTTGCCGTACTTGTCGCCGAGTTGTGCGAGCGTGGTCTGGAACTCGTCCATCGTGGTGCGCAGAATCTGCTCGACCGGAACGACCGCTTCGATTCGACCCATCACTTGACCACCGAGGGCAATCGAACTCTCGAGATCGCCACCGAAGTAGAGGTCGGTGACGGTGCCGAACTCGGCCATCGAGACGGCGTCGTCGTGTTCGAGTCGAGTCGTTCGCTCCGTGCGGAGTGCTCGCATCGCCGGCCGCGAGAACCGGTTCAAAAAGACGGTGTCGGTCTCGGCCGCGTCGACGAGGGCCTGCTTCCAATTGGTGTGGACCGGTGATTCGGCGGCCGCGACCATGCGAGTACCCATCTGGACTCCCTCCGCCCCGAGGGCAAAGGCGGCCGCCATGGAGACGCCGTCGGTGATGCCACCGGCGGCAATGACGGGAACGTCAACCTTGGAGCAGATCAGTGGCAAGAGCACCATGGTCGAAACGTCGCGAGGGTTCTTAAATCCGCCACCTTCGCCACCCTCCACGACGAGACCGTCAACACCAGCGTCTACGGCCTTGAGCGCTGCGTTCAGCGTCGGAACGACGTGAAATACCGTGAGACCGGCCGCCTTGAGCGCGCCGGTGTACTTCGTGGGATCACCGGCAGACGTCGTGACGAAGCGAACGCCGTTTTCGACGACGAAGTCAACGATGTTGGGATCGCGCACGAAGGCCTGGGCGATGTTGACGCCAAAGGGTTTGGTCGTCAGTTCACGCATGAGCTGGATCTCACGCTTCACGTTGTCGAGCTCGCCCGATGACGTTTCGATGATGCCCATGCCGCCGGCATTGGAAACGGCGCTGGCGAGGGCGCTGCGCGCAATCCAGCCCATGGGCGCCTGGAGAATGGGGAACTCAGTTCCGAGCAGCTTGGTGACGCGGTTCTGGATGGGCATGGCAACCTCCAACGAGACGTTGCTGAAGCGTACAACGCAAAATTCGGTGATTCGAAGTACCGTGACGGGATGTCCCGGAGTAAGACGAGCATCGCGTTGATTGTTGTATTCGTCGGAATCAAGCTGGGGTACACGGCCTACCGCAATCACTCGGCGACCACGACCATCGCGACAACTTCGTCACTCCCGGCGCTAACCACGACGACCGACGTCGTCACTACGACGCAGCCTTCGATCTCCACCACGTCCACGCCGATGTCGAGGACGATGGCGACGCCCGAGACGTTGACGCCCACCGGCGACGGTGCGTTGACTGGACGCATCATTGCGATTGACCCGGGCCACAATGGCAATAACTGGTCGGTGCCGAGTGTCATTAGTCAGCTGGTGCCCGATGGCCGGGGGGAGAAGGCCTGTGATACGACTGGCACGTCGACGAACGACGGCTACCCCGAAGCTTCCTTCTCCTACGCCGTAGCGATGCGGCTCTCCACGTTGCTGCGCGCGGCCGGCGCCACGGTCGTCCTCACGAGATCAAATAACGCCAGCGTGGGACCGTGCGTAAATCGCCGAGCTGAAATAGGCAACGAGGCCCACGCCGACGTGGCCCTTTCCATTCACGGTGATGGAGCCCCGGCCTCCGGGCGTGGATTCACTGTCCTCGTTCCCGTTCGTTCGTCGGTTAACGGGGCCATCGTGACACCTTCGTCGGTACTCGCACGCGACGTCGTGACCGCCTTTCAATCGGCCATGCCAATCTCTAACTACCTCGGTTCCAACGGAGTGGCCCCGCGTAGTGATCTCGCGGGGCTCAATCTGACCACGGTGCCGAAGGTCCTCATTGAGTGTGGCAACATGCGGAATTCGACCGATGCCGCCCTCATGAAGTCGGCCACCTGGCAAGATCGGGCCGCCCAAGCACTAGCCAATGCACTCACCACGTATCTCGGAGGAAACTCATGAAGCGAATCACTCGTCTCTGCACCGGCGTAGCTCTGCTGGTCACGCTTACGTTCGTCGTGGGGAGTGGTCCGACCGCGAGTACGGCGCAGGCGGTGGCTTCTGGTCGCACGCCGTGCGCCCTCCGACCCGGCGCAACGACGCCAACCACTTCGAGCACGATGCCGGCGGGCTCTTCGCCGACGACCGTGCCACCGCTGCGGTACGCGGGGCACTGCACCATACTGTCGATTGGCGATTCGGTTGGTGAGGATCTCGGCATCGGCCTAGGCCACGAGTTTTCGAACCAGAAGAACATTCAGCTGATCTCGCGAGGTGTGGTCTCGACTGGTCTCGTCCACGACAGCTTTTACAACTGGCCGACCCACCTTCGTGACTACTTGAGTCGATGGCACCCAGATGTCGTCATAATGTGCGTCGGAGCAAATGATCACTCAGCGCTCTACGCCAACGGGCGGTACTTGCCATTCCTGACCCTTGGGTGGCAGCGCGAATACGCGGCGCGCATTCGGACAATCTTGCAGATCACCCACAGCTACGGTGCCC
>CANGMP010000085.1 GCA_947455165.1 Acidimicrobiaceae bacterium | reverse complement strand
TGTAGAACTGGCGATGCAGATGATCGGGCAGTTTGATCTCTTCAGCGATTTCATTCATTGTGAGGCCGTGATTGGCCATACGCATCGTTTGATCGTGAATTGATCGGTAAAGGTCGCGTTGGTTCTCGAGGTACGCGCGGATCTCGTCGCGACCCCAGCGCGGCCAGTGGTGCGAAGCGAACGCAACATCGATGTCTGCGAGGAAGGTGTCCAAGCATTCTTGGATGTACTTGCTCCACCCGAGGGCATCTCGTACTTGAGCACCGCGCAAGGTGTAGAGATTGTGGAGGTTGGCCGTGCAGTTCTCGGCGAGGCACAGAGCCTTGAAATCAGGAAGATAGATGTTCATCTCCGCCGGCGCTTCGGTTCCGGGGGTCATCTGGAACTCCAGAGTGACGCCGTCTATCGAAAGACGCTCACCCGAGGTGTTGATGTCAAGCGTCGGGGCCACCAGGGTCACGCCGGGCATCGCCGGCAATGTTTTGCCGAGACCAGTGTCTACGTGGCCCAGCTCGTCCTTGGGGAGCAAAACGCCATACATATACATTGCTCGGCGCAGCATGGCGGTGCCGGCAATGACGTTTTCTGAGACGGCCGCTTCGAGAAATCCGGCCGGTGCAATGATCTGCACTTCGCCGTTGGCAACAGCCTCTTCGGTCGTCACACCCAGAATGCCACCGAAGTGATCGGTGTGAGAGTGGGTGTAGATCACCGCCTTGACCGGGCGGTCTCCAAAGTGGCTCGTGATGAGTGCGAGCGACGCGGCTGCAGTTTCAGTGCCGGTGAGAGGGTCGATGATGATCCAGCCCTCGGTTCCCCGGATGAAGGTGATGTTTGATATGTCGAGGCCGCGTACCTGGTAGACACCCTCGGTCACTTCGAAGAGGCCGGCAATATTGTTCAATTTGGCCTGGCGCCAAAGACTCGGGTGAACGGTGGCCGAGCTCTCTGCATCTTCGAAGGCGTAGTCGTCGAGGTTCCAGACCGCTTGACCGAACCGACCGATAATCTGAGGCGCCTCCGGAAGGGCCAACAGTCCCTGCCTGGCTCGATCAAAGTCCGACGTGTCCTCAAACGGCAGTGAACCCCACACGGAGTCAAGAACTTGCGTCGTGACCGCCGTGGCGCCCTTGCGATCAATCGAGGTCATACCTAGTTCTCCTCGACGAACGTGTTGGTGATGGTTCCAAGTCCGCTGATGCTCGTTACGAGGACATCGCCATCAACGAGAAAACGCTTGGGGTTCTGGCCCTGCCCCACTCCAGCCGGACTGCCAGTGAAGATCAAGTCCCCGCGTCGCAGCTCACAGATGGTCGAGATGTAGGCGACAATCTCTGGCACTGAAAATGCCATGTCGCTCGTCGATTCGTCCTGCATCATTTGACCGTTGAGTGCGCACTCGATTTGGAGGTTGTTCGGGTCGGCGATTTCGTCTGCGGTCGTGAGCCACGGACCCATAGGGGCGAAGTTGCGGTAACTCTTGCCGAGACTGAACTGAGCTGGCGTGGAGCTCATCTGCACCGTACGCTCCGAAACGTCTTGGCCCACCATGTAGCCGGCTACGTGGTGCATGGCTGATTGAACAGGAATATTTCGTCCGGTAGTTCCAACAACAATGACGAGCTCTGCCTCCCAGTCGGTCGTGTCGCCAGGAATTGATACATCAGTGTTGGGGTCACCAATGCATGAAGGGAACTTCGTGAAGACCATTGGAGTCGTCGGCAATGGCAGGTCCATCTCGTGAGCGTGGTTGCGATAATTGAGACCCACCGCAAAGAGCTGTTCTGGACGTGGCAATGGTGCTTCGAGGGCTGTCGGTGTCTCTACAAGCGCACCCTTGGTGATTGAAGAGAGCTGATCGAGCGCGGCTCCTACACCAAAGGTTTCAATATCACCAGTGATGCCGAGGGCCTCGTAAAAGGATCCATTGTCGTGAATCAGAATTTTGCCATTGGCACGTGCGAGTTGCATATCAGTCCAGTCTCTTGAGTTCGTTGTGATAGCGCTTGGTGTTTTCGACGTAGACCGCAGCTGAGGCCTGAATCAACGGTCGCGAACTGGCGCCTTCTTTGATTTTGGCAGGCACGCCGACGGCGAGGGCATCCTCGGGAACGATCATGTTGTTAGTAATTACTGCTCCGGCACCCACGGTGGCCCCGGTGTGAACGTGGGCGTGGTGTAACACGATGGAGCCACTACCAACGAGGGAACTGTCGTGAATTACGCATCCCTCGAGGTGAGCCAGGTGGCCAACGACCACGTCGCTACCAACAATCGTTGGAAAGGCCTCAACGGCGTGTACGACCGCACCGTCTTGAATAGAGGTCCGATCACCAACAACAATGGTTCCGTAGTCGCCGCGCAGAACGGCTGATGGCCAGATTGAAGAGAACTCGCCAATTGTGACGTCACCAATCACCGTGGCGTCAGGGTGCACGAATGCGGTGGGGTGGATCTTTGGAATCCGGTCACCGAGGGCGTAGATAGCCATGGAGTCTCCTTAGGTCAACCATGTGATGAGTTGGCAGATACGCCAGATTACGTAAATCACAGTGGCAACAAAGAACAATCGCCATTTCCAGGGCAAAGGCTCCCTCGGGGCGGGCGTGACGTCAGCACCGCACTGCGAACAGATGGTGGATTCTTCAGGCCGCTCGCACGACTCGCACCAGTGCACGCTTAGTCAACCCGAACTCGTATGCGAAGTGGCGTGCTTCCGAACTCAAAGCGCTCGCGAAGCGACCGCTCGACGTAACGCAGGTAGGTCTGAGGAAGACGGCCCGAGCAAAAAAGCGTAAAGGTCGGTGGTTCGATGGCGCCCTGGACGGCGTATCGAATACGTCCAGTGGGTGCGGGCTGTTTGATCTGCAAATCGCGAATTGCCCGATTGAGCGAACCAGTCGGCACGCGCTTTTCGTAAGAGGTAGCACTGTCGGTAAGCGCTGGCAGAAGCTTGTGTACTCCCTTGCCGGTTAATGCTGAGGTCTTGAGGACCGGTGCGTCGCCGAGGAAGGCCAATTTGTCACCGACGGTCGCGCTGCATTCGATTCGCTGTTCGGCGTCTAGCAACTCCCATTTGTTGAGCACGACAACTGCTGGGCAGCCAGCGGCCGAGATTCGCTCGGCGAGTCGCTGGTCTTGTCCGGTAGCACCCTGGGTTGCGTCGATGACGAGAACGGCAATGTCGGCCCGGTCGAGCGCTTCGAGGCTGCGTAGAACGGCGTAGGTCTCAAGTCCAGCCTCGGTACGAGCTTTCTTTCGCATACCGGCGGTGTCGATGTAGCGAATACGACCATGAGGCGTGTCAACGACGGTGTCGACGGCGTCGCGCGTTGTTCCCGGCATATCGTGAACAACGGAACGCTCTTCACCGATTAGACGATTGAAGAGCGTTGACTTTCCAACATTGGGGCGTCCGACAATGGCCACTCGGAGCGACTCATCATCTTCATCCTCCTCGCTCGTTTCGACTTCGTTGGTAGTTGACGCGAGAACTTGGTTGACGTGTTCGACGATACGGTCCAGCAAATCGCCCGATCCTCGACCGTGGAGGGCGCTGACGGCAAATGGCTCACCCATGCCCAGGCTGATGAAGTCCCACACCGAGTTCTCCTGAGCAGCGTCGTCAACCTTGTTGGCGATCAGCATTGCCGGTGTTCCAGTCTTCAGCACCCATCGGGCGGCGAGTTGGTCCTCGTCGGTGAGTCCCACGCGGGCGTCTACGACCAACAGAACGAGCGTTGCCTCATCCAGGGCGGCGTTGGCCTGCTTGGAGACCTTGTCTTCGAGTTCATCGCCGGCCTGCAGCCAACCACCGGTGTCGGTAACGTCAAAGGTGATTCCGTTCCATTCGACTTCGAAGGTCTTGCGGTCGCGGGTTACGCCACGGTGCTCCTCGACAACGGCCACACGACGGCCGGCGAGACGATTTACGA
>CANGMP010000084.1 GCA_947455165.1 Acidimicrobiaceae bacterium | reverse complement strand
GAAGGTCGACGAATGGTGGAGCGACAACGACGTCAGTCCGCTCCGGGGTGTGGGCTCGTAGTAAAACGCCCATCTGCTGGACTAGGTGGATCGACTCGACGTGGTCGAGGTTCATCTTCCAGTTTCCAATAACCAAAGCCCGCTTTACGTTCATTACTCCACTCCTCGTAGGGCCTTCAGGCCGGGTAGGTCGCCAAATTCAAGCAATTCAAGAGAAGCGCCACCGCCAGTGGAGATAAATGACATGAGATCAGCGAGGCCAAACTGCTCAACCGCCGCCGCCGAATCACCGCCGCCAACTACTGAGATGGCCGGCGATGCGACCAGGGCCTCGGCAACGGCTCTCGTTCCAGATTCCAGTCGGGGATCTTCAAACACCCCCATAGGACCGTTCCACAACACGGTCCCAGCGTTCTTGATTATCTCGGCGAACCTCTCACTCGAGCGTGGTCCGATGTCGAGACCGGCAAAACCTTCAGGGATGTCGTCCTCAAAGAGCGTTGGGGCTAGTACGCCTCCGGAGCCAAAAGGCTCACCCGTCGGCAACGCCCAAACGTCGGTCGGAATAAAGACACGACCAGTGTTGAGCAGTTCGGAAACATCTGCCAGACGGCTCTCATCGACGAGAGAGCTGCCGATCGTGTGACCCTGCGCTCGCCAAAACGTAAAGGCCATACCGCCACCAACGATGACTGCGTCAGCCTTTTCGGCAAGCACTTTGGTAATTCCCAGCTTGTCAGCAACCTTGGCACCGCCAACAATGGCCACAAATGGGCGCTTGGGCTCCTGCAGCAGTCCTGTCAGAGTAGCGACTTCGCGCATCAGGTTGGGACCGGCGGCACTGGGAATCAATGTGGGCGGAACCATGATCGAGGCGTGTTCGCGGTGCGAAACGCCGAAGGCCTCGTTTACGTAGCAGTCAAATGAGTCCGTTAGAGCTTCGCCGTAGGCGCGGTCGTTGGACTCTTCACCCGGGTTGAACCGCAGGTTTTCCAACAGCTCAACTCCCTCGATGAGATCGTTCAGGTGGCGACGTACGGGTTCGACGCTGTACTCCGCATTCACCTCGCCGTTGGGCCGACCCAGGTGGGTGCAGGCCGTGACGTGAGCCCCGCGCAACTGAAGGTCTCGAAACAGCGGAAGCGCACTTTGGATACGAAAATCGTCAGTTACGACCTTCTCGCCATCGCGATCGGCGAGCGGGACATTGAAGTCCACGCGCACCAGAACTCGCTTGCCGCGAACGTCTCCGAGGTCATCAATCGATGGAAGCAACATGCGGGCTATCGAGTACCGACGATGACCGAAAGGTCAACGAGGCGGTTGGAATAACCCCATTCGTTGTCGTACCAACCAAAGACCTTGACCAGGCTGGTCTTGTCATCGATGGGTTGAACCATCGTCATCTTGGCGTCGAATGTGCACGAAGCGGGGCTACCGACAATGTCGGAAGAAACAATTGGATCCTCGGTGTAGACGAGCACTCGTCCGAGGTCACCCGCGGCTGCTTTCGCGTAGGCGGCGTTGATTTCTTCAACAGTTGTCGAGCGAACGATGGCGGTGAAGTCGGTGATCGATCCGTCTGGGATCGGTACTCGAAGCGACGTGCCGTCGAGACGGCCCTTCATTGACTGAAGCACGAGGCCGGTGGCGCGCGCTGCGCCAGTTGATGAAGGAACGATGTTGATGGCTGCACCACGTGCTCGACGCAGGTCGCTGTGAGGCAGGTCCAGCAGGTTTTGGTCGTTTGTATAGGCGTGCACAGTGGTCATGAGACCCGTAACAATGCCGAATTCGTCATCCAGGACCTTTACCATGGGCACAAAGCAATTTGTCGTGCACGAGGCATTGGAAATCACGTGGTGGTTCGCCGGGTCGTATTCATGGTCGTTAACACCAACGACAAACGTGGCGTCGACATCGGTGGCCGGCGCCGAGACGATGACCTTACGAGCGCCACCTACGAGGTGGGCGGCAGCTGATTCGCGGGTAGTGAAGCGACCGGTCGATTCGACAACGACGTCAACACCGACGCTGCTCCAAGGCAGGGCCGCCGGGTCCTTTTCGGCGAATACCTTGATTTCACGACCATCAACAGTGATACTGGTGTCAGTCCAGGTCACACTCTTGCCGAGTCGACCTTGCGTCGAGTCGTACTTGAGAAGGTGACCGTTCGTTGCAGTTGAGGTCAGGTCATTAATCGCGACCACCTCGATGTTGGGATTGTCAAGGGTGGCACGCAGAAAGCCGCGTCCAATCCGACCGAAGCCATTGATTCCAACTCGTACCGTCATGTAATCCCCTCTCTGAGACGCTCTAGTTTGCCATTACTTGCTCTAATGCACGTGACAATTTGGCGGGATCGTGAATCGACGCTCCCCCGCTGGCCAAATCAAAGGATTCCACCGCTACGTCCAGTGTTCCCTCGATACCGTGGTGGCGTTCATCAAGGAGCACCAAGTCCAGCAGAATTCCGTGATCTTGGAGTGCTTGAAGTTGCTTGCGCACACTCCAACCGCTGGTTTCGGGATACTCCGTCTTCAGGTTGGCCAACCAAATCTTGGTAGCCGAAGTCCGCTTCAGGGCTTCGCGGATTCCCGGGACTACACATGCGGCAATGACGCTCGTGATGAGAGAGCCGGGACCAATCAGGACAAAGTCGGCCTGCTCAATAGCTTCAATGACTGACCGTGGTGCGGCAACGGATTCTGGAACCGTACGAAGATTCGACACGCCGGTTTCTCGGGCGATGGCCACCTGGCCTCGAATCACTCCATCATCGGTGTCGGCTTCGAGCTCAACGGCCTCACTTGACGCGGGTAGCAGTCGCCCCCGAATAGCCAGAAGCTCTGAAACCTTCTGAATCGATTCCTCGAGATTGTTGCTCGAGGCAATGCTCGCCGCTAAGAGGAGATTGCCGAGTGCGTGGTGACCCAACTCATCGTCCTCGAAGCGAAACTCCAGGAGTGGCGCCCACTGCTCAGCATTTGCAGCCAGGACGGCGAGACACTTACGCAAATCACCAACACCAGCGATACCCAAAAGTTCTCGGAGCACACCTGTCGACCCACCATCGTCAGCCACCGAAACAACACCAGCGAAATCGACATTCAGGCGATTAAGCGCGGACAACGTCACCGACGTTCCGTGGCCGCCACCGAGTGCTACGACGTTCATACGCGGTCCACATCCCGGTGGAAGACGTTTACGGTGGCTCCCAGGCGCCTCGAAATCTCCTCGGCGATTGCGACCGAACGGTGCTTACCGCCGGTGCAGCCAATGGCCACTGACAGGTAGGCCTTGCCTTCCTTGGCAAAAGCCGGTATCTGCCAACTCAAGAGGTTGACGACGTCCCCGACAAAGTGTTCGGCATCATCATTCTCCAGAACATAGCGAGAGACTTCCTCTTCCAACCCAGTGTGGCTACGCAGTTCTTCAACCCAGTGAGGGTTGGGCAGAAAGCGACAGTCGAGCACGATGTCGGCGTCTCGGGGCAAGCCGTTGGAATAACCAAAGGACATCAGATTGATTTTGAGAGCACCGTTGTGGCTCGACTGAAAGAGTTCTGCGATGCGACGTCGTAGCTGATTGGTGTTTAGCGATCCAGTGTCAATTGTGACATCGGCCATTTCGCTGAGTGGACGTAGCAGCGTGCGCTCGCCTTGAATGGCATTGGCGACCGATGAAGCGGCCACGGGGTGACGTCGACGGTTGCCCTCAAAACGACTGACGAGCACATCATCGGGTGCGTCGAGGAACAAGAGCTTGGCGTTAAAGGATTGGGTGCGTAGTTCGGCCAGAATCTCGACGAGTACCACCGTGTTGACGGCCCCCGAACGCCCCACGATGAAGGCCAGGCCAGTCATGTCGGGCGAACCGGCGGTTGCGAGCTCAGAGACACGAGTGATGAGCTCGAGCGGAAGATTGTCAACAACCGACCAACCGGCATCCTCCAGGGCGGCCGAAACCGTTGAGCGACCCGCTCCGGACATTCCAGTCACGATTAGCACTTCATTCATCCGGCACG
>CANGMP010000083.1 GCA_947455165.1 Acidimicrobiaceae bacterium | reverse complement strand
TGCGTGCCAAGACCTGGTCCGTAAAAGAGGTTGTCGCCCAGAATGAGGCAGGACTTGTCCCCGGCGAGAAAACTCTCACCGATAATGAAGGCCTCGGCCAGTCCATTCGGTGCGTCTTGCGTGGCGAATGTGATTTCAATACCGAACTGTGATCCATCACCGAGGAGACGCTCGAAGGCTGGACGGTCGTGCGGAGTCGTGATGATGAGAATTTCTCGCATGCCGGCCAGCATCAAAGTGCTGAGCGGGTAATAGACCATTGGCTTGTCGTAAATCGGCAATAACTGCTTCGATACGGCCTTCGTAATGGGGTGCAGCCGTGTTCCGCTGCCTCCGGCCAAGATGATTCCCTTCACCTAACTAGTCTAGGTCTCGTATTTCTACGTCTCGGTTGAGAGGAAACCTTGTGAAACTGGTCATAACTGGTGCGGCCGGATTTATCGGCTCACGACTAGCCGAACGAACGCTCGACGAGGCCGACCGCTTGGGCTACGACGAGCTTGTTCTGCTCGACGCCCTGACCTACTCGGGACGGCGCGAGAACATGGATACCGTCCTGCGCGATTCACGGGTGACCTTCGTCCACGCATCAATCAACGATGCGGCCGTGGTCGACGACGTTCTGGCCGGCGCGCACGCCGTGATGCACCTCGCGGCTGAGAGTCACGTTGATCGCTCCATTCAGGGTGCCCAGCCATTCTTTGTGACCAACGTGCTCGGTACGCAACAGTTGCTCGAAAGCTCGCGTCGCGGTGGCGTGCAGAAGTTTGTTCACGTCTCTACCGATGAGGTCTACGGATCGATTGACGAAGGCTCCTGGAAGGAAGATCACATCTTGGAGCCCAACTCGCCGTATTCGGCGAGCAAGGCGGGCAGTGACTTGGCGGCCTTGGCGTATCACACGACATTTGGACTTGACGTCAGCGTGACTCGTTGCTCGAACAACTACGGACCGCGCCAGTACCCCGAGAAGGTGATTCCGCTCTTTGTCTCCAACTTGATTGATGGTCTCAAAGTTCCGCTCTACGGTGACGGCCTTAACGTTCGTGACTGGCTCCATGTCGATGACCACTGTCAGGGAATTTTGAAGGTGCTCGAAGGCGGGCGCCCCGGTGAGATTTACAACATTGGCGGTGGCACTGAACTTACGAACCGAGAAATCACGCTGAAGCTCTTGGAACTCTGTGGCGCCGGCACGAACATGATTGAGCCAGTGGCCGACCGCCTCGGACACGACCGTCGCTACTCGGTCGACTGCACCAAGATCTCGACTGAACTCGGGTACGCGCCCCAGGTCCCTTTTGAATCAGGGCTCGAAGCCACGGTCCGTTGGTACTACGACAATGAGTCGTGGTGGCGCCCGCTGAAGGCGACGAAGAGTTGAAGGTTGAAGCTCTCTCCATCCACGGTCTCTTTCGATTGACCTCACCCGTCTGGGGCGACGACCGCGGATTCTTTCGTGAGTGGCTCAAGATGCCGGACCTCGAAGAGTCGGGTCTGAACTTCACGGCTCGCCAGGCCAACCTCTCGCGATCATCGCGCAACGTCGTTCGTGGACTTCACTACTCGGTGGCCCCGGAGGGTCAGGCCAAGGTTGTCACGTGTGCCGAGGGCGAGTTGGTGGACGTCATGGTGGACCTGCGCGTCGGATCGCCGACCTACGGCCAGCACGAGGCCATCACCCTCAGGGGTGGCGACGGTGTTTCGCTCTATCTTCCGACGGGAATTGGGCACGGGTTTTGCGCCACGAGCGACGAAGCCGTTCTGGTCTATCTACTTTCGTCGACCTACAACCCGACGGCCGAGTTGGAAGTCCACCCCTTTGATGCCCAGATCGGAATTAGTTGGCCGCTCTCGGGCGATCCCATTTTGAGCGACAAAGACTCCGCCGCCCCGAGCCTGGCTTCACGCGAAGCGTCGGGCACGCTGCCTCGCTTTAGCGCGTAATGCACACCACGCTTTCCACGTCGGGGCTCATTGCCCTATTCGCCACAGTGTTCTTGGCGAGCGCCGTCGAGATGGTCGAGGCCCTCACCATCGTGGTGGCCGTGGGAACAACGAAGGGCTGGCGTTCGGCTCTCGAAGGTGTGGGCGCCGCATTGGCACTCCTGGCTGCGCTCGTTGCACTCTTTGGACCGACGATGGCCCACATTCCGCTATCGGGACTGCGCATCTTTGTCGGCACGGTGCTGTTGATCTTTGGTCTGCAGTGGTGGCGCAAAGCGATTCTGCGAACCGTGGGTCTCAAGGCCAAACACGACGAAGATGCGATCTACGCCGAGATGGTGGCCGAACTCGAAGGCGTCCCTGCTGCGCGACGCGACGCCGCCGCCTTCATGATGGCCTTCAAGGGAGTCTTTCTCGAGGGCGTCGAAGTCGTCGTTACAGTCATCACGCTCGGTAGCTCGGCACACCGGCTCGATGTGGCTACCTACGGTGCGGCATCGGCCGTGGTCCTGGTGGCCATCGTTGGACTGATTGTGACGCGTCAGCTCTCCAACGTTCCCGAAAATGCCATGAAGATGGTGGTGGGCATCATGCTCGTCTCCTACGGCACCTTTTGGATTGGCGAAGGCGTGGGACTGCAGTGGCCGGGTAGTGACGTGGCACTCCTCATCCTGGCTGGCGTGTTCGCCGGCTTCACGTGGCTTTTTACGACGTGGCTCGCTCGCGCAACTCCGGTCAAGACTGGGGCGGTTCACTAATGCGCTATCTCAAGGCCTTCTTCAAGTTCCTCTACGACTTCTTCGTTGGTGACACGCCCGAACTCTTCGTCGCCGGTCTGGCAATTTTGGGTAGTGGAGCGCTGGTTCACCACTTCTCGTCATCGAACACTGCACTCGCGATCATCTTGCCGGCGCTGGTGGCGCTGGCCGTTGCTGGCTCGGTGCTCCGAGAGCGAGCTCGCCGCAAGTAATGGGAACTACCCATCGCCGAAGTGGCTGGACTACCGTTAAAGCCGTGAGTTCACTCCGACGGATTGTCGCCCTGGCCCTTTCAGCGGCCACTCTCGTGCCGGTGCTGGCTCTGTCGCCCTCCGCTTTGGCGACCAGTGATCCCTGCACTGGCAAGACTTCCAAGTTGGCCTGCCTGAACTCAACTGTCACGGCTGCACAGGTCAGCGACCGACTCGCCGCATCACATCGAATTGTGGCGCTGCCGAGCTCAACGCAGCCGACCTTGGCCTACCTTTCCAACACCGTTTCGGGAATGATGTCCTTTTACATGCCGGCCGGCCGTTGCAACAATGCGGCCCGCAGCGCCGATACCGGTGCGGCGTCGGTAGCTGACTGTACGTTTGGCAACAGCCGCGCCAGTGCCGCCAACACCATTGTCCTGACCGGCGACTCGCGCGCCATGATGTGGGCGACGGCCTACGCCAAGTTGGCCACCGTTTTGAACTGGCGCTTGATTGTTCTCTCCAAGCCGGGCTGTGTCGCTCAGACCGGTGCTCTGACGTACCTCAACGTGCCGGGTCGTCCCGGTCCGTGGATTGCGTGCGACCGGTTCCGGTCGGCCGTGATTGCCGACATTGCCTCTATCAAGCCGGCCCTCGTCGTGGTGGCTTCCAATCCGGCAGCCTCTCTGGCTGATGGACGTCGGACGTCGCAAAGTACGTCGTTAGCTCACGACAACACGTACGACTATCTCCACCAACTCAAGAACGCGTCAACCACGTCGACCTTTGTCGCCCTCACGGGATTCCCACTGCTCGTCAACGTGGTGGCCGGTGTAGCGAACCCCGTCGCCTGCGTGGCGGCTCACAAGAAGGACGTTCGCGTCTGCGACATCAAGTCGAACAACTCGACCAACGATGACCCCACCAACGTTGCCGTTACCCAGGCTGCCGTTGATGCGGGCTACGCCACCATCAACCAGAAGCCCTGGATGTGCAACGTGACCTGCCCGGCCGTTGTCGACAAGATGTTGCCCTATGCCCGTGATGGTCTCCACGTCGACAACGTGTACAGCGTGTGGTTGATGGGCGTGATGTGGCGCTCGCTGGCCGCGGTGTCCAACTCACCAATTTCACTGCCGACGAACTAGAGCAGTCCGAACTGCTGGGCGTAGGCGGTGCCCATGACGGCCGCCTCGCACCCCACTGCCTCGAGGGCGG
>CANGMP010000082.1 GCA_947455165.1 Acidimicrobiaceae bacterium | reverse complement strand
CTCGAAACATCGCCCGACAAAGAGTAGGCGTCTACATCAAGAGTCAGCCCTGACTGTATTTGGAACTCAATATCGCCCGAAATTGATTGGGCCTTGTACTCCCCGGTACCCGTGACGCCGAGTGCGATATCGCCGCTCACGGTCTGGATAGTGGCGCCATGTTCAATCGTGCCGATGGCAAAGTCTCCCGAGACGGATTTGGCGGTGAGGGACTCGTACGTGCCGTCGAGTTCAACATCGCCACTAACGACCGAAACCGACGTCATGGCAAAGCGTCCGTCGACCGTGACTTCTCCAGAGACGCTCTTGATGTTGAGGATTGAGCCGTGGGGAACCTGGATCCAAAAGTCGACATCGCCTGAGCCGGCCTGAAACCACTTGCGACCCTTCTTTACGTAGCCCTTCGTGACACCGGCGTGCCAGCGAACACCCAAGAGCGAGTCCTCGAAAGGGGTCGCGACGCGCAGGGTTTTGGTGGTGGGGTCGTAGGCAATGACGGACTCTTCAACCATCCACTCGGTGTTGATGCCGACGGTGGTCACCTGAACGGTGGTCTCGGGTGCGTCACTCGAAATGAGATGGACGTTGCCACTCCGGGCGGAGAGCTCAACGGTGATCGGCCCAGTGGTCGGAATGGTTTCGCTTCGACTGTGGTCAACGTGAACCGGAACTCCAAATATTTTCAATGTGGTCATTTCTTTCCTTTCTTAGGCTCGGCCGGTTCCGCGCAGGCGGTTGCCGGGACGAGACGTGCGGGTGGTGGTCTGTTGATGCAAAACGTTCACGATCCAGGTGTTGGTCGAGATACCGGCCTGGGCGGCCGCGTTCTCAACGGCCTGCTTAAGTTCGTCGGAGAGCCGCAGGGCAATGCGGGCATTCTTCTCACCAGTCGAGGTGGGCTCGGCGGCGGCCGGTTCTTCGGCCAGACCGAGCGCGACTTGCTCGCCCTGCATCGTTAAGAAGATGGTCTGTGCCGAACGCTCATTGTGTTCAGCCACCAGCTCACTGAAAGCGTCGGTCAACGCTGAGCGCAGGAGTGGTGTCGACGTCGCGATGAGGTGCTCGGTCGTTCGTTGCGTGGTGGCGTCGCCGAGTTGGCCGATGCCTCGTAGTTGATCTTGGAACTGGTGAACCCATGTTGATAGCAGCATGATGTCAGTATGACATCACTTTGACATCATTGTCAAGACCCCGAAATTTAGGCGGAAAGTTCTAGGCTGACCCGGTGACTGATAACCGCGAACCCGTATCAATTGGACGCAAGCCCGCCCCCGAGCGATTGGCGGTCACCGGCATCGGCAACGCACTCTTGGACGTCATCATGCAGGACCACGACGACGTTCACGCCCACCTGGGCCTCGCCAAGGGCGGCATGACCCTGATCGACCTGCCCCGGGCGCACGAAATTTACGGCTCGATGAGCTCGACCCTCGAGATGTCGGGTGGCTCGGCGGCAAACACGATTGCCGGCATTGCCAGCCTGGGTGGTCACTGCGGCTTCATCGGAAAAGTCGGTGACGACAACTTCGGTGAGGTCTTCGCGCACGACCTCTCGTCGCTCGGAGCCACGGTGGACCTGACGGTGGCCCAGGCCGACGAGCTCGGCACCGGACGGTGCCACGTCTTTGTAACCGATGACGCCGAGCGCACGATGGCCACGTATCTCGGGGCGGCGAATCAGATGGAGCCCGAGGACATCACGTCGGACCTGCTGAAGTACTCCGACATCGTCTACATCGAGGGCTACCTCTTTGATCTCCCGCCGGCCAAGGACGCACTTCGTTCGGCCATCGCCACGGCGCACGACCACGACGGTTTGGTGGCCTTCACGCTGTCCGACCTGTTCTGCGTCGAGCGCCACAAGCAGGACTTCCTCGAGCTCATCGTCAACGACGTTGACATTCTGCTGGCCAACGAAGGCGAGATCTTGACGATGTTTGATGTCAAGACGGTGGAGCAGGCCTTTGAGGCCATTGACGAACTCGGTGTTTTGGGCGTGGTCACCATTGGCAGCAAGGGTGCGATGGTCTCGGGACCCCGCGGTCCGCTCCTCGTCCCCGCTCCCAAGGTTGACCGGGTTGTCGACCAAAACGGTGCCGGTGACCTCTTCGCCGCTGGCTTTCTCTACGGCCTGGCTTCCGGGGCTGAACCGGCCGAAGCGGCCCAACTCGCGGCGATGTGCGCTGGCGAGATCATTACCCATCTGGGTGCGCGACCAGAGGCCGACCTCTACGAAATGGCGGCCGCGGCCGGACTGCTCTAAAGACCGAGGCGGTCCAGCTCGGCGTCGATCTCTTTGGTCTTGGCCGTCTCGTACTTGACCCACTTGACCACGAGCGGGAAGAGCATCAGCAGCATGAGACCGTCGCCGCCAATCCACATAATTGCCCCACCCAAGTGCAAGTCCTCAAGGATTGGCAGATCGCTCATGCGCATCATGTGCGAATAGGCGGGGAAGGGGTTGTGGCCCGACATCGCGAGCGCGAGACCAGTGATGGTGTCGACGGGAACGGCGGCCATTACGTAGACGAGGCGTAGGCCGGGGTGCAGCTGTATGCCTTCTTCCGCGCCAACGGCGTGACGGAAGAAGAGGTAGCCCACCGCGAGAAAGGCAATCTGTTCACCGTGGTGGAACCACGAGAACTCGAGCATCCAGTTGAAGAGCACTGAGAGGTGCGTGGCCGGAATAAAGGCGGCATAGAGCGCGAAGCCAAAGACGGGATGCTGAATAATCCGCATCGGTCGCGAGTCAAGGACGCGGGCACCGAGTGGGGACGTCGCTCGCCACAGATCGGCCGGCGCACTGAGGGCAAAGAGCGGACCGGCCACCATGACCAGCATCAAGTGCTGAACCATGTGGGCACTGAAGAGTTCCATGTCGTAGAGGCCAATGACGGACTGGGTGGCGAGGAATGTGGTGATGATGGCGAGGGCGAACCAGACGCGGCGCCAGCCCGACCAGCCCGGGATTGAATGGGCGGACCAGAAGTACCAAGCGGTAGCCAGCGCCAACATCACAATCGGCAAGAGCCCGAGGTGCCACTGCCCGAGATGGTGCCACGAAAAGGGTTCGAGCATCGGAGCCATGTCGTTCATACGAAAAATCTACCCACCGTCGCTCGTGACGTTGGCGCGAGCCAGAGAGGAGCGCTCGGTAGGCTCAACCCGTGAAGTCGAAGTGGTATTCACCACGAGCATTACTGCTCCATCTAACACTGCTGGCCTGGCTCAGTGGTTGCGTGGCCGCCGCCGTCTGGCAGTTTGGTCGAGCCTCGGATGGCAACGCGCTCAGTTATCTCTACGCCATTGAGTGGCCCGTCTTTGGATTTGCGGGAATTCTCGGCTGGTACGCCCTCATCAATATTGAGAAGGTCACCGAAGCCCAAGAGAAGGCCCGTCGCGAATTTGAAGAGAAGATGCGCGCCGAGGCCCAGTCGGCCCGGGCCCTCGAATCGGAGTCGCCGGAACTTGCCGCATACAACGACCATCTCGAGGCACTGGCCCAGCAGCCTCGCAAGAAGCTCTGGGGGCACTAATGGATCGCGCTTTACGTTTTTACAAAATCATGGCCTACATCACTGGCACAACCTTGCTGCTGCTGGCGTTCTTTGTGGTACTGCACTCAGTGAACGAGTCCCTGTGGAAGTCGCTCCACGTGGCCCGTTCCATCGTGGGTCTTTCACACGGCGTCGTGCTCTACCCGATTTACATGGTGGCGTGCTTCAACTTGATCTTGAAGGCGCGAATCAAAATTTTCTACTTCTTCTTGATGCTGGCCGCCGGTTTTGTTCCGTTGCTGGCCTTCATCATGGAGCGTTACACCGAAAAGAATCTCGTACCGAGGAGCTAACCGTGAAGAACAACCCCTGGCTTGATCGCCGTGTCGTGGCCTTTGCTCACCAAGGCGGTGCCTTTGAGGGTCCCTCTTCCACGCTCCACGCCATTGGGCAGGCCGTGGCGCTCGGTGCTCCGGCCATTGAGCTCGATGTTCACGCCACCAAGGACCGTTACATCGTGGTTTGCCACGACGAGACCGTGGACCGCACCACAAACCATGTCGGCGAGATTGCCAACCTGACGCTGGCCGAACTTCGCGAAATGGACAACTCCTATTGGTGGATCGAGGGTGACGCCGTGACGCCCGGTCGCGACGCCAGTGAGTATGTCCACCGGGGCAAGGCACCCCGTGACCGAGCCTTTGGTATTGCCACGCTTGAAGAGGTCTCCGAGGCCTTTCCTGGTGTTGTGCTCAATATGGACATCAAGCGGACCGATCCAGAGGTTGAGCCTTACGAAGAGTTGCTCGCCAACGAACTGCGTCGCCTCGGACGCACTGATTCGGTCATCGTGGCCTCATTCAACGACAAAGCCATCCAGCGTTTCCGCACCTTTGCGCCCGAAGTCTTCACGAGTGCCGCGACCGACGAGACGGCGGCTTTTTACTTTTCAGTGGTGGCCGGCG
>CANGMP010000081.1 GCA_947455165.1 Acidimicrobiaceae bacterium | reverse complement strand
TTTCCTGAAGGAACGCGTCAAGAGGGTGACGACGTTGGACCACTCTTTGAAGGTGCGATGTTCATCGCATCTCGAGCGGGCGCCAGCGTCATTCCCGTAGGGCTTGGAAACACTGAGAAGGCGATGAAGAAGGGGGCGAAGCTTCCGCGACCCGTTCGCACCACCGTTGTGATCGGCAAGCCAATCACGCCTCCTAGCAACGAATCTCGTGTGAGCCGTACGGCGTTAGCCGAAGCAACCGAAGAACTTAGAGTGGGGCTACAACAGGCCTACAACGAGGCTCGGGATCTGCTGAATTAGCGTTCGCGCCACCAGGTCTTGAACACCACGCGGGCGTAACGGAAGCCAAAGAGCCAGTTACTACCCTTCTTGGTCGTACCAGAATGGCGAGGGTGCCACACCGTGGGAACTTCAGAGACTCGCCAACCGCGCTTGAGCGCGGTGATGAGTAGCTCTGACGTCTGGTACTGCTCCTGTTCGAGGCGATCAATAACGTCAGCCAGCATGCTCACGCGCAGACCGCGGTAACCGGTTGAGGTGTCGGTCAAGTGCTGACGAGTCATGAGGTTCACGATGAAGGAGAAGACTCGAACGCCGACGGCGCGGAAGTGGTTCTCCGTGGTGTCAACACCAAGTCGGCGTGAGGCGAGGACGAAGTCGCTCTTGTCTTCGACGATGTCTTGGATGAGCGTAGGCAGCTCCACGGGGTCGTTCTGACCGTCGGCATCGAGAGTGACGATGTACTGAGCGCCTCTCTCGATGCAGAAGCGATATCCAACCTGCAGGGCGACTCCGTGCCCGAGATTCACGGGAAATTCAATCACAATGACGTCAGGGAAGGTTCGGCAGATCTCGGCCGTACGGTCATCTCCGCCGTCGACAATAACCACGGTGGTGTACTTCTCGCCGAGACAGGTTTCGGGCATCTTCTCGAGGACCGGGCCAATGTTGCCCTCCTCTTCGTAGGCCGCGATGAGGGCCACGCAGGGCTCAGGCCTAAAGCCAGGGTGCTCAGCGTCGAGACGCTCGAGGGCCTGCTTAATGGCGTACTGCTTCATTGAGGCGTAACGACGCTTCTCCAGGTCAATCAATTTCGCGGCCACAAATATTCCTTAGATGCTGTGAGGCTTAGAGAACACCGAACGAACCAGTGGTTCGAAGTGTTCGAGAGGACGGGGTGTTACAGAAGGGTCAAAGCTGGTTTGGTCCCAGTCGTCAGCAAACTGGCGAGCAAGGTCAAACCAAGGCTGGTCGACGTGATTACGACGCAGATCAGGGTCCATGCCGAGGTGTTCGTAGTAGTGCTTACCCTGAAAATCCTGGTGGGCGCGGATCATCCAATACACGTCGTCGCGAACGTATGGGCGCAGGATTTCGGCCGCAATTCCCGGGTGATTCGGTACTGAGATCAACTTGCCGATGTCGTGGCACAGAGATGCAACGATCACCTGCTCGTCCATACCGGCGTCCTCAGCCAAGGTCGCAGTCTGCAAGGCGTGCGCCAGCTGGTCAACTGCAAAACCGTCAGTAATGGTGGCGAGGCTACGAAGCATGGAGAGAATCTGCTCGGCGACTCGAGGCTGATTCGCGACCGTCTCTTCAGCGATAACCATCCACTGTTCGCGAGTGGACTCGTCCATACGTGCAAAAGTTGCCATTTAGATATTGTCGCACCTAGCGCTGGGCCGACTGGAGAATCTCTCGGTAACTAGGCCGACAAGACAGCGGCCGCTGAATATTCCCGATCGCGACTGGCTACGTCATCCGCAGGCAGTTTTGCCTTAAATGCCAGTGAAACGAGAGATTCCAGCGATCGCAAGAGTTCTCGGAGCTCGGGAGGAGGCGGGAAGTACTCGTCTTCGATCGTAACGGAATTGACATAAACACCGTCAGTTGGATTCAGAGTCCTTACCACTTCATCTACGAGAGACTCTGGCGCCGAGGCGCCGGCCGTGACGCCAATTACACCGCTCAAGTCGTCAGGAAGTTCACTGGCCTGATTGATTCGGTAAACCCTCGGGCAGCCAACGGCACTGGCCACCTTGGCTAAGGCCACCGTGTTGGACGAGTTGGCCGATCCGATCACAATTACCGCATCAGACTGGCTCGCGATTTCACGAAGTGCGGCCTGTCGATTCGTTGTCGCAAAGCAAAGATCTGATCGATTAGGTAGCCAGAGTTCTGGAATCGTGGCGATGGCGTAGTCACGCAAATGCTGCCATTCGTCAAGCGACAGAGTGGTTTGACTCAGAAGTGCAAATGGCCCTTCGCCAGCGCCAACCGCGTCAATGTCGGCCTCCGTCTGAATGAGGTGCACCGACTCAGGGGCGACCGCCATGGTGCCAACAGCTTCTTCGTGCCCCTCGTGTCCTACATAGAGCACGGTGTAACCCTTGCGTGACCGCACACGAAGCTCATGGTGAACTTTGGTTACGAGCGGACAGACGGCGTCAACGACGGTTCCACCATTTTCTTGAGCGGCTGCAATGACCGACGGCGGCGAGCCGTGTGCACTCAACATGATGGGTGCTCCCACAGGGGCTTCAGCTACGTCGTCAATAAAGATGACGCCAAGACTCTTGAAGTGATCAACGACGTACTGATTATGAACAATCTCGTGATAGCAGTAGACCGGCGGTGAAAAGACCTTCGTCATCCAGTCGAGCGCTTTGATGGCTTTTTCCACACCAGCACAGAAACCTCGTGGTGAGGCCAGGATGACTTTGTCGACGGGCACGGCTTCAGCCTAATAATCACTAGGGCAAAGCGAGGACCTAGGCTACGGGGGTGTCGGGTGCCGTAATTTCCTCAGTTTCTCCGACCACGCCTGCTCACGAGGCGGGACTTCTGGTCGGCGACACCATTGTCTCAATCAACGGCATTCCGCCCACTGACGTCATTGAGTACCAGCGGCTCACCGATGGGGAACAGGTTCGCCTGTTGATTCAGCGCGAGGGCGAGCCCCTCTCAAGGCAGATTGACATTTCCAAAGATGCCGGTCGACCACTCGGAATCACCATTGAATCTGCAGTCTTTGACCGAATTCGCACCTGTGACAATCACTGCACCTTTTGCTTCATCTATCAACTACCCAAGGGGATGCGACGCAGTCTTTACGTTAAGGACGACGACTACCGTCTCTCATTCCTTTACGGCAACTACACAACTCTTACGCGTTTTACCGAATTTGACCTCGAGCGTGTGGCCAACGAAGGTCTCAGCCCGCTGTATGTATCAATTCATACGACGAATCCCAGCCTCCGTGCCGACATGTTGCGTAATCCGCGCGGGGCAACGAGCCTGCGTTGGCTCTCGGCTCTCCTGGATCTAGGCATTGACGTTCACGGCCAAGTAGTGCTCTGTCCCGACGTGAACGATGGCGCCGAACTTGAGCGAACCTTGGCCGACACGTTGTCGCTGTACAGCCAGCTTCGAACATTGAGCGTGGTTCCAATTGGGGTGAGCGACTTTTCGGCCGAATCGACCATGAGACCCCTCACCACGTCTGAGGCGGCGGCGACAGTTGACACCATTGAACGCTGGGCTCTGGTAGCCGATGACGCGATTGGTCGACCACTGTTCTACGCCAGCGACGAGCTGTATTTACTGGCCGGACGAACCCCTCCAGCGGTTACCAGCGAGGACATTGTCGACCTCATCGAGAACGGTGTCGGCCTCACGGCGACCTTTATTGAGAGTTTTGAAGATAGAGTTCCAATGAACTCCCTGGGAACCGGCTTTTTCCAGAGTGTGGATGGTGCCCCGGCGGAGGGCTACCGCGCCCCTCGCACGTTAGGGTCAAGCGAATCATCGTCCGTGATGAGAGAAGAACTTTGCATCCTGACGGGGGAGTATGGGGCACCGACCATTCGCGGACTGCTAGCGGCCGCTGCAATCGAAGCTCACGTTGGCATTGTTCGTAACGAATTTTTCGGTGGGAACATCAAAGTGGCTGGGCTTATGACCGGCCCCGACATTGCCCGAACCATTGAATCGTTAGGCATCGACGCGTACACCTACATACTTCCGGACGTGTGCCTCTCCGAGGGCCGTTTCCTCGACGGAAGCACGCCAGAGGAGCTGCCGGGCTCAGTGAAAGTCATTCCCACCAGCGGCCTTGCGCTTCGCGAGTATCTTGAGGAGTGGCGATCTGACAGGAGCAAGCGTCCATGAAGCCGCAAGTAGTTATTGTGGGGCGCCCCAATGTCGGGAAGTCCTCACTCGTAAATCGTCTCGCCGGCCGTCGTGTGGCCGTTGTCGAGGAGCACCGTGGCGTAACCCGCGACCGCAAGACCTTCGAAGTCGAATGGAACGGAATCACCTTTGACGTCACCGACACCGGTGGTTGGCTGCAGGCCGGCGATGAACTCGAAGACAAGGTCTCCAAGCAGGCCAACGCCGCTCTGGATGAGGCAACGCTCGTTCTGTTGGTCGTAGACGCCCGCGTGGGACTCACCGACGAGGACCAACTCGCCGCCCGATGGGTGCTGAAGACTGGAACACCGGCAATGCTGATCGCCAACAAGG
>CANGMP010000080.1 GCA_947455165.1 Acidimicrobiaceae bacterium | reverse complement strand
GCTCGTTGGTCTCGGGCTGGCCCTCGTAATTGCCCGATTCGCCATTCGCAACGCCTTCCGTCGCAAGCTCGCCCTGGCCCTCACCCTCGGTATTCCGAGCTTTATCCTCAGCGCCTTTGGGGCCCGACTCGGCAGCACCGTTGAGGCCATCAAGATGGACGACGGCAACTTGCACGTCGTGCTCACCAAACTCGCCGATCGAATCGGCTCCGCACTCTTGCAGGCCGGCTTGTACGCGCTACTCACCGGCACCGTCGTGGTGGTGGCATGGATCGGGTACGAACGTTGGAGTGGCGCCAAGACACCCACTGTGGTGCACAGCGAACTGCCGACACCACTCAGCACCCAGGTAAGCGAAACGCCCGAGCCACTGGCCCAAACGGCCAGCGACCCGGGCGTCGCTGAAGAGAAGTAGAACTACTTCGTAATCGTCAACGGCAGGTTGCGAGCACCGCGAACCTGGCCCTGAGACCAGGTCACCGAGTCAGCGTCACCTGCAGCCAACGTGAACTTCGGGTAGCGCTTGATGAACTCTTCAATGGCCACGCGCATCTCCATGCGAGCCAAGTTCGATCCGGCGCAACGGTGGATACCGAGGCCGAAGGCGACGTGGCGGTTGATCTTGCGGTCAATGATGAACTTGTCGGCGTCCTCAAAGGCCTTCGGGTCGCGGTTAGCGGCCGGGAAGCCCAGCAGGAGCCAGTCGTCCTTCTTCATCGGGCAACCGTTGAAGTCGAAGTCGTCCTTCACGAGGCGCGCCATCGTCACTGGTGAGTAGAAACGCAGGAACTCTTCAATCGCCAGTGGCATGAGTTCAGGCTCGTTCACGAGACGCTCGAGGTCGTGGGGGTTCGTCGCCAAGTGGTAGAGCGATGAAGCAATGCCCGACCAGGTGGTGTCGATACCGGCCACGAGGACCAAGATCATGGTGCCGAAGATGTGCTCAGGCTGCAACTTGCCACCGGCGATCTCAGCATTGAGCAAGTACGACGTGAGGTCGTCACGAGGGTTCTCGATGTGCTCGTTGATCTGGTTTTCGAAGTAGGCCTGGATGGGCTCAAACTGGGCAATTCGCTTCTCGAGGTCGGGCTCGTCGATACCTTCGAGCACCACGTGCACGAAGTGACGGAACAAGTCCTCGTCCTTCTCCGGGAAGCCGAGCATTTGGCGGATAACGGCGACCGGGATGTACTGGGCGTAGTCCGAACCACCGTTGACGACGTCCTTGCCCTCCATGTTGTCGAGCAACTTGTTGCAGTACTCACGGACAAAGGGCTCGATGTTGTTGACCACGCCAGGCGAGAAGGCCGGCAGGATCAAACGACGAGCGATGTGGTGGAAGGGCGGGTCCGACGAAATTGGCGGGGCCACACCGATCGGGGCGGGCGGAGCGTCTTCGCCGGGACGCCCGTTACCAATAACCACGGTGCGGCTGGTGAAGTTGTCGGTGTCGTTCGCAACGGCCGACACGAGTTCGTAGGTGGTGGGGAACCAACCACCGCCGTACCGGTTGGTGTGAGCGACGGGGCACTTCTCGCGCAGTTCATCCCAGATGGGGTACGGGTTAGCAACCCACTGCGGGTCCGTGTGGTCCCAGTCGGTCGCGAAGTCTTCTACTGGAGGCTTGATAGTCATGACTAGGCCTCGATTGAAATTGCGTGCTCGGGGCAGTTGGCCTCGGCGAGGCGTGCCTTCTCTTCGAGTTCGGGCGGGACTACTCCATCACCCTTAACGACTCCGTTACCCAAGTCATCAAAATCGAACAGCTCTGGTGCGATGCCGAAGCAACGTCCCTGTCCGGTGCATGCATCGGCGTTAATAACAACCTTCATGACCCCTCCTTCAGTGGTTGATGAGACAATAACACTACTTTTGTCTCACTGCCACCACGCTGGCGCGGGGCTCTATGTCCTTATTTGACGCGGATCGGCACGTTCCGAGCACCCCGGACCTGACCGGGAGCGAAGGTGACCTCATTGGGATGTTCCAAGGTAAATGTCGGGAATCGCTTGATGAACTCCTGGATGGCCACCTTGAGTTCGAGGCGGGCCAAGTTCGATCCGGCGCAACGGTGAATGCCAAGGCCAAAGGCCACGTGGCGGTTCTCCTTGCGGTCAATGATGAACGTGTCCGCGTCCTCAAAGACCTTGGGGTCACGGTTGGCGGCCGGGAAGCCCAGCAAGATCCAGTCGTCCTTCTTCATCGGGCAGCCATCAAAGTCGTGGTCCTTGGCCACGAGTCGGGCCATGGTTACTGGCGCGTAGAAGCGGAGGAACTCCTCGACGGCCATGTCAATTAGTTCCGGCTCATTGACGAGTCGAGCCAGGTCATCCGGGTGATGAGCCAAGTGCCACAGTGACGACGAGATAGCCGACCACGTGGTGTCGATACCGGCCACCAGCGTCAGCAAGATCGTGCCGAGCACGTGGTCCATCTCGAGCTTGTGGCCCTCGATCTCGACGTTAAGTAGGTACGACGTGAAGTCGTCACGGGGGTTGTCGATGTGGTCTTGGACCTGAGCCTCGAAGTAGGCGCGGTTCACGTCGCCGCGAGCCTGACGTTCGGCTGCTGGGAGGTCGATGGCGTCAAGGACGTCCATGACAATCTGTAAGAAGATTTCGATGTCGTCTTCGGGGAAGCCGAGCATCTGCTGAATAACACCGACGGGGATGTACTGCGCGTACTGCGTGCCACCGTTGACAATGTCACCACTACCCATCTGGTCAATCAGGCGATTGCACAACGCGCGAATCTGGGGCTCGAGCGCGTTGACGACGCCGGGCGCAAAGGCCGGCAAGATCAAACGGCGGGCAATCGCGTGGAAGGGCGGGTCCGAGGTAATGGGAGGCGCAATGCCGATGGGCGCCGGCAGATCTTCGTCGGTGGGGCGCAGATTCGAAATAACGACCGAGCGGCTCGTGTAGTTCTCGGTGTCCTTAGCGATGCGGCTCACGCCTTCGTGGGTAGAAGGGAACCAGGCACCGCCGTAGCGATTGGTGTGGGCCACGGGGCAACGCTCGCGCAGATCCTCCCAAATCGGATAGGGATTTGCGACCCATTGTGGGTCGGTGTGGTCCCAGTCAGTTGCGAAGTCTTCGACGAGCGGCTTGTTAGTTGACATGAATCTTCCCCCCGGAATTGGTCTAGTGGCGACAATAACAGAGGGCGAAACGCACTAACGAACGATGTGGGGTGACAGGAATTCAGCCATGGCGTCGCGAGCCGTATCGGCGGCGAGAAGTCGGCCCACCGACAACGCAAAGTCGTGCCACATGCTCACAACGAGGTGAGCCACGACTGGGGTCGACTGGTCCGTGAGATGTTGAAAGAGACGTCCGGCGTCGGGATTGAGAATGTCATCGGTGCCTCCAACCAGCATCGTCGGCGGCAAGCGCAGTTCGCCCTGGAGGGGAGACACCAAAGGATTCGATCGGTCGACACCGGCGTAGGCCGCGGCACACATCTCGAGCCACTCGGGACTCAAGACGGGGTCACGTTCAACGAGTTCGAGGTCATCGCCGTGACTGACGGAGAGATCAAGCCAGGGGGAGATCAAAACGGTGGCCCGGGCAGCCTGGCTCTGCAGTGCGGCGACGAGTGCACCGGCGCCGGCCGAGTCGCCAATCGAGACGACGTTCTCCCCCACTGCGGCGAGCACGGCTCGAACATCATCAACTGCCGCTGGAGCTGGGTGCTCGGGCGCGAGACGGTAGTCAACGAGCAGGGCACGGAGACCGAGCAGCTCGGCGAGGGACGCGATGAGCGCCCGACCGAGATCCGGCGAGCCGACGCAGTAGCCACCACCGTGGACGTAGACGAGCACAGTCTCAGAACTCAATGTTGCCGGTACGAACTTGTCACACCGCACGCCACCGACGTGCACTGAGGTGACCTCGCTCCCTCCCCCGCTGGCTTTGGTCGCCATGCGCAGGCGGGCCCGCTGCTTTTCGAACGGTACGTCGGGATTAAAGACGAGGCGCTTGAGGCCACTCATCGCCAAACGCTGCGGGGCGATTGGCAGGTGCCGACTCATGCGACGGGCTGGTAGCTCGCCAAGTCAACGGCCCGCATCATCTGGTGATACTGCCACGAGCTCTTCGGCCAGTTGTTGGTGTTCACACCGTCAACCGTGTACCAGGAGTGGCAGCCCTGCACCCAGGCCGTGTCACTGGACTCGGTGTCAATGAGTTCGCGCCACGACGTAAGAGCCTCGGGCGTCACTTCAATGCCGGTCCAGCGTCGGTCGTTGGCCGCGCGCATCAGGTGTGCCGCGTACGCAATCTGGGCCTCGAGCATGAAGAGTATCGAATTGGAGCCGAGGTTGGTGTTCGGTCCGTAGAGGACAAAGAAGTTCGGAAAGTTCGGCACCGTCATACCCCGGTGGGCCAAGGGACGAATGGCCCAGGCCTCGCGCAACGTCGAACCATCACGGCCAGTAATGGTCATGGGCGCCAGGAAGTCGTGGGTGGAGAAACCGGTGGCGTACACAATGACGTCGACATCGTGCTGTACGCCATCGTTCGTGACGATGCCGGTGGCGTTGATCGACGAAATGCCCGACGTGACGAGCGAGACGTTCTCTCGCTGCAGCGTGGAGTACCAGTCCGAGGCGAGCAGCACACGCTTACAG
>CANGMP010000079.1 GCA_947455165.1 Acidimicrobiaceae bacterium | reverse complement strand
GGCCTCGCGAACGTAGTCCAGGAACATGGCCGGATCGGGTCGGTCGTCCCAGAGAGGTCGACCAACCTTTTTCCATCGACCACCGGCCGTCTTCTTGCCCGGCAGTGTGATGTGTTCAGCAACCGTTGGGGCGTAGTAGTCCAGTTGGGCAATGTCGAGGAGGCGCGGAGTAGTGGCGCCGCGGAGAACCTTCTCGGTCGTTGGAAAACCCGTCTCGAGGGGAATTCGCTTAGCCGCGAGTCGTCGAAGATACGCCTCGAGTGGAGCGTAGATCCCCTTACCGCCGGGGACTTGCCGATAGTGCGCGGCACGTCGTTCACGGAGCCACGCGAGGCGCTCCTCACCCGTCTTTGCGTAGTGGTACGCGTACAGCGTGTCGAGGAGGAAGCGGTCGAGCTCGTAGATCGAAAAGGAGTAGTTGTTGGTAGCAACAACACTCTCGGGCTGCAGTGCCTTAATTCGCTGGTACCCAACGACATGGGCAGCCAAGAGATGATCAATCGTGGCCACCGTGGCTTCAAAGTCGTTCTTACGTCCTGGCGGAAAGATGCCGTGGAAGTACGTATTGATGGCAAAGATGTTGATCTCATTACTCGTGATCCACTCGGTACACAGGTCGCCGAATCGCTTGACTGCCAGTTCGTACCAGTCAGCGAGTCGGCGCCATCCCTCGTCGTTGAGCCACGGATCCGTGCCCAGCCAGGCCGGGTTCGTGAAGTGGTGCAGCGTTACGAGAGGGCGAAGTCCTCGTGCTCGCACCGCCTCGAGAATGGTCCGGTAGTGAGCAACGGCCGATTCATCAATCTCACCGGGGGCGGGCTCCACTCGCGACCACTCAATTGACATGCGGAAACTGTCGAGCCCCATGGTCACCACGAGGTCTAGCTGGCGCTCGTAGTCACTCCAGAAACTATTGGCTGTCCCCGAAACCGCCACTCGACCACTGTCTTCCCAGTCGGCCCAGTTGTTACGAGGTTGGTTGGGTCCGTTGTACCCACCCTCAATCTGAAAGCCCGCCGTAGCGACGCCAAATTGGAAGGTCTGCGGCCAAGAAAGTTCGTTCACGGAGTGAGATTACTGAACCAAACCGAAGTGGAGCGATACGCTCACCACGACCAAGGAGGACATATGTCAGGACCGCTTAGTGGTGTGAAGGTATTGGAACTGGCCGGTATTGGGCCGTCGCCCTACGCCTGCATGCTGCTGGCTGACCTCGGGGCCGACGTGCTTCGGCTCGAGCGGGGCAATGTCAATGCCAGTGGCGATCCTTCCTGGGATCTCTTGAATCGATCACGAGATTCGGTGGCTATCGATCTAAAGAACGAAGACGGACGCAATCTCGTCTTGCGCCTGGCACGCGAGGCCGACATTCTGCTGGAAGGCTTCCGACCAGGAGTGGCTGAGCGACTCGGCGTCGGTCCAGCCGATATTCATGCCGTCAACCCCAAGCTCGTCTACGGACGAATGACTGGTTGGGGTCAAGACGGTCCACTGGCCCAGCGGGCCGGTCACGACATCAACTACATCGCCCTCTCCGGAGCCCTGTGGTCAATAGGTCGCGAAGGGGAGCGCCCGATGCCACCACTCAACTTGGTCGGAGACTTCGGTGGCGGTGGCATGCTGCTGGCCTTTGGGCTCATGGCTGCATTGGTGCACGCCCGCACGAGCGGTGAAGGACAGGTTGTGGATGCGGCCATGGTTGACGGCGCAGCGTCGCTCATGGCGATGACCTACTCCTTCATGGGCGCAGGTCTGTGGCAAGAGGAACGCGGCACCAACATCTTGGACACCGGGGCACACTTTTACGAGGTCTACGAGACGGCCGACGCCAAATTCGTGGCCGTTGGTGCCATCGAGAAGAAGTTCTATGAAGAGCTCCTCCGTGGCATGGGTCTCGAAGGCAGCGAACTGCCCCCGCAGATGGACCGGACCCAGTGGGCCGCAATGAAAGTTCGCTTTGCCGAAATCTTTATGACCAAGACTCGTGATGAGTGGACGGCGACTTTTGAAGATGTCGACGCGTGCGTTACGCCGGTGTTGTCTCCCACCGAAGCGGCGGCACATCGCCACAACGTGGCGCGTCAAACCTTTACGAGCGAGCCAACGCTGCAGCCGAACCCGGCACCACGATTCTCAAAGACGCCCGGTGCTATTCGTTCGACTCCAACGGCTGCCGGTGCGGGTACTCGCGCGGGTCTGACTCGCTGGGGTGTCAGTGCTGACGAAGTTGCGACCCTCGAAACCAAGGGCGCGTTCGGTTAGACGTTGACGACGGGGCAGGTCAAGGTTCGGGTGATGCCGCCAATCTTTTGGATGGCGCTGATCACGAACTGACCGAGGAGGTCAAGGTTCTCCGACGAGCATCGAACGATGACGTCGTAGGGGCCCGTAATTTCGTTCGACTCTTCAACGCCAGCAATGGCGCGGGTGGCGTGCACGACTTCGCTGGCCTTGCCAACTTCGGTCTGAATCAAAATGTAAGCGCTAACAGACATACCTTCTCTTTTCCTCACCTCTATTGTGCCGTAGATGGCGGGAGGCTCGCCACCTTGCCAGTTCAGGGCTTAGGAGTCGGCGAAACGGCGACCGTTATGCCAAGCGTGACACTCAGGACACTTATACGAGTCAAGGTCAACACCATTGATTGCAAAGGTCGCCGCAGCCGCCTGCCGGGCCTCAAGTTCGGAGCGATAGGGATTCTTGGCTTTGCCCTGCTTGTCGAAGTGGGACGAAGAGATGGCCATCGGTCGCAGCGCAGGCTTACGGGGACGACGGCGTTTCATACCTTCGCAGGTTACTGATCGTCTCTAGGATTACGCAGTGAGCACTTCGACCGAGACGATTACCGAACTCGTTACGACGCCCGAAGTCGACCACGGTGACCACGAGCGCTTCACTCACATCGTCCTCGAGGGCTACACCCCCGAGAAGGGCGATTTCGTTCCACTCGGAAACTCCGTGGTGGAGGGGATGATTAACTCATCGGCCGTTAAGGCCCTGTGTGGAAAAGTCTGGGTGCCCGGTCGGGACCCTCGCAAGTACCCCATCTGCCCAACCTGTCGCGAGATCGCGGAGTCGATGGGCTGGGAGCTCCCCGCCGGTTAGGCCGTGGGCCTCAACTGCTGACTAAAAAAGCTGAGCACTTGCTCCATCGCTGTCGTGGTGGGTGAGCCGGGCTTATTGTCCTGGCCTTCAGTGAAGACCGAGTGGGCGTCGGCAGGGTATCCCCACTCATTGTTGAGGGACGAGTCGATCTCGACACCAAGGAACGCGTCACCGAGGACGTCGCGCAGGTTCTGAAACCGCTCGCCAGGCGAGAGCTTGTCGCCCGAGAATCGATAGCCCTGGACGCACACACCATTTTGAGTGCGGGCCTTGACGCGAAGCAGTTCATCATCGCTGATCCCGAGATCGTGACGTGATGCTGGCTTGCGCCCAACGGGCAACGAAGGTTGCGAGAGCACGGGTGCCACGACGACGGGGTCGACCATCATGGCGAGAGCAAAGCCGCCAGTCAGGCACATGCCAATGACCCCGACGCCAGGCCCACCGTTGGTTTCATGTTCGTGGTGAGCGAGTTCATTCAGCCAGCGAGTCACCCGACTGGATTTGCCGGTGGCAAAGAGGGTGAACTCTCGTGAGATGCAAACTTCGCCAAAGGTCTTGAGGAATTCGCCGTTGTTAGCACTATTGCCATCACGACCAAAGAGGTGGGGCAGGGTCACACTGAGACCCTGGTCGGCTACACGCTTGGCGAAGGTGACGAGCGCCGGGGTGATGCCCGGCATCTCGCTCAAGATCAACACGGATGGCCCAGTTCCGTAGCGATAGACAACGCGCGTCCGGTTGAGTGCGGTAAAGGACTCTTTACGAAACTCTTGGAGTACCTCTGGCGTGCCCTTCATTGTGCGTCCTTTACGTGAACCAATTTGGCGATTTCTTCGTAGGCTACAACCGAGCCATTAAAGGATTGAGGTTCACTATGTCGCACCTACGAGTCTGGCGCCACCACGCCACCGATCACCCTGGACTGATTCGCGAGGCCTTTGAACGTCGAGGGTATGAAGTTTCGGTGGAGCTGGTCGGTGTCGGTGCACCTCCGAGTGCGCTGGACGAAGTTGACATTCTGCTCATCCTCGGCTCCAACGATTCGGTGTACGACCGAGCCGTCCAGGCCGCTTGGTTAAACGATGAACTCGCGGCGATGGCCGAAGCCATCGAGCGGGACATCCCCGTCTTTGGTATCTGCTTTGGCAGCCAGATGCTCTGTCGCCACTTCGGGGGCACGGTGGAGCGAGCCCCCGAAGGGGAAGTGGGCTTCTTTGAGCTAACGAGCGACGACCCCGACTTCCCAGTCGGCGGACCCTGGTTTCAATTCCACTACGACCATTCGCTCTTGCCCCAACGGGCCACCGTGCTCGCCCACTCAGACAAGGCCGTTCAAGCCTTTCGGATCGGGAGGACCTTCGGAGTTCAATTCCACCCCGAAGTCGATGCCGACCAGCTCGACGACTGGTTTCGTGATGACGCCGCAGTCCGTGAAAGTGGCCTCGATATTGAGGGATTCCTCGACTCGGCCCGCCGCAATGGCAATCGCCTGCGTGGTGACGCTGACGCCCTCGTCGACTACTTCCTCCGCGTGGTGGTCGCGGCCTAGTGGCCACGATCGCCCTCTTAACTCGAGGCAAGGTCGCTGGGCGAACCGGACCGAGTTCGGCCTGGTATGAAATCGGTCGAAATAATGCCTTAGCTGAAGCGCTGACATTGCGTGGCCATCGCGTGGCGATGTGGTGGGACGAGCCGCATGGTGAGCTGCTCTGCGACAGTATTGACCTCGCTGT
>CANGMP010000078.1 GCA_947455165.1 Acidimicrobiaceae bacterium | reverse complement strand
CGCTGGGTGCGGTAGAGGTGGGTCGCGAGATCTTGATCGCCCAGTGAGAACCACGACTCGCCGCCGAGTTCGCCGAGGCGAGCCATGGCGGTCCATGTCTCATTCTTAAGACCCCAGCCGCGCTCGTCGTCGTTTAGGCCGGCGAGCGTGTACGTGATTGTGTCGATGTCGGGGCAAATAGTGAGTCCGTGAAGTACGAGATCATCGCCAACGTTCACAATGGCCGTCAGGTCTGAATCGTCGACCCGCAACCGCATCGCTCTCAACAGTCGAGCTGCTCCAACACCACCACAAAGTACGGCTATCACGCCCCTGACCTTAGAGGCGCGCTCGGTAGAATTCGAAAGTATGTCCGCCCCTTCACTTCTCAATGGCTGGCCAGACGATTCGGCCATGACGTTGCTCGCGCTGCGCGATGGCACCGTGGAGACGGTCGCCACGCAGGGTGATGCCACCCGTATTCGCGAATGGGCCTCCGTCTCAAAATTGGCCGTGGCCTTAGCTGTGGGCGTGGAAAAAGAATGGCGATTCATCGACTTCGACCTGCCACTAGGTCCGCAGAACTCCACCGCGGCACATCTGCTCTCTCACTCCTCCGGTGTCGGAATTGATGCCACGGCCCCAATGCAACCCCTCGGTCATAAGCGGGTTTATTCGAGTTACGGATACGACCTGTTGATTCAACGCGTCGTTGGTCAACGAGACCCCTTCGATTGGCTTAACGACCGCTGTCTTTCGCCACTCGGAATGGCCGATGTAACGAACGAGGGGTCGCTCGCGGCCGGACTTCGTGGTTCGCTTCGCTCACTCGAAGTACTCGCGACGGCGTGGCTACGAGGCGATCTGTTATCACCGCAGACCTTCGCGACGATGACTACTCCCTATCTCGCGCATCTTGATGGGGTGGTTCCAGGCTTCGGAAGTTTTTCACCGTGCCCGTGGGGCCTTGGTCCCGAGATCAAGGGGACCAAGGAGCACTGGATGGGTTCGGCATGGTCTCCCCGTAGTTACGGACACTTTGGCAAGAGTGGGGCAATGGTGCTCGTTGATCCTGACGCCAGGGTTGCACTGGCCGCGCTGAGCGCTGAACCTTTTGGACCATGGGCTGTTAAGCGCTGGTCCGAGTGGACCAACGAGATGCACGCACGCATGGTCGGCCATTGAAACAAGCGCCGCTGCGCGTTGGACTCGATCTGGCGGGATCGCTGGAGCCACTTGGTGACACCATGCTGGACCTCGCGCTGGCGCTCGAAGCTCGCAACATCCAACTCGTGAAGTTTGCGACCGCCAAGGTCGACGCGAGGATGAATGATGTCCAGCGGACTTTTCCTGCAGCCCTTCGACCACTCTGGCGTCGCGGCCGAGGTCTCGCGGTTGATCGCCTCCTGCCACCAGTCGACGTCGTCCACGTCGCGGGACGCCTCGTTCCGCCGACGAGCCGAACACCGCTGTTGGTTTCGGTGGATGACTTGCGTCCACTGCGCGATGACTCCGAGGGCCGTTGGCGCATTCAACAACTTCGACGCGCCGTCGATCGAGGTGCCCGCATTATCGCAACGTCCTACGCCGCCCGACGTGAGGTCCAGTCCGTCCTCGAAATCGAAAATGCCGATATTGCCGTGGCGCCACCCGCCATCTCGGTCGAGAGTTCGAAGACAACCGGTTCAGTGCTCTTGGTGAGCGTGACTGGCACAACGAACCAGTTCTTGCAGCTTGAACCGGCACTCACCGCACTGGCCGCCGAACACCAACTGGGCATCACCGTGCTCGCGAGCCGCGAAGCTGGGTCGCTGATCAAAGTGGCCTGCCCGAATGTGACGGTGCGGTCGCGAGGTCGGGCGCGGCAACTGCTACCCGAGGCGTTCAGTGTGGTCCACCTCTCAGACGGGGCACGCTTTCCATCGCTCGCGGTCGCGGCCTTTGCCGCCAATGTTCCCGTGGTGGCAACAACGACGGACGTTAACCGCGAGCTCCTCGAGGGAGCGGCCGACCTCGTTGAATCGGACAATCTCGATGCAATTGTCCACTCGGTGCGTCGAAACGTCGGTGACGCCTCGCACCGCCAACTCTTGCAATCAGCCGGAGCACTACGCGCACAGGACTTTCAGCCCTCAGTCGCCGCGGAGCGCTACGAACGGCTCTATCGTGACGCCGTGGCCGAAAGTAGAACTCGATGAAGCAGGTGGCCGTCAGTGTGGACCAGCTTCGTCGGCCTCAGCCCGGTGGAATTGGAACGTATGTTCGAGGACTCTTGCGCGGACTTGATGAGTTTTCTTCGGAGTGGGCGGTTCATCAGGTTGGACCACCACCCGCGAGCGCATCGGCGTGGGGGGAGTTCTCCAGTCGCCTCCGCCTGCGCTACTACACGGATAAGTGGGCTTCGTCGGACTACGGCGTTCCGGCACACGTCGATGTAATTCACGCTTCTACGCTGGCCGGACCATTTGGTCCGCCGACCGGTTCGAAGATTCGAAGCGTCACCATGCAAGATTTGACGTGGCGCGATGAACCGGAGAGCACGACTGAACGTGGTCGGGCGTTTCACGAAGCCCGTTTTCAGCTCGTCGTGGGGCGTCGCGACATTCGAGTCTTGGCTACGACCGATGAGTTGTCCCTCCGGCTCCAAGAGGCGGGTATCACCGCCGATCGAATTCATCGCATCACACTTGGTTTGGACCACGAAGTGGCCGCCGATGAGGCCGGTACATCGGCCTTGCTGGGCGAACTTGGGATTGAAGGGCCCTTCACACTCTGCGTCGGCACGCTGGAGCCGAGAAAGAATCTCGAACGCCTCTCACGAGCCCACGCCGCCGCGGTGGCGCAGGGTCACGAACTTGGGCCACTCGTACTTGTCGGCCCCCGGGGTTGGGGTCTGACTGAGACGGGAACGGCCATAACGGCCGGCCTCGTTCCGCGCCCGATTTTGGCGGGGTTATACGCCCGCTGCACGGTGAGCGCTTACGTGCCCCTGCGCGAAGGCTGGGGACTTCCGCCCCTCGAAGCGTTGCACTGGGGTAGTCGGGTCGTCTCGTCGACGTCGGTGCCGAGCACGCGAGACCGAAGTGATGTCGTGCACGTTGATCCCCTGGATGAGGCGTCGATTGTTGACGGTCTCGCTCGGGCCCTGGCTCTCTCCAACGATGAACCGGCCCGACAAGCCCGCCGCGCCTCGGTCGCTTCGTTAACGTGGACCACCATGGCTGAGCAACATACGAGGGTATGGCAGTGAGGGTCGCCCTCGACGTTTCCGCCGTGCCGGCGACGCCCGCGGGTGCTGGCCGTTACGTGGTCGAAATTGCCAAACGGCTCGCCACGGCCGACACCGAGCTCGAGTTAGTCGCTCGCACGGGCGACGAAGCGCGCTGGCGCGAATGGTCACCATCAGCCACGGTGCTCGGACTCGTACCGGCCCCACGACCGGCCCGTCTGCTCTACGAGGCGACCGCCCTCGGCCGAAACGCCAGAGTGTCAGCAGATCTGTGGCACGGTCCTCACTACACCATGCCTCGCCGCCGAGTTCGCCCAACCGTGGTGACTATTTGCGACATGACGTTCTTTACAAATCCCGAGTGGCACGAGAAGTCCAAAGTGTTCTTCTTCCAGCGCGCCATTAGGTATTCGGCTCGCCACGCCGACGCCCTCATCTCAATCAGCGAAACGACGACCGCGCTCGTTCATGAGCTGCTCGCCCCGACGGTGCCAATCACGACGATTCCTCTTGGTGTCAATCTCGAACGATTCGGTGCCGACGCCACCAATGACGACGCCCGCCTGCGCGCAGCGGGCTTACCAACCGATCGTCCCTACTTCTTCTTCCTCGGAACCTTTGAACCGCGAAAGGGTCTTGATCTGTTGCTCGACGCATTTGGCGAGGTGGCCGCCACGAACTCCGACGTGGAGTTGTGGCTCGGAGGCCAGAGCGGATGGGGAACGAGTGGGGTTGCCGCGACGCTCGAAACGCACCCCTTCAAGGATCGAATTCGACGTCTCGGCTACGTCGACGATTCGCTCGTCCCGGCATTGATGCGCCAGTCCCAAGCCGTCTGTTACCCCTCGCGCGGTGAGGGATTTGGCTTGCCGGTGCTCGAGGCGCTGGCCTGTGGCGCCGAGGTGCTCACGACGGCGGGCACGGTGATGGAAGAAGTAGCCGGGCAGAGCGCTCGGCTCGTCCCAGTCGGCGACGCGCCGGCTTTGGCTGCTGGCCTTCTCCAGTCGCTCGAGCTCGACGCAGCGATGCGCGCCGACCGTTCTCGCCGGGCTCAGGCTCGCGCGTCCACCTTTACGTGGGAGCGGACCGCCAAACAGCACCGCGAGCTGTACGCCTCAGTTCTCGCCGGTCGCTGAGTAGGCTTCGCTGTCATGCGCGCACTCGTGACTGGTGGAAATGGATTCGTAGGTCGCCACCTTCGAGCGCACCTCGAAGCCTGCGGTGACACCGTCACGGTGTTTGATGTCCCCAACGACATCACTGATATGGACGCCCTGGGTCGGGTCTTTACGGAGTGTCAGCCCGAGGCGATCTACCACCTGGCCGCACTGAGTCACGTCGGTACATCGTGGGATGACCCGAGTGCAGTCGTTCGTGTCAACGTTGGTGGAACGACGAATGTCTTGGCGGTGGCTCGCGACGTGGTGCCGGCGGCGACTGTGCTCTTTGTTAGCTCGGCCGACGTCTACGGACCCCTCGATCCATCACAGATGCCCATTAACGAGGCCACCGAACCGCACCCGGCCTCGCCGTACGCCGCCAGCAAGTTGGCGGGGGAGATCTTTGCTGAGCAGGCGGCTCGAGGGTTTAACCAACGCGTCATCATTGTTCGACCCTTCAATCACGTGGGCCCGGGGCAGAGTCCGGCCTTCTTTCTGCCGGGAATTACGGCTCGAATGGTTGCGGCCACGAACGAAGGGCGAACCGAGATTCCGGTGGGCAACTTGACCTCGCGTCGAGATTTCACCGACGTCCGAGACGTGGTGCGCGCGT
>CANGMP010000077.1 GCA_947455165.1 Acidimicrobiaceae bacterium | reverse complement strand
GCCGTGTTGCCATAGACCATCGAGACGTGCTTGCTGGTGGGCACCACGACCATGAGGTTGGGACTGACGCGATAGGGACCGGTCGCGCCGCTCACGTGCCAGCGGGGGTAGTAGGAGATCTTGACCAGGACGGGAATGCCCGTCTTGTTGACGTTAAAGCTCAGGCCTTGATCGGTTTCGACGGTTCGGGTGACCTTGACGGGCAGCACGCCGACTCGCCGGGTCTTCAGCGCATTGGTAGTGCGGGGCCAGCTCGATGGTCCGTCACTGGCCAGCATCGTCGGCCACTGGTTCGAGTCGAGCCACCACGACTGATTGGCATCGAGCCACGCCTGGCGGGACGAAATGTTGGCCACCACGTTCGGCAGAGTGCGGACCCCTTCGACGAGGGTGGAGTTCTTGATGAGGTAGATGTGCCACTGCGCTCCCCCATTACCCCAGGCACGAGTGACGGCCACTTCGTGGAGGTTGGGGTTGGTGGCCGCCTGCGTGATAATCGACGGGGCATACGCCATGTAGTACTTCACACCCAGCATCTGCAGGTGATCAATACCGAGGTTCAGATTCGTTGTGCCGTAGTTCAGTCCGACCATTGGGTTGCTCGACTTGCCGGCTTCGGAGAGTTCGGCCTGGTCTAAGAAGTGATAGGGCACGGTGGCCGAGGACTCAAAGGTGAGGCCCTCCATGGAGCCAATGCAGTTCTTGGTCCAGTAGGGCAAGAGCATGAGGCCCATGGTGGTGCCGAAGCGGTCCTGGTCCGAGCTGTACTCCCACATCGCCCGGCCGCATCCGTACTGTCGGCCGAGCCGGCCCATGGTCGTAACCACGTCGTGGTACTCGGGCCACGAGGCCTTGCTCTCGTAGCCCGAGTAGTTCCAGGCCGACCAGTTGGGTACTTGGTTGGAACCGGGAGTAATGGGCAGGATGTTCGTAATGGCCGGCGACAGCGGGGCCACCACCATAAAGATGGCCAGAGCCGAAATCAGTAGTGGTGACCAGAATCGCGGGCGGGGCTCGGGCTCGGGGTCACCGGCCTCGTCGATCTGTTCGGTCACGAGGTAGGCCTGCCAGCGAGCCCACTCGCGGTGCTGTGCGGCGAAACGGCGATTCAACATCAGGTCGACCAGTGAGCCAACGAACCAGGCCGCACTCAGGTAGATCGAGATGTACCAAAATGGCACGAGCCGCTCGTTAAATATCACGCCCTGCGGGTCGACCATAAAGACCGACAGCGAGAGTATGGCCATGGTGGTGAGAAAGATGCCGAGCCGGTTCGCGGTCGCGAAGGCTCGGATGAAGGCCAGACCGGCCAGGACGATAACGAGACGTGTCCCCGTTGAACCACCGGTGTCGCTGAACCACCCGAGGTGGGTAAAGACGGCGTGCATCGTCGAGACGTCCACGTTGGTGTAGCCCATGGAGTTCGTGAGCGACTGGGTCGTGCCGAAGGGCAGGAGCCACCAGGCGCTAAGTCCCGCACTCACCAGGCCAGTCGAGACGATAAAGGCCGTCACGCGACGGTGGTAGCCGCGGATGAAAGGTGCGCCATTGCCCGGTTCGTCTGGTCCATCGTTCGGACGGCGACGCGTCATCAGTTCTCGAACCCACAAGATGCCAATACCGGCGATGGCGAAGAACCACGGAAGTACGTGGGCGGCCAGGGTGAGCGAGAGCATCGTGGCGGCGAGCCAGCGACCCTTTTGCTCCTGCATGCCCCGGGCGAAGAGGCCAATGGTGATCATGGCGAAGGAGAGACTCAGTGAGTAGGGATACTCACCGGCCAGGGTGGAAAAAAGGTTCCCACCGTCGATCGTGAAGGCCGAGGAGAAGAGGAAGGGCAGCGTGCCGGCGGCGAGGGCCACCGGGATTGGCCGCGGGGCCCGAAAGCAGCGTCCCATGACGTACGCGCTGAGCGGCATGATGAGCGAGCCAGCGACCGTGGCCAGCTTCATGGCGATGGTGAAGGGAATGATGAAACTCGCGAGGGCCGCGAAGAGGTCGGGCAGGACGAAGTAGTACGTGTAGAGCGGCATGCCGGCGAACCAGCCGGGGTACCAACTCGTCAGGTGCCACGGCAGACCGAGGTGATCGTGCATGTAGGCCGGCATCGCCACGTGTGCACCCATATCGCCGCCAGTGACCGTCGTGGTACTAAACAGCAAGCTCGGGTGGAGGGCCCAGAAAATGACGTAGGTCAGCAGGACGATGGCCCCGAAGTCGGCCCACGTCGTGGGCGATACGTTGCGCAGACGCTGAATCACTTGGTGGCCACCGAGGCCCACGCCACCAAAATGGCGATGAGATTAAAACCGGCGTGCGTCAAAATGGCCGGCCAGATGCGCTGGGTGCGCTGAACCAAGAAACCCAGGAGCGTGCCGACGAGGGCCAGGCCGGCCAACTGCACCAGTTCGCCGTGGGCTAGCCCGAAGATGACTCCGGTGACGGCAGCGGGCAGGAGCCCGCGGGTCAGCGCCGTGGCCCGTTCGCCAACAATGCCCGTTATGGCCGGCAGCAGCGTGCCGCGAAAGAGCAGCTCTTCAATGATGGGGGCTCCGAGTCCGACGAAGGCCACGATCGCAATCATGCCCCACGTGGGGTTATGACCAACGACCTGCTTGACGGGGTTGCCCGTCGACTTGGCGTGGAAGGGGTAGTAGAGCAGGCCGACAATCCACTGGGCCAAGACGCCGAGGCCGACAAATCGCAGGTCGCTCACTTTGAACCTGAAAAAACCGGCCGGCCGCGTGGGGCGAACAATCAGATTGGCGAAGAGAAACGTGAGGGCAAAGCCGGTCCATAGTCCGGCCATGGCTGAGACGGTGAACCACCATGGGTGTTCGGGTCGGTCCTGAATGACCGAGGCGGCCACGTGTCCAAAGTGGCGAGAGGCCACCGAGACGACCTCGGCCCCAATGAGCTGGGAGAGAATAAACCCCACAAAGAGGATTCCTAGGACGGACAGGCCTTGCGTGGCACTAACGGTGCTGCGCTGCGTAGAACCCGTTTCTTGCATGGATGTAAGGCTAACCGGCAACCCCTTGGGACCTGGGGCGGAAACTGGGGTCAGAGTTGCCCCCTAGCATTACCCCCAATGAGCAATACCCCCATTCAACGCCCCGACGCCTCAAAGAACCCCTCGGGAAAGGGCTCGCCAATCGGCAACCCTCAACGTCGGACTTTGACAACAATCGCCATCATCTGCCTCATCCTTGGCATCATTCTCGGCCCCTCCCTCTTTAAATCGGCCAACACCAAGGTTCTGAACTACTCCAAGTTCCTCAACGAAGCCGCGGCCGGACACGTGACATCGGCCAACATCCAAAACGGCTCGGGCACCATCACCGGTGTGCTCGCCAGCGGCAAGCACTACGTGGTTTCGGGTCCGATGCCGGTTATTCCCTCCGACATTACGAGGCTCCGCAACGAACACGTCAAGGTCAAGTTCACCAACCCCTCCTTGATGGCGACGACTGTTTTGCCGCTGCTCCAGGTGGTCATCACGTTGGCGATTATGGGCTGGCTCATCATGCGCCTCACCCGCAATCAGCTCGGCGGAATGATGTCGATCTCTAAGTCCAAGGCCAAGCTCTTCGACGAAGACCGCCCGAAGACGACCTTCGCCGATGTCGCCGGCTACGGCGGCGTCAAGCAGGAGATCTCCGAAGTCGTCTCCTTCTTAAAGAACCCCGAGAAGTACAAGGCCATTGGGGCCACGATCCCCAAGGGCATCTTGTTGGTCGGTCCCCCGGGAACCGGAAAGACCCTGCTGGCCCGCGCCGTCGCTGGTGAGGCCAAGGTCCCCTTCTTTAGTGTCTCCGGATCAGACTTCATGGAGATGTTCGTTGGTGTCGGTGCCAGCCGAGTGCGCGACCTCTTCGCTACGGCCCGCAAGCAGTCGCCGGCCATCATCTTCGTCGACGAAATCGACTCCATTGGCCGCAAGCGCGGCGCCGGTCTCGGCGGTGGTCACGACGAGCGTGAGCAGACGTTGAACCAGATGTTGAGCGAGATGGACGGCTTCGATCCGACCGTCGGCATCGTCGTTATGGCCGCCACCAACCGTCCCGACGTCTTGGACGCGGCCCTCCTGCGACCCGGACGCTTCGACCGCCAGGTCGTCGTACCGCTCCCCGACCTCGACGAGCGTCTCCCGATCTTGAAGGTGCACGCCCAGAACAAGAAGCTCGACGGCGACGTGGACCTCGAGATGGTGGCCCGCGGCACGCCCGGCATGAGTGGTGCCGATCTGGCCAACCTGGTGAACGAAGCGGCCCTGCACGCCGTGCGCCGTGATTCGGTCTCAATCTCCATGGCCGACTTCGAAAACGCCCGTGACCGCATCATCATGGGTCAAAAGCGCGACACCCAGGTCCTCAACGACGAGGAGCGCACTCGAGTCGCTCACCACGAGGCCGGTCACGCCCTTTTGGCCTACGTGCTCGAACACTCCGACCCGCTCCACAAGATCACCATCATTCCGCGCGGCATGGCTCTCGGTGTGACGTGGACGCTGCCCGAAGAGGACCGCAATATCCACACGCGCCAGTACATCGAAGACTCGCTGTGCATGCGCATGGGTGGTCGCGTCGCCGAACTCTTGATCTTTGGTGACCTGTCAACCGGTGCGGCTGATGACCTTCAGCGCAACACCGAACTCGCCGGACGCATGGTGCGCGAGTGGGGTATGAGTAAGAAGATTGGACCAATGGCGTGGGGATCAAACAACCAGGTCTTCCTCGGTGAGGGCCTGATGTCGACTCGCGAGTACTCCGACGACACCGCCAAGATGGTCGACGAAGAAGTTGAGCGCATCTTGCGCGAGCAGGAAGCTCGCGCCATTGAGGTACTGACGCTGCACCGCCGCGGCCTCGAAGCCATCGCGACGGCGCTTCTCCAGCACGAGACCATTGACGGTGAAGAAGCGGCACGCCTTGTCGACGAAGCCTTCGGCCAAGCCGTTCACCCCGCCGGCAAGAAGACCGTGCGCACCATGGTGCAACAGTCCTCTGATTCGGCCAACTCCTTGGCGGAATCAG
>CANGMP010000076.1 GCA_947455165.1 Acidimicrobiaceae bacterium | reverse complement strand
TGAAGTGCCAGTTGGCAAAGAAGAAGAGCGAAGACACGGTGTCGGCGCCGAGGTGGCCGTAGAGCCCGGCCGGGGTCATGAAGAGTGACACGACATTTACGCCCACGACGAGCACGGCAATGGCCGGCATCAAACGCTTAAGTCGGCGTCGCCAGAACTGCAGTAGTGACACACTGCCCGAGGCCACTCGTTCTTCGAGGAGGAGGGAAGTAATCAAGAACCCCGAGAGGACAAAGAAGATATCGACACCGAAAAAGCCTCCAGTGAAGCCCGCGACGCCAGCGTGGAAGAAGAGAACCAGCAGGATGCTGAGCGCTCGCACACCATCGAGAGCGGGGCGGTATCCCAGGCGAGTGGCGTTGTGGGTAACAGATTCACTCTCCATAAGAGAGAATCCTAGACATCAGTAGTCTCAGCCACCGGTTTGATCCCCTCGTATGATGACCTAGTATGAGCGACGCATCGACGGCCACCCTGCCAACTTCGTGGCCCCGAGGTCTGCGCCGATCGTTCATGCTCTTTTCGACCTTTCGCCAAGAAGTGGCCGACCCCGACCGCTTCTACGGTGTGCTCGCGACAGACACGGCCGTGCAGATCTCTCGGTTTGCCACCATTCCTGATGCGGTCATTGTCGATGTCGGCGGTGGCGCTGGGTACTTCAGTCAGAAGTTCACCGAGCTCGGTGCCCACTGTCTTCTCGTTGAACCCGAGGCCGTGCCGCTCGCTGATGAGCCCATGCCTCAGTTTGATTCGGTGCTGGAGCGACACGACTGGCTCTGTCGTCCCGGTCGACTGATGCCGGGCCGCACGATTGCTGGTGACGGCATGCGCCTGCCGCTGCCCGACAACTTTGCCGACATATCGTTCTCTTCCAACGTCCTCGAACACGTGCCGAGCCCCGAAGCGCTTATCCGTGAGTCGTGGCGTATCACCAAGCCCGGTGGCACCATCTATCTCTCCTACACGCTGTGGTGGAGTCTTTGGGGTGGTCACGAGACATCGCCGTGGCACTTCTTTGGTGGTCACTACGCTGCCAAGCGCTTTGAGCGAAAGAACGGACGCCCGCCGGCCAATAAGTTCGGCACGTCGCTCTTCGGGTATCGCATTGCGCCCATGATGAAGATCATCAAGACCTTGCCTGGCGCACAGATTCACGCCGAGCCTCGCTACTACCCCAAGTGGCTGCGTTGGCTCGTCCGTGTCCCCGGTCTGCGCGAGGCGACCGTGTGGAACTTCCTGGTCGTTATTAAAAAGCCGCTCTAGGCCGGCTGCTGGCTGATGCGATCCGGACGGATTCGCACCGTGACGCGAATCTCACCCTCTCGGCGGTAGGGGTAGGTGTCGACGTCCAGATACTTCTTAGCCAAGCGGTCAATGACCTCATCGGCGCCGTCGGTCGTAAAACCAACGACCGTGCCGCGAATCGCCACGACTGAATAGGGATTGTCGGGGTCGGTGAGAGATATCGCCACGCGGCCGTCGTTGGCCAGGTTTCGAGCCTTGGCGCGACCGAGTGCCGTATTGATGACGATGTCATCGCCGTCGAGTTCACCCCACACGGGCGTGACGTTCGGGGCGCCGTCGCTGCCGAGTGAAGCGACGTGCAGGAGCGACTTCTTGGCGAAGAGTTCGCGGGCGGCGTCGGTAAAGGTCTCTGACATGGCAACTCCGAGGTTGAGGGGGTGGTCTCCCGCTAGTTTGACACCGATGAACATAGGCGCACACGTCCGAGGCGGAGGCAAGCTCGTCCCGTCACTCGAAGAAGGTGTCGCCATCGGCGCCACGTCGATTCAGATTTTTACCCAGAGTCCCCGCATGTGGAAGCCGAGCCAGTACGCGCCCGAGGTGCTTGCCGCGTATCGAGAGGCCGCCGCCACCCACCCGAGCGTTCGAGCGACTTTTTCCCACGCGACCTATCTCATCAACTTGGCTTCGGATAACCCCGAGCTTTACGAAAAGTCCGTGGCCTGCCTCACCCACAACCTGTCAGTCGGCCGCGGCATGGGCGCGCAAGGCGTCATTTTGCACGTGGGCAGCCACCGTGGCACCGGGTTTGATGAAGCGCTCGAGCGAGTCGCCGAAGGCCTCATGCGGGCCCTCGATGAGGCCGACTCGGCCCCTGACGGCATCGCCGACTGTCCCATCCTTATTGAAAACGCCGCTGGCGCCGGTGGCACCGTGGGTCGATCCCTCGATGAGATCGAGGCCATCATCGACGCCTGCGGTGACGACGAACGACTGGGTCTGTGTATTGATACTCAGCACCTTTGGGCCAGTGGCATTGACTACACCTCCATTGCCGGCACCAAGAAGTTGATCAAGGACGTCAAGGGTCGCATTGGTCTCGAACGCTTGGCCTGCCTGCACCTCAACGACTCCAAGACCGAACTTGGTGGCAACAAGGATCGCCACGCCAACCTCGGGGAAGGCACCATTGGTGCCGACGGTTTGGCCCCACTGCTCGGTCACCCGAAGATTCGCAACCTTCCACTCATTCTCGAAGTACCCGGTGACGGAGACGGCCCTCGCGCGAGCGATGTCGTTGCCGCCGCCAAAATTGTTAACGACGGCATCAAGTTGTACGCCAAAACGAAATAAGGAGTCGCCATGACTGAGTTCCGTATCGAATCTGACACGATGGGTGAGATTGAAGTACCCGCTGACAAGTACTGGGGTGCTCAGACGCAGCGCAGCCTCCACCACTTTGAGATTGGCCACGACACGATGCCGCCGGCCCTCATCCGCTCGTTTGGAATCTTGAAGCTCGCCAGCGCCCGGGTCAACCAGGCGCTCGGCAAACTTGCCGCCGACAAGGCCGAGCTCATCGAGCGAGCCGCGCGTGAAGTTGCCGATGGAGTCCTCATGGACGAGTTCCCTCTCCGCATCTGGCAGACCGGTTCGGGTACTCAGACCAACATGAATGTCAATGAAGTGATCTCGAACCGTGCCATTGAGATGGCCGGGGGAGAGCGCGGTTCGAAGAAGCCCGTGCACCCCAACGACGACGTCAACATGAGCCAGTCCTCGAACGACACCTTCCCCACGGCGATGCACATCGCCGCCGCCTCGGAGGTAACGGCTCGTTTGATTCCAGCCGTACGGCACCTGCGCGACGCCATCGACGCCAAGGCCAAGGAGTACGTGGACGTCGTCAAGATTGGCCGCACCCACCTCATGGATGCCACGCCGCTCACCCTCGGTCAAGAGTTCTCGGGTTACGTGAGCCAGCTCGACGCTGACCTCGACCGACTCCAGATGGTCTTGCCGGGGCTGTACGAACTGGCCGCCGGCGGAACCGCTGTCGGAACCGGTCTTAATACCCACCCCGAATTTGGCGACCGCGTGGCCAAGGAGATCGCCGGCCTCACCGGACTGCCGTTCATCACTGCGCCGAACAAGTTCGCCGCACTTGCCGCGCACGATGCCCTGGTCTTTGCCCACGGCGCCATCAAGACGTTGGCCGCCAGCCTCATGAAGATTGCCGACGACCTTCGCTGGTTGGGCTCGGGTCCCCGCAGTGGTCTCGGTGAGCTCCAGCTACCAGAAAACGAGCCCGGCTCGTCAATCATGCCCGGCAAGGTCAACCCGACGCAGAGCGAAGCCATGATTATGGTCGGCATCCAGGTCTACGGAAACGACGCCGCGATTGGCATCGCGGGTAGCCGAGGCAACTTGGAACTCAACGTCTGCAAGCCCGTCATCATTCACAACTTCTGTCACTCGGTAGACCTGCTGACTGACGCTTGTGCCCGCTTTACGGAGTTCTGTGTCGAAGGCCTCCAGCCCGACTACGAGCAGATTGCTCAGCACCTGAACAACTCTCTGATGCTGGTGACGGCGCTGAACCCCCTTATTGGCTACGACAAGGCGGCCCAGGTGGCCAAGAAGGCCCACAAGGAGCGCACCACGCTTCGCGAAGCGGTCTTGGCGCTGGGCTTTTTGACTGGCGAGGAGTTTGATCAGGCGATCGACCCCGCCGCCATGACCCACCCGTGAGGCGACCTGCGCTCGCTACGAGCGACGACCTCGAGAGCTTTCTCCGCGAGCACCCCGCGTGGCGATATGACGGCACGCGGCTAGTTCTGGAGGCGACTCCGAGCTACGTCAGCGCGTGCGGCCTGGCGGCCGCCAGCGTGCCACTGGCCGAAGAGATTGATCACCACCCAATTCTCACTATTGGCTACAACCAGCTTCGCGTGGAGCTGTGGACCCACGACCAGGGTGGGGTGACGTCGCTCGACTTTGCGATGGCGAGCTTTATCGACGACTTCTTGCGCACTCGCCCTTAGGCGACGGGAACGCCCCAGAGCGCCATCCAACGAGATAGGTCGGGCTCGAGAGGTATTTCCTTTTCGAGGAACGTGCGAACCCGAATTTCAAGTTCATTGTCCCGCTTGTTGTCGCCGCGGGGGGCGAAGGGGTAGAAAGTACCGGACTTGGCTAAGTAGACGAGGCGCACGTCGCCGTCACCCGGTGGACGCTTGGGCGTGAATCCAAAGACGCTGCACAAGAGGCGCGGGCCCAGACCGTGCTCAACGAGCGTGGAGTGGGCGCTGTGGACACGGGTGACGAGGTCCCCGAGGTCATCATCGTTGATGACGACCCAGGTGTAGCCGAGATCGTCAACAGTGAATGTGATCTGCCCCTTGGTATCGCCGAGGGCGATGATCTGACGGATGTCGTCGTCGCTCTCGAGTCCGCTGGAACCGGAACTGGCTTTGTAGCAAACGCCGGCTTGCCCGCTCGTTACGAGATCCAATTGGGTCTCGAGGGTGAGCGCCGCACTCGGTAGTGCAAAGAGCTGGTCGAGCTTGGGTTCGACTTGCTTGGTCTTGCCGAAGAGGTTGCCCAGTAGTCCCACTACTGGTTCATCTCACGTTCGAGTCGTGCCAACTGGTCGAGACGCTTCTGGAGCGAAGGGTGGGTGGAAAAGAGCGCACCCATGCTGCCCTTGGCCAACGCTGGCGTGAAGAAGAAGGCGTTCATGCCTTCGGCTCGACGTAGGTCGTTGTTTGGAATGCGTGCCATGTCACCCGTCACCTTGGTGAGCGCCGACGCGAGCACCGAAGGCTTGCCAATGAGGATCGCGCCCGTGCGGTCGGCCGAGAGCTCGCGGTAGCGCGAGAGGGC
>CANGMP010000075.1 GCA_947455165.1 Acidimicrobiaceae bacterium | reverse complement strand
GAGGAGTTTTCGGGCTGCAAGATCACGCGGTTGCCCTGGGGGAAGTAGCGCTTGACGGTGGCTTCGTCACCGTTGATACCGGCCACCACAATCTCCCCCTTGTTGGCCGTGCTCTGACGGGCGACAACGACAAAGTCACCGGGCAAGATGGCCGCTTCGATCATCGATTCACCACGAACTTGGAGCATGAAGGATTCACCGCGACCGGAGAACTCTTCGGGCAAGCTCATGTATTCACCCTGCGTCTCTTCGGCCAAGACTCCCGTTCCGGCGGCGACGTCACCGACGAGGGGTACGTTGCGGGTGCCGCGGGCGGCGTGGAGGTCAACGACGTTGGACTCTTCGAGCCTGACCATGAGGGTACGGGGCTTTTGGGGGTCGGCCGTGATGTGACCAGTCGACTTGAGGACATCGACGTGGTTCTTCACGGTGGCCGTGGAGCTGAGTCCGACGGCGGCGCCAATCTCACGGAGCGTCGGCGGGAAGTTGCGCTCCTTTTGGTGCGAGGCGATGAATTCGAGAATGCGCTTGCGAATGGGGGTGAGGGCTTCAGCCATGACGTCTCCTTACGAACAGACGTTCGTATGGTAGGTCACTTTGAGACCAAAAGCAAACATTCGTTCGTTCGAGATTCCAGCGACCGTTGGGCCCGAAACGAAAGGAAGCTATGGACGAAACGACACCAACCTGTTGGGATGATCTCGCCGCAGTGATGGGGGCCGGGATTGAGCGAGTGATTCTCTTCGGTCCGCCCGGGACCGGCAAGACCTACGCCGCGCTGCACTGGCAGCGGGGTGAGCGCGCCGTGGAACGACTCATCTGCACCGAGGAACTCACGGCCGCGGACGTCACCGGAGCCTGGCTGCCCAATGGCGAAGGGGGCTGGGCCTGGCACGACGGTCCGGCGTTGCGGGCTTGGCGAAGTGGTGGCCGACTCGTTGTCGACGAGGTCGACCGAGCTTCGGGTGACGTGCTCAGCCTGCTACTCGCCATGACCGACAGTGACGGCAGTTCTCAGTGGCACCATCCGACGACGGGCGAAGTGGTGCGACCGGCGCCGGGCTTCAACGTGATTATGACGACCAACCTCGAAGAGATGCACCTCTTACCCGAGGCGTTGCGCGACCGCTTCCCGGTCGCCTTGCGAATCGACTCTCCGCACCCCTCGGCCCTTCGCCAACTGAGCGAAGACCTACGCGCTCCGGCCCAGCGAGGCTCACTTGGCGAAACTGGTCGTCGAGTCTCTCTCCGCAGTTTCTACGCCTTTGATCAACTCCGCACCGCCCTCGGAGCTCCACGCGCCGCCGAACTGCTCTTTGGATCAACGGCCGCCACCGACTTCCTCGACGCCCTGCGGCTTGGCGTGATGGGTCTTCGATGAGTCGACCGGTTTTTCCCAATCTCGTCGTCGGTCGACGAGATGTGTCCGAGGATGAGCCGTGGCGAGTACGAGCGGGGTTGGCCCAGCGAGGTGCCGCGAGCTGCAACTTTGCTGATCGAGTCCTTACGGTGCCGCTCGACGACAGTGAGGCGGCCCGGGTGGTGCGAGCGCACGAGTTGACGCACCTGCGACTGAGTCCGGCCAGTCGCGCTTGGACCGCACTGCCGGGCGACATCAGCGAACGGGCCCTCGAGTGCGCCGAAGAACTGCGCGTCAACACCGTCGTCGCTCGACTCAACTTTGACGTCGCGCACCTACGTGACGGATCGGAGCGCTTAGCGGGGGAGCGGCTCGCCGAGCAGGACAACTGGGCCGAAGCCGTCTACTTCTACGCCGCCCTCCACGGCACCGGGGCCGCCAAGGAGTTCATGGCTGGCGTGCGAAAACACCGGCCGACTTGGGCCAAGGCCCTACGGAGCTTTGGCGCGACGCTCAGTCGAACACTCGATCAACTCTCGATGGTCAAAATGACCAGCACCCAGTTGCTCGGTACCGAGACGCTGCCGGCCGGTTACGTCGAGGTCACCTTGCCCCTGGCGCGATTGGCCGATCGGCTAGCCGGCGCCCAGGCCCCGACCAGTGACGAATCGCTTCAACGGCTTCGTCGCTCGCTCGCACCAGGGGCACGTCGACCCCCAGCCGGTCGCTTCGCCGAACTCGTATTCGATACGTCCCTCGACTACGAGGCCGTCCGCCCTCGCGTCGGTGGTCGCCGGCGAACTCCATCGCTCGTGGGTACGGGAGCACCTCGACTCGACCGTTTGCTTCGTGACCCGCAGCAGCGAATCTTTTCTCGAACGCATCGCTCGGCTGGGGCCGTGGTTGTTATTGACCAGTCGGGTTCGATGGACATTGCTCAAGAGTCACTCGAGCAACTCTTGCAGGCCGTGCCCGGTGTGACCGTCATCGGCTACAGCCACCGACCGGGTGACATCTCGGGATCGCCAAACGCTTGGCTCCTCGCTGACCGCGGACGGCGAGCCCTGAGCTGGCCTGTCGGCAATGTGGGCAATGGCGTTGACGGCCCGGCGCTCGAGTGGGCGCTCAGTCGCCGTAGTCCCGGTGACCGAGTGGTCTGGGTAACAGACGGTCAGGTCACCGATGCCAACGACCACCCCAATGATGAGTTGACTGCGCGCTGCGCCGACCTCGTGATGCGGCACCAGGTAGTCCTGGTGCGGTCAATCGAAGCAGTGCCCGATGGATTGAGACGAGGCGGACTTACGGCACTCCATTCGGCCGAATTTGGAAGAATCGGTAGAAAAATGGGCAGTTTGACCTGATGTCACAGTCCTGTGCCACAGTTCGGGGGTCGGAGTTGACACGAACATCTGTTCGCTTTAGGATACGAACAGATGTTCGCAGTGACGAAGTAGGAGTGTCGGAAATGGCTATTGGAATCGTAAACACCCCCCGCTGGCAGACCCGCCTGGATGTGGAGCGCCCCACGGTGCGTCCAGCCCAGCGTTCGGTCGTCGAGCGTCCCGTCGTGCCTCTGGCGGCTCGCCGTGCGGCTCGTGCGCGCATGATGCAGCGCCGTCGTCGCACTTTCATTGGCTTCACGATCTTGCTGGCCGTCATCGCATTGGCATGGCCCGGTAGTGCATTCGGTGGCGTTACCAAGTACGGCGTCAACATGGACGTCTCGATGAATAGCCGCTACCACAGTGGCACCGTCTACATCGTTGGTGAGAGCGACACGATCGACACGATCGCTCGTGCCGTGAGCCCTACGCACCCCGAGATGGTTCGCAAGGCCCTCGTCCACTCGCTCCGTTCCACCGTTGTCACTCCAGGCGAACACGTCGTAATTCCCTAATTTTCTGGGGAATTGCGAGTAGTTTGCTTATGTGAAGTGCCCCTTCTGCTCTGTTGATGACGATCGCGTTGTTGACTCACGTCTCGCTGAAGACGGTGTGGCTATTCGCCGCCGTCGCGAGTGTGCAGCCTGCAACAGTCGCTTCACCACCTTTGAGCGAATTGAAGAAGTGGGCCTCGTGGTCGTGAAGCGCTCCGGTGAACGGGAACCCTTTGATCGCGAAAAGATTGTTCGTGGCGTTCAGAGCGCCTGCAAGAATCGCCCAGTCGAAGAGGACCAGGTGATGGCTCTCGTCAACGGAGTCGAAGAGTCGATGCGACTCTTGGGTCGTGACGTATCGACCGAAGAGCTCGGACTCGCCGTCTTGGAAGGTCTTCGTCAACTCGACGATGTGGCATATATGCGCTTTGCCTCGGTCTACAAAGACTTTGAGGGCGCCGACGACTTTGCCCGCGAACTCAAAATGCTGGTGAAGAGCACCGCACCAAAGTCCAAGGCCTAAGCCGTGCGGGTCTTTTCCGTGACCCCTCCGCGAGTGCTCGCCGTCTACGCCCACCCCGACGACGCCGACGTGGCAGCCGGCGGCACCCTGGCCGCCTGGGCCAAGCATGGTGCTCACGTAGAGCTCGTGATTGCCTGTGACGGCGCCAAGGGTTCACACGAAGCCGACACTGACGTATCGACCTTGCGCACCCGTCGAGCCGATGAACTCAAGACGGCGGCCTCACTACTGGGGCTTAGTGACGTGCAGTGTCTCGGTATTCCTGACGGGGAAGTGACGAACTCGATGGAGCTTCGTGAACGTCTAGTGCGCTTAGTGCGAAGCGTCAAGCCCGACTGCGTCCTCGGTCCCGATCCGACAGCCACCTTCTTTGACGGCGTCTACGTGAATCACCGTGACCACCGTGAACTCGGCTGGGCCCTGCTCGACGCCGTGGCCCCGGCGGCCGCGATGCCTCTCTACTTTCCCCAGACCGGTCCGGCCCACCAGGTCCAGACTCTTCTGCTCTCCGGCACGCACGAGCCGGACGTTGTCGTTGACGTCGCCAGTTCGCTCGATGACAAGGTCAAGGCCGTCGTGGCTCACCAGTCCCAGGTGACCGACGATCCCCAGTGGATTCGATCGGTTCTGGCCGCCCGAGCCGAAGGTGCCGGTCGCGAAGTCGGTCTTCGTTTCGGCGAGGCGTTCCGCTGTGTCGAACTCGCCCGCTGAACCAACCGGCGTCGACGCGCTGCCCATTCTGCACGTCGACCTTGACGCCTTCTTTGCCTCGGTAGAGGTCTTAGACAACCCGTCGCTGCAAGGACTGCCCGTGGCCGTGGGCGGGCCGGGTGCCCGCGGCGTCATCGCTTCAGCCAGTTACGAGGCCCGGTGTCGTGGCGTCTTCTCGGCCATGTCGAGCATTGTGGCCAAGCGGCTCTGTCCTGATCTGATCATCCTGCCCGGCAACTTTGCCCGCTACGAAGAGGTCTCGGCCCAGTTTCAGTCAATCCTGTCGGACCTCACGCCGGTCTATGAGCCCCTCAGTCTCGACGAGGCCTTCGGTGACCTGCGCAGCCTGCGCCGCCTGGGGGTCGATCCCATTGCCTCAGCTCACGAACTGCGGGCTCGCATTCGTGACGAGATCGGCGTCGGGTGCGGCATTGGACTCGGTCGCAACAAACTGTTCGCCAAACTCGGCTCCAAGAGCGCGAAGGCAACCTTTGAGAACGGGCGTATTAACGAGGGTCCGGGCATCTTTGTTGTGACACCCGAGGTCGAGCAGCACTGGCTCGAAACCCTCGGTGTGCGCTCGCTCTGGGGTGTCGGCCCGGCCACCACCGAGCGGCTCGGCAAACTCGGAATTCGCCTCATTCGAGACCTGCGGGGAATCGACGAAGAGGTTCTCGCGAGTCACGTCGGTCGAGCGATGGCCCGCACGCTCGTGAAGTATGCCGTCGGGATCGATGAACGGGAAGTGGAGCCGGACCGGGTCAATAAGTCCATTGGTCATAACGAAACCTTCGGGGTCTCAATTAGCGACGACGCCACGCTGGAGCGCCAACTCCGTCGCCACATCGGCATCGTGACGCGCACGTTGCGAGAACGGGGCCTCATGGCCCGCGGCATTGGGGTCGGTATCAACCTCGACGACCAGACTCACGGGGGCCGTAGTCACACGGTGGCCCACGCCATGGACGACGAAGAGGCCTG
>CANGMP010000074.1 GCA_947455165.1 Acidimicrobiaceae bacterium | reverse complement strand
TGTCGGCTTTCTCGCTTCGGCGATTGCCATTCTGTTCGGCTGCTTCTACGGAGTGATTGCCGGATACCGCGGTGGTCGTACCGACTCAATCATGATGCGATTCCTCGACGTGCTGCTCTCAATCCCCGGACTCTACCTGGTCCTCGACCTCGTGGCTCTCTTCGGTCGTAACCGCACCATGATGATCGCCATCATTGGTTTGACCGGCTGGTACGGCGTGGCCCGATTGATCCGCTCCGAGTCATTGACACTCCGTGAGCGTGAGTACGTCCAGGCCGTTCGAGTCATGGGTGGCGGCACTCGTCGCATCATGACCAAGCACATCCTGCCGAACTCGATCAGCACGATCACCACGCTGGCGACCTTCTCCATCGGTGACGGCATCTTGGCACTCGCCGGTCTGGGTTACCTGGGACTTGGTCTCGTGACCCCACAGACCGACTGGGGCACCATGCTCAACACGTCGTTCACGGCCATCCTGTTGAACTACTGGTGGCAGATCTGGCCAGTGGTCCTCCTGTTCTTGGCGGTCGTTATGTCCTTTAACTACCTCGGCGACGCACTCCGCGACGCTCTGGAAGTTCGACTCCGCGAGCGTTAAACCACTCTGATTACGCCATCCCGCGAGGGATGGCGTAATCAAGCCCGACGACTACCGAATCGCGCTACTCGATTTGAGGCTTCAGTGCATTGAGGCTTCTCCTCTGCGCTTGAACATCGAATCATCGGCTAGCTCGCTGCTAGTTGCGAGTGCGAATCGAGAGCCCACGCCGTAGCGGTCCGACCTCTTCGTGTAAGACCGCATGATTCTAAATGGGCGTAGAGGAGCTATTCCCGCGACTCAGGTATCCAGTGCGTAGGTAAAGAAAAATCGCCACCAGCGACGCCTGAGGCCCCGCTGGTGGCGATTTCAAATCGCGGTGCTTAGTTGTGCGCAATCGGGAAGTGGCAGGCCACCATGTGACCAGGGCTCACTTCGCGAACTTCGGGCTCCTGCTCGGCACAGAGGTCTGTGGCCATGCTGCAACGAGTGCGGAAGCGACATCCACTTGGGGGATTGGTCGCACTGGGCAGTTCGCCGGTCAGCTGGTTGCCCTTGTTTGACTGGTGAACGTCGGCCGCTGGCACCGCAGCGAGCAGACCCTGCGTGTAGTGGTGGGCCGGCGTCGTGAAGACTTCGTCGGCCGTACCGAGCTCTACGAGCTTGCCGAGGTACATGACACCGATGCGGTCCGAAACGTGCTGAACGACGGCCAAGTCGTGCGAGATCAAGATGAGGGCCAGTTCGTGGCTCTTCTTCAAGTCCTCGAGCGTGTTAAGAATCTGGGCCTGAATCGACACGTCGAGAGCCGAAACGGGCTCGTCAGCGATGATGAGGCGAGGCTCTAGGGCTAGAGCGCGGGCCAGGCCGATGCGCTGACGCTGACCACCCGAGAACTCGTGGGGGAAGCGGGTCCAGGCGTCATCGGGGAGGCCGACTTCGCTAAGCAGGTTCTTGACCTTCGTGAAACGGTCGTCACGGCCAATGCCCTGGATGTCGAGGGGCTCGGCGACGATGTCGAGCACGCGCTTACGGGGGTCCAGTGAGGCGTAGGGGTCCTGGAACATCATCTGGCGCTCACGGGCCAACTTGAGGCGACCTTCACGGTTGGTGCCAACGTCACCAAGGCGGGGGAAGGTAATGCTGCCGGCGGTCGGCTCTTCGAGACCAACGATCAAGCGACCAACGGTGGTCTTGCCACAGCCGGACTCGCCAACGAGACCAACGGTCTCGCCGGCCTTCACTGAAAGGTTGATGTTGGAGGCGGCGCTGAGCTTCCGGCCACGGCGCTTGCCAAAACCGCGACCACGGACATCAAAGTCCTTCGATAGGCCGCGAATTTCAACAATGGTTTCGGTCGACTTGGTCTCATTTTCCGTGGCCGTAGAGACCAAGGGGGTGAGCTCGCGGGGACCCTGAACGGGGTGGAAGCAGGCGAAAGTGTGGCCATTTTCGCCAGTGAGCGCTGGCTCGCTCGTCAGGCAGTCGTCCTGGACGAACTCGCAACGAGGGGCGAAGCGGCAGCCGCCAGTCAGCTTGGTCAGGTCCGGCGGGGTACCGGGGATAGCCAGGAGGCGAACTCGCTGACGGGTGGTGGCGATTTTCGGGACGGCCGCCAAGAGTGACTGGGTGTAGGGGTGGCGCATCCCGTCAAACAGCTGCACCGTGGAGGTCTCTTCAATCTTCTTACCGGCGTACATAACGGCGACGCGGTCGGCACGGCTCGCGATAACGCCCATGTCGTGGGTAATGAGAATCATGGCCATGCCCTGCTTCTCACGAATGGTGTCGAGAATGTCCAAGATCTGAGCCTGAATGGTCACGTCGAGCGCCGTGGTGGGCTCGTCAGCGATCAGGATCTTGGGGTTGCAGGCCAGAGCCATGGCGATAATGGCGCGCTGGCGCAGACCACCGGAGAGTTCGTGGGGGTACTGGTGAATCCGCTCTTCGGGATTCGGCATTTCCACCATCTTGAGCACTTCCACGGCACGGGCCAGGGCCTCGCGCTTGGAGGCACCGTTGTGGATGCGAACGGCCTCACCAATCTGCGTACCGATACGCAGGAGTGGGTTGAGCGAGGTCATGGGGTCCTGGGGAATCAAGGCAATTTCGTTGCCTCGGATGCCGCGCATCTCCTTTTCGGAGATAGAAACCAGGTCACGGCCGCCAAATTCGATGGATCCCGAGCTAATACGACCATTGTTGGGTAGCAGGCGCATGATGGAAAAGCCCGTGGTGGACTTTCCACAGCCCGACTCACCGACGATGCCGAGCGTTTCACCTTCTTCGACCGAGAACGAGATGTCGCTCACGGCCTCCAGCGATGCGTTGCGAATGGCAAACGACGTAACCAAGTTGTTTACAGACAAAAGTGACATTAGGGGAATTCTACCGTATTGATAGATTCGCCCCTCCCACTTGAGGCGGAGGCGGAGCGGGGAAAGACAGCCGAAATGGGGGTCACGAAGACCCCCATTTCAGGGCTAGTTCGTCTTTGAGCTCTTGGTCTTGCGGTGGCGTGACGCCTGGTCCAAAATGACCTTGCGGAGACGGATTGACTTCGGGGTCACTTCCACGGCTTCGTCGTCCGCGATGAACTCGAGGGCCTGCTCCAGACTCATGATGGTCGGAGGAGTCATGCGCTCGGTGTTGTCGGAACCGGAAGCTCGCATGTTGGTGAGCTTCTTTTCCTTGGTGGGGTTGACGTTCATTTCGTCGGAACGCGAGTTTTCGCCGACAATCATGCCCTCGTAGACGTCGACGGCGGCGTCGACGAAGAGGGTGCCGCGGGGTTCGAGGTCAATGAGCGAGTGGGTCGTCGTGACACCACGGCGGTCAGCGACCAAGACACCGCGGGTGCGGTGGCGAATCTCACCGAACCAGGGGGCGTAGCCGTCAAAGATGTGGTGCATCATGCCGGCACCACGGGTTTCAGTCAAGAAGTCGGTACGCATACCCACGAGACCACGTGAGGGGATACGCCACTCCATCCGGACCCAACCGGTGCCGTGGTTAACCATGTCGAGCATGCTGCCCTTACGGGTGCTGAGCAGGGTGGTGATGTTGCCGACGAACTCTTCTGGCGTGTCGATGGTGACGTGCTCCATCGGCTCGTGGAGCTTGCCGTCAATCTCCTTGGTCACGACCTGAGGCTTACCAACGGTGAGCTCGAATCCTTCGCGGCGCATCTGCTCGATCAAGACAGCCAACTGGAGTTCGCCTCGACCCTGGACTTCCCAGGCGTCGGGACGCTCGGTGTTGAGGACCTTGATCGACACGTTGCCGATGAGTTCCTTGTCGAGACGGTCCCTAACCATGCGGGCCGTCAGCATCTTGCCTTCGGTGCCGGCCAGGGGTGAGGTGTTGATGCCGAGGGTCATGGAAAGACTGGGCTCATCCACCGTGATGGGCGGCAGGGCGATGGGGTTTTCGGGGTCGGCCAGGGTCTCGCCAATGGTGATCTCTTCGAAACCGGCGATAGCCACGATGTTGCCGGGACCGGCGCTCGCGGCGGGCGTGCGCTCCAGGGCCTGGGTGATAAAGAGCTCGGTGATCTTGGCGTACTCAATCGTGCCGTCGAGGCGGCACCAGGCGACGCGTGATCCGCGCTCCAAGGTTCCGTTGATAACGCGGCAGAGCGCCAAACGGCCGAGGTACGGAGAGGCGTCGAGGTTGCAAACCAGGGCCTGCAGGCCGTGACCTTCTTCGTACTCGGGAGCCGGCATGTGGTCGATAATCGTGTCGAACAGGGGCATGAGGTCGCCCGAGGTGTCGTCAGCCGACAGGCTGGCCCAGCCCTGGCGGGCACTCGCGTAGAGCACCGGGAACATGATCTGCTCTTCGTCAGCGTCGAGGTCCAAGAAGAGCTCTTCGACTTCGTTGACCACTTCGGCGACGCGGGCGTCGGGACGGTCAACCTTGTTGATGACGAGAACAACCGGCAGGCGCTTTTCCAGCGTCTTGCGCAGAACGAAGCGAGTCTGGGGGAGCGGGCCTTCGGCGGCGTCGACGAGGAGCACCACGCCGTCGACCATCGAAAGACCGCGCTCAACTTCGCCACCAAAGTCGGCGTGACCAGGGGTGTCGATGATGTTGATGGTCATGTCGTTGAAACGAACGGCCGTGTTCTTGGCGAGGATGGTGATGCCCTTCTCACGCTCGAGGTCGCCCGAGTCCATAACGCGCTCAGATACCTCCTCGTGTTCGCCAAATGACCCGGTCTGGCGAAGCATGGCGTCAACCAGGGTCGTCTTTCCGTGGTCAACGTGGGCGATGATGGCAATATTTCTGAGGTTATTTTGACGTGGCATAACCGTTACACGCTAGTGCCTATTGAAAAAGTTGAAAGTTATGCAACTTCTTGCAAAGCCTGGCGGTGATTTGTCACCGCCGAGCGAACGAAGTCTCGAACGCCAGCCCGGAGCACGTCTTCAGTGCCGTCGACACCAAGTGCGACGCCGGCCTCGGGCCAGAGTCCCAGAATCCGGTGGGCCGCCTGGCCGAGGGGGTGAACCAGGGCGTCAACTGCGAGGTCGGCCCGAAGTCCGGCGCCGGCGGTTCCCGTCGGCAGTCCCGCGCGAAAGCGGATCACGATCCGTGCGTCGGGGGTGGTGATCACGGCGTCTCGCCGTCCGCGCAGACTGGTGCGAGCGCCGGCCACGTCGTAGTAGGCATCAACGTTCGCCATGGCTACGTCTGGGCCCAGTCGCTCCATTAACTGGCTGAGACCGCTCGCCCAGGTGACGGCCTCGGCCGTCACGATGCCGAGTACGGGGTTTGAGAGCCCGGCCAGCCACAGTGCCAACGTGCCGGGTCGGGCGTGGCCCCTCGCGGCCCGGTCGAGTTGGTCGGCAAGCGCCTCATTGACAGCATCGATGTGCGTGGTGACCGTTCCCCGTTCGAGGTAGCGAAGTGCCGC
>CANGMP010000073.1 GCA_947455165.1 Acidimicrobiaceae bacterium | reverse complement strand
TCCACGGAACCCAGTCATCAAATGCAGTATGTAACCGGGCCCGACTCGCTGTCGCAAGATGAACTGGAGTTCCGTCTCTACGTTGCGCGTCGTCGGGCTTCGAAGAGCTCGTCGGCCTACGCGGCCTCTTTTTCTACGCGCACACTGATTTACAAGGGCATGCTCACCTCAACCCAGCTGCGCCGCTATTTCAGTGACCTGCGTGACCCTCGTCTCGAGAGTGCGATTGCTCTGGTCCACTCACGATTCTCGACCAATACTTTCCCTCGTTGGGAGTTGGCTCAACCCTTCCGGTTCATTGCCCACAACGGCGAAATCAACACCGTTCGCTCCAACCGCTCATGGATGGCGGCCCGCGAGAACAAATTTGCGTCACCACGCTGGGACGACGCCAGCGATCTGTCCCCAGTATTGACTCACGCGATGAGCGACTCAGCGAGCTTTGACGAGGCCGCGGAGTTGCTGTTCATGAACGGGCGTTCGTTGCCGCATTCAATTTTGATGATGATCCCCGAGGCGTGGGAACGCGCCACGACAATGGATCCAAAGAAGCGGGACTTCTATCGTTTCAATTCCGCATTGATGGAACCGTGGGACGGCCCAGCCAGCGTCAGCTTCTGTGACGGCACTCGCGTCGGTGCAGTGCTTGACCGCAACGGCCTTCGACCCGCTCGATATTGGGTTACCGGCGATCGCCGCGTTATTTTCTCCTCCGAAGTAGGCGTCTTAGATATTGCCCCAGACAACGTCATCGCCAAGGGTCGACTCCAGCCCGGACGCATGTTTCTGGTGGATATTGAGCAGGGCGTCATTGTCGACGATGCCGAAATCAAGGCAACACTCGCCAGCGACCACCCGTATTCCGAGTGGCTCGAGGCTAACCAAATCAATCTCGACAGTCTTCCTCAGCAGGCCATGCTCCTACCGGAACACGAGTCGCTGCTTCGCCAGCAGCATCTCTTTGGTTACACCGAAGAAGAGATTCGCCTAATCCTGACCCCGATGGCTCGTGGCGGAGAGGAGCCCATTGGATCAATGGGTTCCGACAGTCCGATTGCGGTGTTGTCAACCAAGGCTAAGCCTGTCTTCGATTTCTTCACTCAGCAGTTCGCCCAGGTGACTAACCCCCCACTCGACGCAATTCGAGAAGAACTCGTTACGTCCATGCGGGTCGGCATTGGCGGCCACGGCAATCTTCTCTCGGCCACCCCAGACCATGTTCGCCAGATTGTTCTTTCGTCGCCCGTGATCGACCTCGAGGACCTCGCCAAGATTCGCTACATAGAAGAGTCGGGTCGAGGAACATTCCGCAGTGTGGCGGTCGATGGCCTCTTTGATGTCCAACAGGGTGAACAGGACCCCCGTCAAGCCATGCTTGACGGACTGGCTCGCCTCGAAGACGCCGTTGTCGAGCACGTTCGTAACGGCGTGAATCTGGTCATCCTGTCGGACCGAAACGCCACCGAGGCATTGGCGCCGATTCCGAGCCTCCTGCAGGTTTCGGCCGTCCATAACCGTCTCGTTCGCGAGCACCTTCGTGCCGACACTGCACTCATTGTCGAATCTGGTGACGTACGTGAGGTTCACCACGTGGCCCTTCTATTGGGTTTCGGTGCTTCGGCGGTCTGCCCGTATCTGGCACTCGACACAATCGAAGAGTTGGCGCGTTTGGGTCAGTTCTCAGGCGAAGCGCCAGGTCAGGCCCGCTACCGGTACACCAAGGCTCTCGCCAAGGGTGTGCTCAAGGTGATGTCCAAGATGGGCGTCTCCACGGTCGCGAGCTACATCGGCTCACAGCTCTTTGAAGCCGTTGGTGTTGATGATGAAGTGATGGCACGCTGCTTTCCAGGCATCGCATCGAAGGTTGGCGGTCGCGGCTTTGCCGGCTTTGCTCAAGATGTGCTTCGTCGCCACCGAATTGCCTACGAACGAACTGTCGACAATGAACTTGAAGTGCGTGGCGAGTACCAGTGGCGTCGTGAGGGTGAGCCCCACCTCTTTAACCCGCAGACCGTCTACACCCTGCAGCACGCTACGCGACAGGGTCGCATGGACGTTTTCCGCAAGTACACCCAGTTGGTGGATCGCCAAGAACGCCAGCGCGTCACGTTACGCAGCTTCTTTGAAATTCGATCGCTGAACACGGCCGTGCCGCTGGAAGAAGTTGAACCAATCGAGAGCATCATGCGTCGGTTCTCGACTGGCGCAATGTCGTACGGTTCGATTTCCGCTGAGGCGCACGAGACACTCGCCATTGCCATGAACCGTCTCGGCGGCAAGTCCAACACCGGTGAAGGCGGCGAAGACGAAGAGCGGGATACCTTTAGTGACCCCTCAATGAACCGACGTTCGGCTATCAAGCAGGTGGCTTCGGGACGCTTTGGCGTGACGAGTCGATACCTGGTCAATGCCGACGATCTCCAGATCAAGGTCAGCCAAGGCGCTAAGCCGGGTGAAGGCGGCCAGCTACCAGGCCACAAGGTCTATCCGTGGGTGGCCAAGACTCGTCACTCCACCCCTGGCGTCGGACTCATTTCGCCACCACCGCACCACGACATCTACTCGATCGAGGACCTGGCCCAACTGATTTTTGACCTCAAGAACGCCAACAACCAGGCTCGCGTCCACGTGAAACTCGTCAGCGAAGCGGGTGTTGGCACCGTGGCCGCCGGAGTCGCCAAGGCCAAGGCAGATGTGATTTTGATTTCGGGTTACGACGGCGGAACCGGCGCCGCACCGTTGACGTCCCTGAAGCACGCGGGAACGCCCTGGGAAATTGGTCTCGCCGAGACGCAGCAGACCTTGGCCGCTAACGGACTTCGTGACCGGGTAACGGTTCAAGTCGACGGTCAGCTTAAGACTGGTCGTGACGTCGTGATTGCCGCACTGCTTGGTGCCGAAGAGTTTGGTTTTGCTACCGCACCACTCATCGTGTCTGGTTGCGTCATGATGCGCGTCTGCCATCTGGACACCTGTCCGGTTGGCATTGCTACGCAGAACCCAGTCCTTCGTGAACGCTTCACCGGCAAGCCCGAATTCGTCGAGAACTTCTTTGAATTCATTGCCACCGAAGTCCGGGAGTACCTGGCATCAATTGGTGCGCGCTCGCTCGACGAAGTCATTGGTCGAAGCGACCTAATTGCAGTCGAACCTTCAACGGAGTTGCGTGACGCCGGTATTGATTTCAATGCCGTTCTTCAGCCTCCCGTGGAAGGTCAAACCCGCCGTTTGATCGCTCAGGACGACCTGTTGGTCGATGCGCTGGACTGGGACTTCCTCGAAGCCGCCGCTACGGCCGCGCAGACGTTGGAGTCATTCACCTACCAGGGAACGATTTCGAACGTCCAACGTACGGTCGGAACATTGACCGGTTCGGAGATCACCCGTCGCGGCGTACGTCTCGAACGAGATGACTTAATCGAGCTGCAGCTAACTGGTTCGGCCGGTCAGAGCCTGGGCGCCTTTCTGCCTCGCGGCGTGACTATTCGCCTCGAGGGTGATGCCAACGACTACGTCGGCAAAGGTCTTTCGGGTGGCCGAATTGTTATAAACCCTTCACCGCGGGCCCCGTTTGCCAGTGAAGAAAACATCATTGCGGGCAACGTCATTGGATATGGTGCCACGAGTGGAGAGATCTTCCTCCGCGGTGTCGTTGGCGAGCGTCTTGCCGTTCGTAACTCTGGGGCGACAATCGTCGTCGAAGGCACTGGTGACCACGTCGCCGAATACATGACAGGGGGAGTCGTCGTTGTCCTCGGTACCACCGGGCGCAATGTGGCTGCAGGTATGTCGGGTGGTAGCGCCTACTTCTACGACCCGGATGATCAACTAACAACGAACTTGAGCGCCGGTCTCTTTGACGTCGATCCACTCGAGCTTGAAGATGACGAATACCTCAAGGCACTGCTCGAGCGATTTGCGACCGAGACCGGCTCCGAACTGGCCTCGCGCCTCATTGAGTCATGGAGCGAGGCACGAATGAGTTTCGTTCGCGTCCAGAGCGTGGAGTACCGCAAGGCATTGGAGGCGCAACGTGGGTAAGGCTGACGGCTTTTTAACAATTATTCGAGAGAACCCTTCGCGCCGCCCAGTGCCCGTGCGACTTCGCGACTGGCGCGAGGTGTACGAGCCGCAGAGTGACGAGGCAGTGCAGAATCAAGCGGCTCGATGCATGGACTGTGGCATTCCGTTCTGTCATCAAGGCTGCCCCCTAGGCAACCTAATTCCCGAATGGAACGACCTGGCCTACAAGGGCAAGTTCGCGGTTGCGCTCGATCGCCTGCATCAAACGAATAACTTTCCGGAATTTACCGGACGACTCTGCCCAGCACCTTGTGAGAGTGCCTGTGTCGTATCCATCAACACTGACGCAGTTTCAATCGAACGAACCGAGTACGAAATCATTGAGCACGGCTACGCCGAAGGACTGGTGCAGCCGGAATTGGCCGCTGCGCTGACCGGCAAGTCGGTGGCCATTGTGGGGTCAGGCCCCACCGGCCTCGCGGCCGCGCAGCAACTCGCCCGCGCCGGCCACACCGTCACTGTCTTTGAACGACAAGAAGCGATCGGCGGACTCCTTCGTTACGGAATTCCTGAGTTCAAGATGGAAAAGGCTGTTCTGGACCGCCGTCTCGCGCAGCTTGAAGCCGAAGGCGTTCGTTTTGTAACGGGCGTCACCATATCTGACGACGGAGCGAATTCTCTCGCCACTCTGCGCAACGACTACGACGCCGTTATTTTTGCCATTGGATCAACCACGCCTCGTGATATTCCGGTGCCGGGACGCAGCCTCGAGGGTATCTACCCTGCGATGACCTACTTGAAGCCGGCAAACGTCGAAGCACTGGGGGGCGCTAGCTCGCCGCTGCAGGCCAGTGGCAAGCACGTGGTGATTCTCGGTGGTGGCGACACTGGTGCTGACTGCCTCGGTACGGCGCATCGCCAAGGTGCGGCTTCAGTGGTTCAAATCGAGCTTCTGCCGCAGCCGACGCCCACTCGACCCGCCAACCAGCCCTGGCCGACGATGCCTGCGGTTTACAAGGTGACCAGCGCCCACGAAGAGGGTGGAGAGCGCCAGTACGCCATGCGCACCAAGGCCTTCCACAGCAACGACGGGACTCGGGTCACGAGCCTCACCGTCGAACACCTGCGCTATCACCCAGATGGTTCGACGGAGGTCACAGGTGAGGACACTCTCGATGCAGATCTCGTCTTGCTAGCGGCCGGGTTTGTCGGTCCCGAGATTGACCAACTTGCCACGTTGCCTCGCGACGGTCGACAACACATCAGTGTCAACGAGGTCTGGCTAAGCCTCGAAGGCGACGGCAGCGATGCACCCGTCTTCGCTGCCGGCGACGCGGTTCGTGGACAGAGCTTGATTGTCTGGGCAATTGCCGAAGGTCGCTCGGTGGCCGCTGCGGTGCACGCCTATTTGGCGCCCGACGCACCGGCTCTGCCGGCACCGCTTGCGCCATACGAGAAGAGCTGGGAATCCGGCTTCTAGCCTCTC
>CANGMP010000072.1 GCA_947455165.1 Acidimicrobiaceae bacterium | reverse complement strand
CTCCGCAGAGCAGGGTGCGCGCGAAATGTGTGTCGAGGTGACTCGCAGGAAAGTGCCACAGAGAACAGACCGCCGATGGCCGCAAGGCACAGGTAAGGGTGAAACGGTGCGGTAAGAGCGCACCAGCGTCACGGGCAACCGGGGCGGCTCGGTAAACCCCACCCGGAGCAAGGTCAAACGTGGGAGATGGGCGGCTCGCCCGTTCGGGAAACCGGACACTCTCAAGGTGGACCGCATAGATGGATGGCTACACATCCCTCGCGAGAGGGAGGACAGAACCCCGCCTATAGGTCAGCTCACCGTCCATTAACCCTCAAATCGCCGTTAGGCTGAATTCCTACCGAAACTCCTTACTTGTGCCTCTACTCCCCTTCAAAGAACTCCCGTACTCCGACCCCGGCACCCCGGATACCACCTCGCCTTTTCGCTACCTCCTCTGGCTGGGTCGAAATCAAATTTGGCTGCTCCTGGCCGGGATTTTCTGTGGCATCACTTGGATGCTCTCGCAGGCCCTTCTCTGGTCCGCTGTCGGATCCGCTATTGACCACGGCATCAAGAACCGAGATGGGGCATCTCTCCTTCGCTCGGCCGCGATCATCTTGTCCCTTGGTGTCATCCAGGCCGTCAGCGGCGCGATTCGCCACCAGTTAGCGGTCACCAACTGGCTCCGGGCCACGTTCCGGTCTATCCAGCTCGTCGGTCGCCACCTCACCGTCACCACCACTGCCGTCACCGACGAAATTCAGTCGGGCGACCTCGTGAGCACAGTCGGCATGGACGCCATGCGTATCGGCGGCGCCTTTGACGTACTACCCCGATTCGTTGGCGCCATTGTCTCCTGGCTCGTCGTAAGTTGCATCCTGCTCGCCACCTCCCTCAAGCTCGGACTGATCGTCCTCGTCGGAGTCCCAGTCCTCGCTTCCTTGACTCGACCACTGATGAAGCCGCTTCACGACCGCCAACGAGCCCAGCGTGACGTCTCCGGAAAACTGGCCGATCTCGGCAGTGACACCGTGTCGGGCCTGCGCATCCTTCGCGGTATCGGTGGAGAAGACGTCTTCCTGGATAACTACATCGCCCAGAGCCGCAAGGTCGAGCGTGCGGGAATCGAAGTCAGCAAGTCTCAGTCGATGCTCGAATCCGGGCAGATCCTGCTCCCGGCCATCCTCACGGCGATCATCACCTTTGTTGGCGCCCACGAAGTCATCAACGGCCACCTGCAACCGGGCCAACTCGTGGCCTTCTTCGGGTACGCCACGTTCCTCACGATGCCGCTGCGCACAGCGATTGAGTACGTGATCTCCAGCACCAGAGCGCTGGTTGGTGCTCGCAAGGTGCTCGCCATCTTGAAGATTGCCCCAAAGGTTGGCGACCACCCTGAAACTCCGTGGCCCGACAGTGTTGAACTGTACGAAGATGCCCGTAGTGGTCTCACACTTCGTCGCGGCGAGCTCGCGGCCCTCGTCACCGATACCCCGGCCGAATCCAGCGTTCTCGTCGACCGTTTAGGTTGGTTCAGCTCTGACATCGACGGTGTCACCATTGATGGGAATCCACTTGAGAACTACGCGGTTGCGGACGTACGTCGCAACATTGTCGTCAGCGAAATCGAACCTCGACTCTTTTCCGGTGACCTGCGTAATGAACTGAATCCCCACGGAATCGCCACCGATGAGGACATCCTTCGCGCCATCGAGGCCGCGAGTGCCGTTGACGTGCTCGCCGCCCTCGAGGATGGCCTCGATTCGGTGGTCGAGGAACGCGGTCGCTCCTTTTCGGGTGGTCAACGCCAACGCCTGGCCTTAACTCGCGCCCTTCTCACCCAGGCTGATCTGTTGATTTTGGTGGAGCCGACCTCGGCGGTCGACACCCACACCGAAGGACGTATTGCCCGCCAGCTTCGCGACGCGCGCGAGGGCCTGACGACACTCATCGCCACTACCAGTCCGCTCCTCTTAGAGAAAGTGGATGAAGTGCTCGTGGTGCGCGACGGCACGGTGATTGCTCGTGGCTCCCACGAAGAACTTCTCTTGCAGCACGGGTGGTATCGATCGACGATCCTGCGAGGTGACGAATGAGCGCGCTGCCAATCGCCACGACACCAGTCGTCCGTAAACACGCCAAGGAGCTCCTTCGCCGATTCAAGAAGCCGGCCATTAGCATGCTCGTGCTGTACGCCGGTGCCTCGGCGGCCGCCCTGCTGGCCCCCTTCATCATCGGACAGTTCGTTCAGAAGGCATCAACAAACTCATTGACGTCTCGGACAGTGCTGTGGCTCGTTGGCGGACTCTTGCTCGCTTCTCTCACCAATACCGTTCTCAACTACTTGGCGCGCCGCCGGAGTTACTCACTCGGCGAACGCGTCTTTGCCACCCTGCGTGAAGAGTTCTTGGCCAACGTCTTGAACCTCCCCCTGTCAGTCGTCGAGCGGGCCGGAACGGGTGACCTCCTCAGCCGCACCACCAATGACATCGAATCCCTAAACCGAACTGTCCGCTTTGCCCTGCCTGAGTGGACCGTGGCCATCATTCAAACGGTGCTCACGTTGGTGGCCATGTTCTTAACCAGCCCGCTCGTGGCGCTCGCCGGACTCGTCGTCGTGCCGGCCCTCGCCCTATCGACTCGTCGTTACCTGAAGTACGCGGCGCCTGGTTACGTCAGAGAGCGCGTGGCCTACGCCACGATGTCCGGCTCCATAAGCGAGACGGCTGAAGGCGCGCGTACCGTTGACGCGCTTCGTCTCGGACGTCGTCAGCAGACCCGTATCGAGAGCACGATTCGCGAGATCTTCTACTCCGAGATGTACACCCTCTCTATGCGACTCTGGTGGTTCCCAATCACCGAGGCCAACTTCTCGCTGGCGGTGACCACCACCTTGCTCTGGGGCGGCTGGCTCTACATCGGACACCACGTAACGCTCGGTGCCGCCACGGCGGTAACGCTGTATGTCGTACAGCTCACCGACCCGCTCGACCGCATTGTGGCGTGGCTCGATGAACTCCAGATTGGCCAAACGGCTCTCGCTCGACTCATTGGCGTGGCCGAAGTGCACGACGATCGTGCCCACGATGGTGGAGAGCCGGCCGGCGAGCAGATTGAAATCACCAACGTCCGTTACGCCTACCGCGCCGGACACGATGTTCTGCACGGCGTCTCGATGTCCATTCGCCCCGGCGAGCGACTGGCCATCGTTGGTCCTTCCGGTGCCGGCAAGTCGACCCTGGGTCGCCTCGTCGCCGGAATCGATGTTCCACGCGAGGGCTCGATCACAATTGGGGGCGAGTCAGTGGCCAATCTGCCCCTCTCCTCAATTCGTCAACACGTTGCGCTCGTTACCCAGGAGCACCACATCTTCATTGGCACCGTTCGGGACAACTTGATCTTGGCCCGACCAGAATCCAACGATGACGCCGTGCGTTCGGCGCTCGCCGCCGTTGATGCGCTCGAGTGGGTCGAACTGCTCCCGGAAGGCCTGGATACCGAACTTGGTTCAACGGGTCACCCCGTCACTCCGGCCCAGGCTCAACAGCTCGCCCTCGCGCGACTCGTGCTGGCTGACCCCCACACGCTGGTACTCGACGAAGCGACGGCCCTCCTCGATCCTCGAGCCGCTCGCCATCTTGAACGCTCATTGTCGGCCGTCTTAGAAGGCCGCACCGTGATTGCCATTGCTCACCGCCTGCACACCGCTCACGACGCCGACCGCGTCGCGGTGGTGATTGACGGACTCATTGCCGAACTCGGCACGCACGACGAGTTGATTGCCAAGAACGGCGAATACGCCGCACTCTGGCGCAGCTGGCGGAGCGAAGCGTCGGACGCATCGTAGGATTTGGCGGTGGTCGCCAACTCTCTTCTTTCCGGTAGTGAGATTGGTCGCTGTCCCCACCGAGTCGCCCTCGATCGCGGTGGCCCTCAGACCCCCAATCCCCCCGCCGAAGACCTGACTTACCAACGCCGGATTCGCGAAGCAGAACGGGTCGCCGACGACATCCGCAGCCAGATTCTGCAGCATTACCCCGACGCTTTCGTCGCGACTTCTTACGCCCAAACACGAGAGGCTCTCGCAGGCGGCGCCGAAGTCATCATCTCTCCACGACTGCCCGATGACCTCGTTGGTGGCCGTAAGGCTCACGCCGACATTCTGGTGCGGACCGGGCGCTCGGGCGACACCTATCGATACGCCCCGCTTCTCATTCGAAACATCGAGGTTGTCGACGCCGCCGTCACTCGTCGAATCCGGACCGGGCAGCTTTCGACGCTCCGGCCCAACCAGTCGACCTGGAGTGACGGGCAAACGACTCGCCGAAGCGACACGGTTGTTCGAGCCGGACTCGCTCTCTGTCACACCTATCGGACTCTCGAATCATTGGGCCTGAACGAAACTGAACGGGTCGGGGGCATCATTGACCGAAACGGGAACCTCTGGTGGTTGGAACTGGAGTCCGAGAACGTCGGCTGGAATCTCGCTGCCTACGACCTGGCGCTGGCTGAACGCCGCGATGTCCTTAACCGTCGTGATATCTGGGAGCAGTCCGGCGGCGAATTCCCGACCAGCCCCTTCTGGCACAAAGAGTGCGACAACTGTCCATTTTCCGAGTCGTGCAGTCAGCACCTACGGGCATTGGGTGACGTGTCCCTCGTTCGATTTACGAAGTTCTCTGAGCAAATACAGCTACGCGAGGCCGGCGTTTCGACGTGGCGAGAACTTGCCATGCTCGACCCCCAGCGGGCCGCCCGAGCCAATAAGTCAGTGTTGAGCGCCAGTGTCGATCACGAGCCAGTCGACTACCTCGGCAAGCAGCTAAGTCAGCTGCCTGACCTCATCTATAAAGCCCGCGCGATGCTTCACGGCGGGCCGCTCCGCAAGGTTGAGTCCGATGCCATGACGTGTTCTAGTGCCGACGTTGAGGTCGATGTCGACATGGAGTCCTATAACGACCACACCTATCTTTGGGGTGCCACGGTGCGAACTCGGTCGACCCTCAACGGTGTTACCGACGGGTACTACAGCTTTGTTGAATGGGGAGAGCTGACCAGTGAGGCCGAGAGTCGGATTTTTGCCGAGTTCTGGGAGTGGTTCAGCGGGTTGCAACAACACTGCGCCGCGAACGGTTGGACTTTCGCCGCCTACTGCTTCTACGAACAGGCGGAAAATGGCGCAATGCGTCGTGCCGTCACGCTGAATCCCGATATGACCCCGCCCTGGGATGAGGTGTCGAACTTTCTCAGTTCCCCTCGCTGGATCGATCTCCACAACGTGGCCAAGGAGTGCATTCAGACTGAAGGACCTTTGGGGCTCAAGGTCCTCGCTCCCTATGCCGGGTTTCACTGGCGCGACGAGGAGCCCGGAGGTGAGACCTCGATGGTGTGGTACGAAACCGCAACTGAATCTGACGATCTCGAGGCACTCATGTCGCGTCAGCGCATCCTCGAATACAACGAAGACGACTGTCACGCGACCCGGTATCTCCGCGACTGGATAAATACAGAGGCCAAACTCTTGCCCAGTCGAGACGAGCTGCCGTCACCGTAATGCGG
>CANGMP010000071.1 GCA_947455165.1 Acidimicrobiaceae bacterium | reverse complement strand
GCGGTGGCGACGGCGTCCACGTCTACGGTGCCGGGGGCCACTCGAACTCCGACCGTTCGATACGGGCTCTTTCGAATCTCGCGAATGTCCCGAAGCATGGACCAGGCGTGGCGACCCAAGCTGACCGTTGAGCCTTCGACATCGTCCCAGTCCACGGGAACGCTGACCGTGGTCAGACCGAGTTCGCCCGCAAGGTAAAGCCACTCGGCGTCAAAAGCGAAGCCGTCAATATGACCAAAGATGGCAAAGAGTCTGGCCACTGGTTGTTGGAAACCCTTAAAACCACACTGGGTGTCTCGGACTTCACTGCCAGTCCACTTTCGAACCAAGCGGTTGAACTGCGACCCGGCGACGGTGCGCAAGTGGCTGTCGTAGCGAATGGCTCCATCAACCGCACGAGACCCCACCGCGAGATCGGCGTGCTCTAGTGCCTCAAGCAGTGTGGGCAGTTGCGTCGGATTGATGGCGGCGTCGGCATCGCAAGTAACGACCCGTGATCCCTGGGCGACAGAAACGCCAAGTTTGAGCGCGCCGCCCTTGCCCTGGTTTTCATCCAACTTGATAACGAGCGAATGGGGGAGATCTCGCAACAGGGCGCTGGCGCGTTGGCCGGTGTCGTCACTCGATCCATCATCGACGACCAGGATTTCGACGTTGTCAAAACCGAGTGGTTCGATGGCGGGTAGGAGGCGCTCAAAGCCGCGTTCGAGGCGAGCACCTTCATTATGAGCTGGAATAACGACCGAAAGGCTCAGGGTCATAGTGAGTCAGCCTACGGCCGGCCGGCACCTATGAGTCCGTAGGTAAAGAGTGGGGCGAGAGATACGTTCGTGCCTCGGTGGGCCGCCGCGATGATCGTGTTAGTGCCCCACGGACCCGAGCCGGCGTACATCACGACGTGGTCAACCTGGTGATCGTTGTCCAGGTTGTAATAGAAGAGAAGGTCGCCAGGTTGCAGCTTGTCTAGCGGAACCCTTCGTAGCGCCCGGTACTGCGAAGCGGCGGTTCGCGGAATCGAATAACCGGCCTGTCGCCACGACCACTGAGTCAAGCCCGAACAGTCAAAGCCGTACCGGGGGGACTCGCCACCCCAGACGTACGGCGTGCCAATCACGCTCTTGGCCGCGTTCAAGGCGGCCAACCCCTGCTTGGTTCCAGCCGGGGTTCCCGACACGTTGCTGGCCTTCTTAATTGCCGCAATGACCTCGTTGGCGGCCGCTTGGCCACCGACAGCGGCAGCGGCCGCTACGGCCGCAGCGATGGCCTTCGTGTCGTGGCGCTTACTGGCTGCCTTGGCAACAACAATCTCGTAATCAATGATCTGTCGACGCAGGCGCTTAGAGACTTGCGCCAGCGTGGCTCGAGTGGCCGCTTCGTTGCGAGCGTTCTCGGCCAGCAGATTGCGAATGGTGGCTGATTCTGCCGCGGCTCGATTGCGCTGGGAGTTTTCGGCGGCGAGTGAAAGGTTGAGTGACTGCTGCTGGGCTTTGAGTTGCGTCGTCAAGTCGTGCAGGTTTCCGAGCACTTGATTCTCGTACTGCACGCGAGCATCAGCATCGCGAAGATCCTGCTGGAACATCGCGAGGAACTGTGCGTCGGCGGCTCCCAGGACATACGCGTGCACCGCCGCGGTCCGCAGCGACGAAGAGGTGGTCCCGAGTTCGGCGCGCTTGGCGATTATTTGCCGACGGAGCACACCGAGCTGGACGTCGATCTGGGCGAGATTGGCTGTGGAGTTGTTGTACTTCTCCGCCAGTGACTCACTGAGTTGCTCTTGTTGGGCCAGCTTGGCCGACAGGGCTTGGATCAACGCTCGTGTCTGGCTAATGCTGTCGGCACGCGCTGGCCCCATGGGGACGACAGTGAGGGAGACAACGAGAGATGCGGCGCCGACAAGTACCCAGAATCGGGCCAGCGACACCTTTATCGGAGTGGCCACGCTGCAAGGCTACCGGCGAGCGTTCACGTTTTCCGGCCAGGAATTCACAAGTGGCGTTCGGTGAGGTCTGGCCAACACGCAGAATCACTCTGAGGCATTACGGTATTTGCGTCATCTTGACGTGGGGGCGTAGCCCAATGGCAGAGGCAGGGCGCTTAAACCGCCTCCAGTGAGGGTTCGAATCCCTTCGCCCCTACGTCAAGGGCAGTTCTCCGAACTGTTCTCTCTTTAGTAGCCTGCTGACGTGGCAAAAAGCACTACAGGTAAATGGGTTAGTCGAGTTGGAGCCGGAGGTGGTGGCAAGGCCTACCGCAAGACGCGCCCCATGAACTACTACGGAGCGATGGCCCTCATTGTCGTTCTCGGCCTCCTCACGGTGGTCTACTCGCGCTACGAATATCAGAACCCGCCCAAGCCCACAGTCGGCACGACGTGGTTCGCATCCTTCGCCGCTCAGGCCTGTGGCACCGATCTGCCCGTTCTCACGCCCGACACGGCCACCTTCACGGCCGGTTTCAGCGTCACGAACAACAACGTTCTCGTCATTTCTCCCAAGACGGCCGACGAAGCCGGCGGTCACGCCACGGTGGCCAAGTTCCTCGAGGAACACCCCGGTCTGACCTTCACTGGAAACTCATTCAGCCTCCCGAATGCTCAAGGTGCCGCTGACCCTAAGTACACCTTTAAGAACGGTGACAAGTGCCCGGCCGGCTCACCGGACGCCGGCAAGGTTGGCAAGGTCTCCATTGCCTACTGGTCGACGTTGACGCAAAAGGACCCGACCATCACGACCGATCCGGGATCAATCAAGTTCCACGACTTGATGCGTCTGACCTTCTTCTTCGGCCCCGAGGGCGCTACTCCCAAGCAGCCGTCGGACTCGACGCAGGCCTACATGGTCCAACTCCAGCAGTCGACCAACGGCACCGGCACGACGACCTCGACCATCGCCACGACGCCATCGGTGCCGGTGACCTCGACGACCGTCATTACGCCGACTTCGTCGACGACGGTCCCACACACCACGACGTCAACGGCTACGCACCCGACGACCACCGTGGCGCCCACGACCACGACCACCGTTAGCTAACCGTCGCCATGCGCGCCGTCATTTTGGTTGGGGGAGAGGGCACGCGCCTTCGGCCGCTGACGTATCGCGCACCCAAGCAGATGCTGCCCATCGTGGGGGTGCCGATGCTGGAGCGCGTCTTGGCCAATTTGGCCCACCATGGCGTTACCGAGGCAGTGCTGTCGCTGGGTTATCTCCCGGATCGATTCATCGCGGCCTACCCCGACAATGTCGTGGCCGGTGTCCATGTGACGTACGCCGTCGAGCCTGAACCACTCGACACCGCCGGCGCCATTCGATTCGCCGCCCTTCACGCCGGTATCAATGAAACCTTCATCGTGGTTAACGGCGACGTCCTGACCGACCTCGATGTCACCCGTCTCGTCGACTTCCATCGCGCCCAAGGTGCCGAGGCCACGATTGCTCTTCACCCGGTCGATGATCCGTCACGCTTCGGTGTTGTGCCGACGCACCCAGATGGCCGAGTCATTGCATTTGTCGAAAAGCCGTCTCGCGAAGATGCGCCGACCAATCAGATCAATGCCGGAACCTACGTTCTTGAACCTTCGGTACTCAATGAGATCGCCGAAGGCGTGCGCGTCTCAGTGGAGCGCGTGACGTTCCCGAAGCTGGTCGAGCAGGGCACGCTGTACGCACTTTCAGACGACTCGTATTGGCTCGACACGGGTACGCCGCAGGCCTATCTCGATGCCCACCGCGACATTCTTGATGGAACCCGCCCGGTGCCTCTCGAGACCCCGGTAGCGGACTTCGCGTGGGTTCACCCAACGGCTCGCGTTGGGGCCAGCACCTTGTCGTTCGCCACGGTTGATCGTGACTGTGTCGTTGGCGACAACGTGACCATTGAAAACTCCGTCCTACTGCCCGGCGCCATCATTGAAGACGGAGCTGCCGTGATTGACTCAATCGTCGGACCAACCGCCGTCATTGGTCGCGGGGCCATATTGAACGCAACCTGCGTCATCGGCGGTGGCGTACAGGTCCCCGGTGGTTCGGTGATGCGTGGCGAAGTTCGCCTCGGCGGACCTCAGTAGGTACCTGCCTTTTCGCTCGTCGGGTCTGACTAGCGAAACAGATCGTCTTGCGCTCGTCGAACGACGTGTTCGGCAACACTTCCTTCACCGAACCATTCAGGATCGATGCCTCGGACCAGTGCGAATGGCGTTCCGGCCGCTTTGCCGAGGACGAGATTGACCGCACCAGCGATTTCGTCGGCAATGGCCACTTCGGTAGCTTCAAGGACTCGTCCGGTCGCATCCACCGTGCCACGGAGATCGAGGACGGGACGGATGCCGGCGACGCCGAGCGCCACGTCGGTGACGCCCGAACGCCATACGCGTCCAAATGTGTCGGTCACGATGACGGCCACGTCAACACCGAGTCGACGTTGGATGTCGCCCCGGACGCGTCGAGCCGACTTGTCGGGGTCGACCGGCAGGAGTACGGCCGTGTGGTCGGCCGTGTTCGACAAGTCAATGCCGGCGTTGGCACAGATAAATCCGTGGTGTGTCTCCACGATGTGGAGAGTGCCTCGGCGACGGAGTACTCGACGGGACTCCTGCAGTATGAGCGCCACCTTGCCCTCGTCACTTCCGTCATACGGGACGACGCGACCTTCGGCCTTAGAAACCACCTTGCTGGTGACCGTTACAACATCGCCGCTTATGAGAGTCACGCCGCTTGTTTCGGCCGCCACCAGGATGAGGTCGCTCAGGGAGTCGCCCTCGCCAATCTCGGGGACGCCCACGAGGGGAGTGATGACGAGTTGACTCACGCCAAGACCGCCTCGACGAGTGCGGCCGCGTGGACGGGATTGGCCATCACGGTGGTCGTGACAACTGGGCGCATGCCGGCCACGGCCACGGCGTCGCTAGTTTCTCGGTCAACCTCATCGATGACCAGAGTGGCGGCGTAGGGCGCGTAGTAGCGCGCGATACCGGCGTTACTCACCTCGTGTCCGAGTTCGAGCAACAGGCGGTCGGCAGGACCCTTGAGTGCTGCGCCTCCGATGAGAGGCGTCACAGCCACGACGTCTTCACGACGCTCTCGAAGAATGGCGGCGATTGGCGCCATCTCCAGAATGGGCTGAATCGAGAGAATGGGGTTTGACGGGGCAATGACAATTCGCTCGGCCTGCCTCAGGGTCTCAAGAACTCCCGGTGCGGGTTCGGCCTGCGTGCCTCCGGCATAGGACACGCGGCTGGTCACGACGCCGTGGTGATGCTTTACGAAGTACTCCTGGAAACTCAGAGATCCCACCTCGGTTTCAAACAGGGTGGCAATTGGGTCGTTCGAGGCCGGCAGCATCGTGAGCCCTAGTCCCCGCTTGCGGGCTATTTCAAGTGTCACTTCGGACTTCGTCGCACCTTCACTAAGTCGCTGGGTGCGGTAGAGGTGGGTCGCGAGATCTTGATCGCCCAGTGAGAACCACGACTCGCCGCCGAGTTCGCCGAGGCGAGCCATGGCGGTCCATGTCTCATTCTTAAGACCCCAGCCGCGCTCGTCGTCGTTTAGGCCGGCGAGCGT
>CANGMP010000070.1 GCA_947455165.1 Acidimicrobiaceae bacterium | reverse complement strand
CGGGTTGGTCGTAGCACCGACGTGGTGGTCACCGACGGACGGGCGAAGGCCTCGAGCGAGCCAGGGGAGCCGAACCTGGAAATTACGACACCGGTGGCCCTCTTTTGGCGGCGTGCGGCCGGGCGAATCTCGGCTGGGGCCTTCCTAGAAGCCAGTGAAACCCACGTATTGGGCGACCCCGAACTGGCTCGGCGCATCGCCGATGGGCTCGTGGTGATGATCTAGCCCGGCGGTCACCGTCTCGCCACCGATAGAATTTCAACTCTTATGCAAGCCTCAGTCACCGTTCTAGAAGACAACCGCGTCAAGCTCACCATTGAGGTGGACTCGGCCGCTATTGAAAAGGCCATTGAGGCCACCGCCAAGGTGTTCGCCGAGGACATCAACATCAAGGGTTTCCGCAAGGGCAAGGCCCCTCGCAACCTCATCGAGTCCCGCATCGGTGGACCAGCAGTGCTGCGCGCTGAAGCGCTGAACTCGGCCATCCCTGACTTCTACGCCCGTGCCGTGGCCGACACGCTCATTGACCCGATCGCGCAACCCAAGATCGACATCCTCTCGGGCGAAGAGTCAGGCGACCTGTCCTTTACGGCGGAAGTCGAAGTACGCCCCGAGGTTGCGATTGCCGGTCACCGTGACCTCAAGGTCACCATCCCGTCGCTCAACCCGACCGACGATGAGATCGAAGCCCAGATCAGCCGACTCCGTGAGTCAGACTCCGAGTTGGTTCGTGTCGAGCGTGGCGTCGTCACGGGCGACATCGTGACCATGAATGTTGTGGGTGTTGACCCAACTGACGAAGATGCCAACATCGACGTGGACGACTACATGTACACCGTTGGTAGCGACGCCCTGACTGACGGCGTTGACCAGCTCATCATCGGCCTCAAGGCCGGTGAAGTGCTTGAACTGACTGGTCGTGGCCCTGGCGGTTCGGCGATGAACTGGAAGCTCGACCTCGTGGAAGTTCGCGAGCGTGTGCTGCCCGAACTGACGAACGAATGGGTCGAAGAGAACACTGAGTACGCCGACATCGACGCCCTGCGCGAAGGACTCGTCGGCCAACTCACCCGGATGAAGGCCGTTGAAGCCCAGCTGGCGCGCCGCGACCAGACGCTCCTGGCCCTGGCCGCACTGGTGGGTGACGACGTTATCCCCGAGGCACTGGTTCAGTCCGAGATCGACTACCGAATTCACGACCTCGAGCACCGTCTCCAGAGTCAGCGCCTCGACATTGAAACATTCCTGCGCGTGACGAACCAGACGAGCGAGCAGCTCGTGGAGGTCCTGAAGGAAGACGCGAAGAAGGCCGTGCGCATCGACCTCGGTCTGCGTGGACTTGCTAAGGCCGAAGGTCTTGGCGCTTCCGAAGAAGAGATTGCCGAAGAGCTCGAAACCACCGCCGCCTCCATGGGCGTGGCTGCTTCGCTGCTCGCCGAAAACTTGATTGAGACCGGCCGCCAGGTTGCTTTCAACGCCGAAGTTGCCAAGATGAAGGCCTCGCGCTGGCTCTATGACAACGTGACCTACGTTGACGAAAACGGTGCCGAACTCGACAAGAGCCTCTTCTCGGAGAACCAGGCTGACGCCTTCGGTCTTAACTAGTCGGTAGGGTGACTCCGTGAACGAATTCTTCCGCGCCCAGAACTACCTTGTCCCGACTGTTGTGGAATCATCCGCTCGTGGTGAGCGGGCCTACGACCTCTACAGCCGTCTCCTCCGTGAGCGCATCGTCTTTCTCGGTACGCCCGTCGATGACACGGTGGCAAACTTGATCTGTGCCCAGATGTTGTTCCTGGAGTCTGAAGACCCCGACAAGGACATCCACCTCTACATCAACTCACCCGGTGGTGACATCACCGGTCTGTTGGCGATCTACGACACTATGAAGTACATCAAGCCGGACGTTTCGACGTTCTGCTTCGGTCAAGCCGCTTCGGCCGCCGCGGTACTCCTCGGCGCCGGTGCCAAGGGCAAGCGTTACGCCTTGCCCCACGCGCGCGTCCTGTTGCACCAGCCCTGGGGTGGTGTTGGCGGCCAGGCGTCCGACATCGAAATCCAGGCCCGTGAGATCTTGCGTATGCGCGATCTCTTGAACGGCATGTTGGCTGAAGACACTGGTCAAGACGTGGCTCGAATCGTCAAAGACACCGACCGCGACTATGTCATGACCTCCGAAGAGGCCGTTGCCTATGGGCTCATTGACGAGGTAATTACCCGTCGGGCCTAGTGTTCGCCGTCGCCAATGAGGTGACATTGCGTTAGATGTACGATTCGGGCCATGTTTTCTGCACACCGGATCCCGCTGTCCTTGAGGCGTTTGATGCTCATTTTGAGCATCATTACTCTCGTGGTAGCCGGTCTAACTTGGCAAAACGCCAAGGCCACGTCGACGCAAACAGCGCTCGTGACGATCACCCCCGCGACTCAGAATGTCGATTCGGGTGCCGTGCAGGGTTTCACCATTGCCGTATCGTGCGCCGGAGCATCCGGAGCACTTTGTGGGCCCAATGTTTCTCTCGCCATTGCGTTGAGCACGTCAACGACGCCCTCGATGACCGACAGCTCGTGGGTCTATTCGGCCAGTAGTGGTAGTTCAGGATTTATTACCGCCGCCCCCACGCTGTCGGGCAACTCACTTGTAATTGGTCTTGACTCCTCGCAGTTTGTTTCGGGCTACAGCGGAACGGTGCGCCTCAACGTGACGGCACCGAACGTCACGACGCCCAACCACACGTCTTTTTCGCTGACTCCGTCACTGTCCGGCGACTCGTTCGTTACCGTGAGCGCACCGTCGCCCGCGGTCTCCTCCATCAAGGCCAAGCCCAGTCTTGGCCTCACGAATGGCACGTCTGATTCAGGCAGTGTCTATCAACCGGCAACGAACTTCTCCCTTATGGCCACGGCAACGTGTGTCGTGAATCCCACGGGTGCGCTGGAGGCCGATTCGGCCGTCATCACGCAAAAGTTGCCGAACGGTGTGACCTACGTTTCGTCGACTCCGGCCGGTGTCTACAACGCGGGAACCCGCATCGTCACGTGGACCATTACCTCGGCCGCCGACATGCCGAAGGGTTGCAACCCCTCGGCGAACGGTCCAACTCGTTATCTCGCCACGGTGACCGGTCCGCCATCGGTGCCGGCTATCCAGCCCCTTGTCGCGACGGCGACCTTTACGGCAAAGGGTCCTGACGCCACCGTGCCGGCCGGTGTTAGCGCAACGACCACGGCCGACTACTCGATCAACTTCATCAAGACGCTGCCTCGCTACCCGGGTTATGGCTATCCCGTGATCTACAAGAAGTCGCTCGGACCGCTTTCGATGCCAGGTGTCGTCACTGACAACGACTACACCGGTACCTACCCGGGTGACTGGGTCCCAATTTCGAACAGCCCGGCCTACGCTCCCGGTTCGGCGGCCGGCGCATTTTTGACGGTAATTACGAGCACCATTACCAATCAGTACTTCTTGAAGGTGGTCGACCCACTGCCTTGTCTCGACAACATCACCGGCAACCGTTTCAAGTCCAAGCTCTACACCGAGTCGGCCTGTGCCCACCCGGCATTTATTACGCAGAAAGTTTTGATCCGAAGCCAAGGTTCTGACACCAGCGTCAACGGACTCGGCCGCGCCGTTACGGCCGGTTGGCGCCCTCAGGTCACGTTGAGTGACGGCTCGGTGCACGACATGACACTGGCCAGCACGGTCTACACCACCTCGTCAGAGGCCTACTTCGACGTGCCGGCTGGAGCATCGGTCGCCACCGTGACACTTCCGACTAACACGGCAATGCGTAACCGCAACTTGCAGCTCATAATCTTCGGCTACGCCGCCCCCATCCTCTTGACGACCAACGGGGGACTGAACGACTTGCAGAACACGGCGACGTTGCTGCCCGAGCTCGTTCAAGGCACCACGCTCTCTTCAGAGTCGTGGACTGTCAGCCTGGCGACCATTCCACGTGTCCCTCAACTAGGTATCTCGACGAGCTTTGGCGCTCCGGGCAGTGGCGGTGCGGGATCGACGCCAATGACCACGGTCGGTGGAATCAACTTGCCGTTCGTGCCATTGACCAGTGACGTCATGATGACCGACCTGTTGCCACTCGGTCTGACCTGGCGCAACACCGCCGCGACCACCACGGTGTCGTTAAGCCAGGCCGGCGGTACGGCGACGACGGCGACGGCCACCATCTCGGTGGTGAATGACTACCAAGGTTCTGGTCGTCAGTTGATACGGATGAGGATTCCCAAGGAGTCCTTCACCACATCGGGTACGTGGAAGATCACGCCGGCGACCGGAACCTTTCTGATGAATACCCCGACTGATCTCGGCGTCTATCAGAACTACGCCCAGATATTCCTCTTTAACTACGCCCCGAGTCAGATCTCGTCGGCCTGCACGACACCCACCCAAGTCGTGGCCAGTCTCTCCACGGCCACGTTTATTTCATCGAACCCTGAGAATCTGGCCGGCGACGGTCACCTCAGCGAACAGCACTGTCAAAGCGCAGCGGCTCTGTCGATTACGAGTGGCGGCGCGGCCTTTTCCTTGACGAAGTCAGTGAAGGGAGCTCTCGACACCTTGAGTCGTGGCGCCCTCGGCGTCGGTGTCACCGGTCCTCGCGGCAGCGGAGTGTTCACTCTTGATTGGTACAACGTCGGTAGTGACTCGCTGAAGAATGTGGTCATCTACGACATCCTCCCGTACGTGAGCGACGCCGGTGTCAGCGCCGGGCAGTCCGCCACGGCTCGACTCTCAGAGATGCGGGCATTCTTTGACTCGATTTCGGCTCCCGCCGGCGTCGTCGTTAGCTACTCTCAGTCGCTCAATCCCTGTCGGACTGAGGTCTATCCCAATGGTTCCAACGGATCGTGTGTCAACGACTGGTCAACAACTGCCCCGAGCGACCTCAATACCGTGCGGGCAATCCGGATTTACTCGGCGGCGACCTATGTCAAGGGAGCCGGTTTCTCGGTCAACTTGAGCGTGCACCTCGACGCCGGTACGGGTAGCGAGGTGGCGTGGAACTCCGCCGCCGTGAACGCCGTTGACGCCACGACGCCCAGTACGGTCCCGTTGCCGGCCGAGCCACCAAAGGTCGGCTTGCGCGCCCTCGCAGCACCGAGCTATGTAACCCACACCAGCTCGGCCTCGGTGCAGCCGGGCGACGCCGTGACTGACTCGATTGTTCTGACCGACATTCCCGGCACCGGTGGCACGCTCGACTGGTCGCTCGTTGGACCTCTGTCTCCCGTCAATGGATCGTGCGCCGGACTCGACTGGACGCACGCCGCGACGTTGACGAGTGGCCAGTTCGCCGTATCGACCGATGGCACGGTGTCGACTGACGAGGTGCGTCCCGTGGAAGCTGGCTGCTACAGCTGGGCTGAGACGTTGACGGCTGAGGTCGTGGCCGGTTCGCCGATCTACGTGAACTCGCCGGCCGGTGCCGATGATGAGGTGTTCTTGGTGGCCCTGGCCGACACGTTGCCTAAGACGGGATCAACACCACGGCTTCTAATCGAGCTCAGCCTCATACTGCTCTTGGCCGGTGGACTTTTCGTAACTACGGGACGCCGTTTCGCTAAGCGCTAAGTCCGAAGTAGTCT
>CANGMP010000069.1 GCA_947455165.1 Acidimicrobiaceae bacterium | reverse complement strand
GCTCGTCACGGCATTCGAGGTGAGACCAACACCGGCCACGCTCGCGATCTCGGCCAGCGCACCAACGAGTCCACCGCTGGCGATGTCGTGAACGGCCGTGAGGTCACTCGGGTTTCCCGCCAAGATCCAACTGACTTCCTTGGCAATGAAGGCCGCGGTCTCACCGAGCAGGGCGGCGTCAAAGGCCGGCAGATGTCCGCCGCGACGACCCTTCATTGTCGCCCAGCGACTGCCGGCCAACGAAGGCTCACTCGGAGCGTTTCCGACGACGATCACGGTCTCACCGTCACTCCAGGTCCAGCCGGGTGGTGGTGTCGTGAGCGACTCAACGAGGGCCAAGACACCGAGCACCGGGGTGGGGTCAATGTCGTTGCCACCGCTCTCGTTGTAGAGCGAGACGTTGCCGCCAATAACGGGTAACGACAGTGCGTTGCAGCCGTCGGCCAGTCCGTCGACGGTCTCGGAGAGTTGCCACATGACTTCAGGGTGTTCGGGGTTACCAAAGTTGAGACAGTTCACGACGGCCACGGGAGTCGCGCCAACGCAGGCCACGTTCGCCACAGCCTCGGCGAGGGTCCAGGCCGTCCCGGCCCGGGGGTCGAGCGCGCACCAGCGAGGGTTCGAGTCAGTCGTGAGCGCCAGTCCACGGTTACTGGCCGGCAGACCGGGTCCGGCCAGACGCAACAGCGCACCGTCGCGGCCGGGTCCAACGACCGTGTTCAAAAAGAGTTGTGAGTCGTACTGGCGATAGACCCACGACGGGTCGATCAACATGTCGAGCACGTCGTTGGTGATCTCCACGGGCACCGAGCTCGTCGGGTCATCGGCAATGATCGCATCGAGATTGGCGGGACGCTGACGGGGACGGTCGTAGAGCGGGGCGTCGTCGGCCAATGATGAGGCCGGCACCTCGGCGAGGATCTCGCCGTCAAAGCCATTACGAATGCGCAAGAGTCCGTACGGCTGACCGTCGGCGTCGAGTGGTGGTTCGGTAACGCGACCGACGACCGTGGCGCGAACTTCCCACTGATCACAGAGGGCCTTCACGGCATCCCACGAGCCGGGCTCAATGATGGCGAGCATGCGCTCCTGGGACTCGGAGGTCATGATTTCGAAGGGCTGCATGTTGGGCTCACGCTGAGGCACAGCCGTGACGTCGACGTCCATGCCCACGCCACCACGAGCCGCGGTTTCGCTGGTCGCACAGACGAGCCCGGCGCCACCGAGGTCCTGAATGCCAATGACGTAGCCGCCATCGAGCAGGGCCAGACAGGCCTCGATGAGACGCTTCTCTTCGTAGGGGTCGCCCACCTGAACACTGGGGCGCTTGGCGTCATCGAGCGACGCGGCACCGTCTTCGCCGGAGAAGCCGGCCGAGGCCAAAACCGAAACGCCACCAATGCCGTCACGACCGGTGGCGCTGCCTAGCAAGACGGCGAGGTTTCCAACGCCCGAGGCGCGACCGAGCACGAGACGCTCAACGGGGAGCGCACCGGCACACAAAACGTTGACGAGGGGGTTTGAGGCGTAGCAGTCGTCAAAGGTCAACTCGCCACCGATGGTCGGCACGCCGACCGAGTTGCCGTAGCCCGAGATACCCGAGACGACACCTTCGACGAGCCAGCGCTGACGAGCGTCAGTAAGGTTGCCGAAAAAGAGGGGGTCCATCACGACGAGTGGTCGGGCGCCCATCGTGAAGACGTCACGCAGAATGCCACCCACACCGGTGGCGGCACCCTGGTAGGGCTCGATAGCCGACGGGTGGTTGTGGCTCTCAATACGAATGGCGACCGCAATGCCGTCACCGGCGTCGATCACGCCAGCGTTCTCACCGGGACCCACGAGGACGCGGTCGCCTTCGGTCGGCAGGCGGCGCAAGTGAATACGTGATGACTTATACGAGCAGTGCTCACTCCACATCACGCCGTAGAGCGCGAGCTCCAACGGGTTCGGCTCACGACCCAAGACCTCTTGGATGTCGGTCAGTTCACTATCCGTGAGACCAAGGGCGCGGTGTAAGGGTTCGGTGGAGTTACTCACGGCATCAACCTACCCGTGGGCGTGTAACAACGTGATGAACTTATTGTCAAGAGCACGACAACATATTCGCATTGAAATCATTTTGGAATAAATGTTCTTTCCAGTACGCACTTCACTCCACTTATTTGCAGACCTGCGCACACATCTTCGCGACCGTTGATTATTGTTGGTAGTCCACCAACATTGTTACTAAGGAATCCCCCACCATGGCTACAACCGCAAAAAAGACTGTTAAGAAAACGCCCGCGAAGCGTGCAATGTCAGCTGACCACAAGCAGAAGTTGGCTCAGGGTCGCAATGAGTCGCGCGTCGTTTCTCGCTATCTCGACGCCGTAGTTGCCGGTAAGGGCAAACGTGGCCGCAAGCGCACACCCGAATCAATCTCGCTGCAGATCACTCGTATCGACAAGGAAATTTCGGCGGCAACCGCGATTCGCAAATTGGAACTCACGCAGCGTCGCGCTGACCTTGTGCTCGAAAAGGAGCGCTTGTTGGCCCGCGTTGATCTCACCAGCGTCGAAAAGGATTTCGTAAAAGTCGCGAAGTCCTACGCCGCTCGTAACGGTATTTCCTACGCGTCATTCCGTTCACTCGGCGTTCCCGCCGAAGTCTTGAAGAAGGCCGGAATCTCGCGCGCTCGCAGCTAGCGAGCTACGAGTTGGCCCGAGACGAAACTCTCGAGCAGCACGAGACCGTCACGACTCCCGAGTAGCGCACTCGTTGCGCGCTCGGGATGAGGCATCAGACCAACGACATTGCCAGCCACGTTCGACACGCCCGCAATGGCGTCGCGTGAACCGTTGGGGTTGTCAACGTATCGGACAACAATTTGATCATTCTCAACGAGCGACGCGTACGTGTCGTCGTCGCAGGTGTAGTTGCCCGAGAAGTGATTAATTGGAATCGATAGGCGCTGGCCGATCGTGGCGCGGTTCGTTAGGGCCGAGCGAGTCGACGCCACTTCGAGCGTCGACGGTTGGCACAAGAACGTCAGGCCTCGGTTCTTCTGCAGCGCACCGGGCAAGAGTCCGGCTTCGGTGAGAACTTGGAACCCGTTGCAGATACCGAGTACCGCACCACCGCCATACGCAAAGTCGGCGACGGTCTGCATCACGGGGGAGAACCGGGCGAGGGCGCCGGGGCGCAGATAGTCGCCGTGGGCAAAACCACCGGGCAAGATAACGGCGTCGTAGCCCTCGAGCGATGTGGCTCCGTGCCAGACAAAGCCGGCCGTCGCACCGACGGCCTCGATAGCCGAGGCCGCGTCGTACTCACAGTTGGAACCAGGGAAGACCACGACTCCGACGCGCATGGTCATGCCGAGGCCTCGATGCGAGCGGTGGACTGCTCAATGACGGGGTTTGAAAGAAGTCGATCGGCCAGAGAGATGGCGCGTTCGAGGGCTTCGGCCTCGCTCGAGGCGTCGACGGAGAGTCGAAAGCACTTGCCGGCACGGACGTTCGCAATGCCCTGAAAGCCGAGGGCCGGCAGTGCGCGTTCGATGGTGGCGCCTTCCGGGTCAGCAATACCGGGGCGGAGCGAAACTTCAACAACAACAGAGAAGGTCACAAAGTCAGGCTACCTGAACGAGGTGAAACTCAGGCTCCGTACCAGGAAGAAAGGGCACGACCAGTTACCCGTTCGTAGGCCGCGACGTATCGCTCCGAGGTAATCGCAACGACCTCATCAGGCACCATCGGGGCCGGCGGCGTTCGATCCCAGTCGAGCGTAGCCAGCCAGTCGCGAAAGGGTTGCTTGTCAAAGCTCGGTGGCGTCTGGCCCGACACGACCGATTCGGCCGGCCAGATCCTCGAGGAGTCGGGCGTCAGGATTTCGTCACAGACCACGAGTTCGCCATCAACAAAACCGAGTTCAAACTTGGTGTCGGCGAGTACCAAGCCGGCCTCGGCCATCTTGGCCGCGGCCCGCGAGAAGAGAGACAGGCACAGTGACGAGGCCCGGGCGACGAGCTCGGCGCCAACTAATGCCTCGGCTTCAGCCAGGCTGATGTTGAGGTCGTGACCTTCGTCGGCCTTGGTCGACGGGGTAAAGAGTGGTTCGGGGAAGGCGTCGGTCAGTTGCATCCCGGGAGCGACCGGCATGGTGTGGACGGTGCCGGTGCGCTGATACTCATCAAAGGCCTGACCGGCGAGGCGGGCCCGCACGATGCACTCGAGGGGCAACATCTCGGCTCGACGGACCAACATCGAGCGACCGTGGTACTCACTGGCGGTCAAGAAGCCCGGGACGTACGTATCAAGAACCACCGGGTCGGCACTGACGAGGGCGCGCGGCACTTCGGGGAGTTCATCGAGCCAGTACTGCGTGAGGGCCGTTAAGACGCGACCCTTCTGCGGCACCGGTTCGGCCATGACGACGTCAAAGGCACTCATTCGATCTGAGGCCACCATCAACAAGTGGTCGTCACCAACCGCGTAGAGGTCGCGGACCTTGCCTCGATAGAGGTGATTCAGTCCGAGGTCGCTCATCGTTAGCGCCAGGTCAAAGCGTCGAGGAAACGACCACGGTGCGCCAAGAGGCGGGTGGCGTCAAAGGCTCGGTCGAGCTGATCGGCGCTGAGCGTCACGGCCGAGTCATCGCTCACGACGTCACGGAAGTTGCGACGCTCTTCGACGGCCCGACGGGCAGTGGCCTGCACGATGCGGTACGCATCATCACGAGCCATGCCGGACTCGACGAGTGCGAGGAGCACCGACTGAGAAAAGACGAGACCGAGGGAGTGAACTTCGAGGTTCTCCTTGGCTCGCTCGGGCTTGAGCACGAGACCGGCCGCGAGGCCGGTGGCCTTGCGCAGCATGTAGACGGTGAGCTGCAAAGCGTCGGGCATGACGACTCGCTCGACGCTCGAGTGCGAGATGTCGCGCTCGTGCCAGAGCGCGACGTTCTCGAGTCCCGAGATGAGATATCCACGAAGTACTCGGGCCAGGCCGCAGAGACGTTCGGAGAGCACCGGATTGCGCTTGTGGGGCATAGCCGAGGATCCCTTTTGACCCTTGGCGAAGGGCTCTTCAGCTTCGCCCACTTCGCTGCGGGCGAGGTGGCGAACTTCGAGGGCGACCTGTTCAATCGTCGTACCAACGGCGGCCAGGGAGTAGAGAACTTCGGCGTGGCGGTCACGGGCAATGACCTGGGTGGCCGGCACGGCCTGCAGACCGAGTCGCGAGCAGACGAACTCCTCCACCGCCGGGTCGATGTTGGAGAAGGTGCCAACGGCGCCGCTCAACTTGCCGACGGCAATGGTGGCCCGGGCCCGCTCAACACGCTCGAGGTCGCGATTGGCCTGGAGGGCGAAGAGGGCGAACTTGGCGCCGTAGGTGGTGGGCTCGGCGTGCATGCCGTGGGTGCGACCAGTGATGGGCCAGTCAATGCTCTCGACGGCGCGGGCCGTCAGGGCGTCGCGAAAGGCGCGCACTTCAGTAACGACGATGTCCATCGCGTCAGTGAGGACTTTGCAAAGGGCCGTGTCAACGACGTCCGAAGAGGTGAGGCCGTAGTGGACCCAGGCTCCCTCGGGCATACCGATGCGGTCCTGCACAATGTCGACAAAGGCAGCCGTGTCGTGATTGGTGATCTCTTCACGGGCGTTGACCTCGGCCACGAAGCCCGCGTCAACCACGGGACGGCGAGCGCGCAGAGCCGCGGCGTCCGCGGCCGGAACGACGCCCTGCTCGACGAGGGCTTCGGCGGCGAGCAGCTCTACTTCGAGCATGGT
>CANGMP010000068.1 GCA_947455165.1 Acidimicrobiaceae bacterium | reverse complement strand
GACGCTGACTCGGTGACCTGGTCTCAGGGCCAGGTTCGCGGTGCTCGCAACCTGCCGTTGACGATTACGAAGTAGTTCTACTTCTCTTCAGCGACGCCCGGGTCGCTGGCCGTTTGGGCCAGTGGCTCGGGCGTTTTGCTTACCTGGGTACTGAGTGGTGTCGGCAGTTCGCTGTGCACCACAGTGGGTGTCTTGGCGCCACTCCAACGTTCGTACCCGATCCATGCCACCACCACGACGGTGCCGGTGAGCAGCGCGTACAAGCCGGCCTGCAAGAGTGCGGAGCCGATTCGATCGGCGAGTTTGGTGAGCACGACGTGCAAGTTGGCGTCGTCCATCTTGATGGCCTCAACGGCGCTGCCGAGTCGGGCCCCAAAGGCGATGAGGATAAAGCTCGGAATACCGAGGGTGAGGGCCAGGGCGAGCTTGCGACGGAAGGCGTTGCGAATGGCGAATCGGGCAATTACGAGGGCCAGCCCGAGACCAACGAGCAAGTTGAACCACATCGATGAGCCGAGTGAGTCAATGGTTGTAATGGCTTGATTGTCGGGATTCACCGTGATGGTGGTGCTGGAGAGATCTGTGGGCTGTGCGGGAAGTTGTGGGTCGACGCGGTGCATCGCCTCGGTGAAACGAAAAAATAGGGGGCGAAGGTCAATGACCTTGGCCGTGCCGGACTTTTGGGCGTCGAAGTACGTCAAGGCAATTTGGCGAGCGAGCGCCTGGGTGACGGGGTTACGAATCTCGGTCGCAACCGCGTCGATGAGTTCAGTCTTGTGAGACATGATGGCCACGGCGTCCGGGCCACTGGCGTCATTGCCGAGCTGGGTGACGAACGCGTCGGCGAGGGCGTGGCTCGCCGAGGGAGTAGTAATGACGGCCAGCGTGTTCGTCACGGCACGCTCAGGTGTGCCGATAACTGAGTTGAGGGCCTGCGAGAGGCCGGCGGCCGAAATAAAGAATGCTGAGATTCCGAGACAGAGAACGGCGACAATTCGACGGGCGTAGGACATAGTTCCCCCTTAGGCGTTGGGGCAACTATTGCACGAATGACCGCCGTGCGCTTAGAGATTCAAGTTGGTGATGCCGCGACCCTGAATCTCGCGCATCCACGCCTCGATGGCATCGACGGTGCGGGGCAGTCCGGCCGAAAGGTTGCGGTAACCCGTTTCGGTGACCAAGATGTCGTCTTCGATGCGCACGCCGATGCCGCGGTACTCCTCGGGCACGGTGAGGTCGTTGGGCTGAAAATAGAGACCGGGCTCTACTGTGAGGACGAAACCAGGACGGAGCTCTCCGTAGGCCGACTCATTACGAGCATTCGCACAGTCGTGAACATCCAGACCCAGCATGTGACTCGTGCCGTGCAACGTGTAGCGGCGGTGCATCTGCTTGTCGCGACGCATCGAGATCTCGGGCGGGTCGGGCAGGATGCCCCACTCGTAGAGTCCCTGGGCAATGACCTTCATTGCCGTCTCATGTGGCTTGAAGAATGAGACTCCCGGAGCCACCTCGGCGATGGCGGCCTCCTGAGCGGCCAGCACGAGTTCATAAATCTTTCGCTGAAGAGGTGAGAACGTACCGTTGATGGGCATAGTGCGCGTGACGTCAGCGGTGTAGAGGTTGTGGCACTCAACGCCGGCGTCAAGGAGTAGCAGGTCCCCGTTACGGACCTCGCCATGGTTGTGGACCCAGTGCAAGATGGTGGCGTGGGAGCCGGAGGCCGCAATGGTCTCGTAGCCCACGTCGTTGCCTTCGACTCGGGCACGGAGATTGAAGACTCCCTCGATGACGCGCTCGGAGCGGTTTACCGCTTCGGGCAGGGCTCGAACGACGTCTTCGAATCCCTTGGTGGTGTAGTCAATGGCCAGTTGGAGTTGCGCCACTTCGAAGTCGTCCTTCGTGAGTCGCATGTCACCGAGCTCTTCAACGAGGGCGTGGTCGTCAGCGTGCGCCGATACGAGTCCATCAACGCGCTCGTCAAAGCCGCGAACCACCAACGTGCGAGGGGTCTTGACGGCCTGCAGGTCGGCCTCGAGTTGCTCGAGGGGAGCGGCGGGGATGCCAAAAATCTGCGCCGCCTCGGCAACGCCGGGGCGTGGGCCGACCCAGAGCTCGCCGTAGTGAGAATCCGAGAAGTACTCGTGGGTGCGGTGGTCACGGCGTTCGGCAACGTACAACGTGGATCGCGCTTCGCCAGCTTCGCTGCGAATGACCAGCACGACATCGGGGTCAAAGCAGCCCGTTAGGTAGAAAAAGTCGGTGCCTGGTCGAAAGCGGAAGTTGGTGTCGTTGGCACGAACCTTCATGTTGCCGGTGGGGATAACGAGCGTGGCGTCCGGGAAGGTCTGGGCCAGGTGTGTTCTGCGCTGGGCGGCAAACTCGGCCGCGGGGTGAGGCGTCGTGTCCAGCGGTGACAGTCCCCAGTTCTGGGTCATGTTCTCGAAGTAGTGACGCGGGAATGCGGGGCGATGGGGCCCCATCCAAATCCAGTATTCGGAAACGGGATTTTCCGCTGATACGTCAGGGTCTGGGATGATGATGGAGTCGTCAGTCACGAGGTCAATTTAGCCCTCGGTCTCTCCGGCGTTTCGAAAATCTCTGAGATGTACGGTAAGAACAGCGTTGTTTGCGACATAACTAGTAGATGGTCACTATGCCGGTTGATGATTTTCACGAGTTCGCCAAACTCCACATGCCGATCATCGCCAACTACGCCCGGAGGCGGCTCTACCCCTTAGAGCCACAAGAGCTCGACGACATTGTTGCCGACGTGCTCGTGGTGGCGTGGCGCCGCCGCGCCGATATTCCCGAGGGTGCCGAGACCCCTTGGATCATTGGTGTTACCCGACGAGTCTTGGCCAATGCTCGTCGTAAGCAGTATCGACGCCTGGCTCATCAGCGCACCCTCCGTGATGACAACGATTCAAAATCTGCCGAAGACCGCGTCGTCAAAGATGCGACCGTCCAAGGTGCACTTGATGCACTCAACGAAGCCGACCGTGAACTTCTCTTGCTTCACTACTGGGAAGATCTCGCGATAGACCAGATCGCGACGCTGCTCGGTGCCACAGCGAACGCCACGGCGGTTCGAGTATCGCGAGCCAAGAAGCGTTTTAGCGAGGCGTTTCAGAAATTTGAATCCAGCTGAAAGTTTCCGGTCCACTGAGACATAAGTACGTAGAGAAGGAGTTCTTCCATGCCGAATGAATTTGATCGCCTCCGCCAGGCCAATCCCGCTACCGAGACGTCGTATAGGCACGGCTCACTCGACGTCGTTGCTCGTCGGGCCGCCTTGCCCGAGGTGAGCAAGTCGGCCCGCTTCGCACAGGGTTTCCGAATGAAGATGGCCTCGGCGGCTCTCGGTGCCGCCCTCTTGACGACTGGTGCCATCACCGCCCTCGAGACTGGCGCCCCCTCGTTGCCAGTTCTGGCGCTTGGCGGTACGTCTCACTCTTCAACTGCGAAGAGTGACGCCATGGTCATGATGCCAAGTATGCAGAATTACTCGTTCGTGGCTGGTGAAGGCCTCTCCTCGGCAACCAGCGCAGCCCCGGCCTTTCGCATGGTGCCTGTGGCGGACCCCGAAGGGTTCGTGATTGGATTCGCGGAGCAGGTGGGCATCTATGACGCCGCGGTCTCCGTTGAGCATCAGTCGAATGACTCGATGTCGTCAATGACGGCGAACACCGAAACCTACTCATACACAAACAACGGCTACACGATTTATCTCTGGACCTCAGCGAATAGCTTGAGCTACTGGGACTACAGCACTGCAGCAACCGATGGCTCGGTCGTCTCACCTGACTCGACGTCCTCGACTGCGAGTGGGGTCACGATCGCCAGGTCCGACCTGACGCGTTGGGGTAGTGAGTTTTTCGCGGGTCTGAACACTGGTCTGCAGATTGGCAATTTCGACGCGACTGACTACCAGTGCACTGGGTGTGCCGGTGGCGACTGGGGCGGTGTGACCGCGACCGTGACGGCAGGTGGCTACACGACCGATGTCACGATGGGAGCCAACTTCCTAGCGAACGGTGACCTCGTCAATGCCTATGGTTCGGCCGGTTCGTTGGAGCAGGTTGGCCCGTATCCGCTGATCTCCGAGCGTGACGGTGTGTCAAAGGTCTCCGAACAGTCAGACGCGACCTACCTGCGAGTTCGGTCTACTGACGGCGTGGCTCCCACCTCGAGTCCCAGTGGCGTGAGTGGTGTGAACCCCGGGAGCCCAAGTCTTCCTAGTGGCGGCGACGACGCTGTCACCACGACCACTGCTGCACCCAAGGTCTACGAAGTCACCCTGGACCGCGCCACGGTCAAACTGGCGACGTACACCTTGAGCGACAACACCTCTTGGCTGGTTCCGGTCTTTGAGTACCACGGCACGTGGACCAATGACACGGGCGATCAGGTCGATGGTACGTGGACCACGGTGGCCGTTTCATCGGACTACATCAAGGTGTCGAGTGGCAACCCTTACGGCGGCGGTCCGATCGCCTACTAGAGGCACGGTGGAGCAGCTGGGCCGTTCTAGGCTCAGTCCGTGGACATTTCAGTTGAAAATCAAGGTGACGTGGCGCTCGTTCGTTGGAACGACGGCCAGAATCGAATCAATCTCGACTCCATCGCGCGCATCCGCGAAATCTTCAACGAGCTCGCCGAACGAGAGGGACAGTTGGCTGTCGTGTGGACCGGTGCCGACAAGTTCTTCTCGAACGGTCTGGACCTTGAGCGCTTCGGCAACAATCCCGAAGAGATGGGCGAAACGCTGATCCAGCTGGACCGCCTCTTCGGTCAGCTCATGGTCTTTCCCGCTTACCTCATTGCTGCACTCAACGGCCACACCTTTGCCGGTGGCGCGATGCTGTCGCTGACGGCCGACTACCGCATCATGCGTAGTGACCGTGGCTACTGGTGTCTGAACGAAGTCGACATCAATATGTACTTGCCGCCCAACATGGCCGATGTGGTCTTGAGCCGGATGCCGAAGCACTCAGCCCTCGAAGCCATGAACACCGCTCGTCGCTACTCGGCTGTCGAGGCGAAAGAGGCCTGCATCGTTGAGGCAGTCGCCGAGGGCGATGAAGTTCTCACGAAGGCCCTGGAGTACGCGGCCATCATTGCTCCGAAGAACCGTCGAGGAATTGCGACGCACAAGGAGTACATCTTCGGCGATCTGGCTCGCCAACTTCGGGCTTAGTTCAGCCAGCCCAAGTCGCGCGCAATCTGCACCGGGTCGGCAATAGCCATGCCCGATGTGTGTTGCAGCGTACGAATGAGCCCAGCCGCTTCGAAGAGCGACTCGTGAGTACCGGTGTCAAGCCAGGTGGTCGTGCGCGGCAGGATGTCGACGCGTAGTTCACCCAGTTCGAGGTAGACGTTGTTCAGTGCGGTGATCTCAATTTCACCGCGGGCACTCGGCTCGAGTGCTTTCGCGAAGGCACTCGCTCGGTTGTCGTAAAAGTAAATTCCCGGTACGGCGTAGTTACTCTTGGGCGCAGCCGGCTTTTCTTCAAGCGAGAGCACTTGGCCGGTGGCGTCAAACTCCACGACGCCGTATGCCGTCGGGTCGGTGACTTGGTAGGCAAAGATTTGCGCGCCCTGAACGTCATTGAACTTGCGCAGCTGCGTGCCAAGACCTGGTCCGTAAAAGAGGTTGTCGCCCAGAATGAGGCAGGACTTGTCCCCGGCGAGAAAACTCTCACCGATAATGAAGGCCTCGGCCAGTCCATTCGGTGCGTCTTGCGTGGCGAATGTGATTTCAATACCGAACTG
>CANGMP010000067.1 GCA_947455165.1 Acidimicrobiaceae bacterium | reverse complement strand
GTTGCCACCAACGGCGCGGGGCTCCTTAGCGACCGTGTCGTTGAGGGACGCGGCGACCGCCACGGGGTCGAGTTTGGCCGCCTGGAGGAGCGGACGGGCAATGCCGTCGGCTTGATTGAGGGCGGCGAGGAGGAGGTGCGCGGGTGTGACGTAGGGATTGCCAGCCGCGGTCGCCTGAGTTTCGGCGGCCTGGAAGGCCTCTCGCGTCTTGATGGTCCATTTTTGTGGATCAAGTGCCATGGCTTACCCCTTTCGTGTCGGCCCCTTTGGACCGACGAAGATCGTCAGTGCTTGTGAGACGGGAACGAGGTCCCGGCGGTAGTGGCGATGAGTCTCGGCGGCCGTTTCGGTCACGAGATTCTTCAGCGTCGCAATCTCGTGACGAGCGGCGGCTAGTTCGGCCTCGAGTTGCAACACGCGGCGCACACCTTCGAGGTTGCATCCCGCGTCGGTCAGTTCTTGAATACGACGCAGGCGCACCAAGTCGGCGTCCGAGAAGCGCCGACTGCCGCCCGAGGTGCGGGAAGGATCGAGTAGTCCGAAGCGCTCGTAGTTGCGAAGGGTCTGGGGGTGCACGCCGGCCAATTCGGCGGCCACCGAGATCACGTAGACGGCGCGGAACTGTTCGTTCATGCCTCACCACCCTGATCAAAGGTTGCCGCCAGCTTCTCGACGAGTCGAGTCTGCTCCTTGGTGAGGGTTCGCGGGATGTCCACGTGGACCGCGACGAGCAGGTCGCCAACGGGGTGCTTCCCGCCGGCCGGCACACCCCGGCCGCGCACGCGAAGCGTGGTGCCCGACTGCGTTCCGGGAGCGACCTTCAGGGTCACGGGCTCATCCAGCGTCTCGACATTGACCGTGGAGCCGAGCATGGCTTCGGTCACTGAGACGTGCGCGGTGGCCGTGAGGTGACGTCCTCGTCGGCCGAAGCGAGCGTCGGGGGTGACGTGAACGTCGACGAAGAGATCGCCGGCCGCTCCCCCGTTGACTCCGGGACCACCCTTGCCCTTGATGCGAATGCGCTGGCCGTCTTCGACACCGGCCGGGATGCGCACTTGGACCTTGCGCGACGAGGCCTCGCGACCAGAACCGCCACAGCTGGTGCAGGGACGCTCCACGCGACCTCCCCGACCGTGACAGATCGGGCACATCTTGGAGAGACTGAAGGGGCCCTGGTCGTCGGCGAGTACACCGCGACCAGCGCAGGTGGCACAGGTAACAAACCCGGTGCCGGGGGCCGCGCCATTGCCGCCACAGGTGCGGCAGTTCTCTTGGCTCGGCAGGTTGACCGAGGTCGTGACGCCAAAGACGGCGTCACGAAAGTTCAGGTGCAGAACGGTCTCGATGTCCTCACCGCGCTGGGCGCGGGGACGACGTCGTCCGCCACCGTTGCCGAAGAGTCCACCGAAGATGTCGCCCAGGTCACCGAAGTCGACGTTGCCATACGCACCGGGGTTGCCACCACCAAATCCCGCGGCGGCCGGACCGAGTCGGCGAACCTCGTCGTACTCCTTGCGCTTGGCCTCGTCACCGAGGACGTCGTACGCGCCGGAGATCTCCTTGAACTTCTCTTCGCTGCCGGGGTTGGTGTCGGGGTGATGCTCCTTGGCCAACTTGCGGTAGGCACGAGTGATCTCCTTGTCCGTCGCGGTCGAGGAGACGCCGAGGACCTTGTAGAAGTCCTTTTCAAACCACTCGCGCTCAGCCATTAGCCCTTTACACGAACCATGGCCGGGCGGACCACGGTCCCCTTCCACTGGTATCCGGCGCGCAGGACGTCATCGACGATCTGCTCGCCGCTGCCGTCACCTTCGACGTGCATGACTGCGTCGTGGACTTGGGGGTCAAAGGCCACCCCGGCCTCATCGACCCGCTGAAGTCCTTCTTTAGTGAGGGTGTCGAGCAAGAGGCTGCGGGCCTGCACGAGGGCCTTGGCCTCCACCGACTCGAGCTCACTGGTCGAGGCCGACTCGAAGTGCGCCTGGGCCAAGTCCATGGCGTCGAGCACCGGCAATAGCTTGGCGACGACGTCGGCGACGGCTCGAGCCACCACGTCGTCAGCCGTGCGGGCCACGCGCTTCTTGTAGTTCTCAAAGTCGGCCTGCAATCGCTGCAGCGCGTCCTTGTACTCGTCGCGCTGCACCTCGGCTTCGGAGCGCTCCTCCAGGATCTCTTCGACCGTGGAGGGCACTTCGAACTCTTCGGGCGTTACTTCGTCGCTCACTGCTCGTCCACAATCTCGGCGTCAACAATGGTGTCATCGTCGGCCGTCGTGTCGGTCGCGGCGGCGGCGTTGTTCTTCGACGCCTCCTCGTAGAGACGCTGGCTGAAGCTTTGACTGACGTTGACCAACTTCTCGGTGGCCGTCTTGATGGCCTCGGTGTCGGTGCCATTGAGGGCTTCTTTCAGGGCGGCCACTTCACGCTCGACGTCTTCGCGCTCGGTGCCCTGGAAGCTCTCACCCTGCTCCTTGAGCAACTTCTCGGTCGAGTAGACGAGTCCGTCGGCCGTGTTGCGCACTTCGGCCTCGTCACGACGCTGGCGGTCCTCTTCGGCGTGGCTCTCGGCGTCACGGACCATGCGGTCGATGTCGTCCTTCGAGAGACTCGAGCCACCGGTGATGGTGATCGACTGGCTGGTGCCGGTCGCGATGTCCTTGGCTGAGACCTGCACGATGCCGTTGGCGTCGATGTCAAAGGTCACTTCGATCTGGGGCACGCCACGCGGGGCCGGCGGAATGCCGACGAGTTGGAACTTGCCGAGGGTCTTGTTGTAGGAGGCCATTTCGCGCTCACCCTGCAAGACGTGGACTTCGACCGAGGGCTGGTTGTCGTCGGCCGTCGTGAAGGTCTGGCTCTTCTTGGTCGGAATGGTCGTGTTGCGCTCGATGAGCTTGGTCATCACGCCACCCTTGGTTTCAATACCGAGCGACAGCGGCGTGACGTCGAGGAGCAGAATGTCCTTCACGTCACCCTTCAGCACACCGGCCTGAACGGCAGCACCAACGGCGACAACTTCGTCAGGGTTCACCGTCTTGTTGGGCTCCTTGCCCGTGACCTTGGCGACGAGTTCTTGCACGGCGGGAATACGAGTCGAACCACCGACCATGATGACGTGGTCAATCTTGTCGAGGGTCAGACCAGCGTCCTTGATGGCCTGGTCGAAGGGCTTGCGGCAACGCTCCACCAAGTCGGCCGTGAGTTCGTTGAACTTCGAACGGGTCAGCTTGAGGTCCAAGTGCTTCGGGCCGTCGGCCGTAGCGGTGATGAAGGGCAGGTTGATCTGCGTCTCCTGCAGCGAGGACAGCTCGATCTTGGCCTTTTCGGCCGCTTCCTTCAAACGCTGGACGGCCATCTTGTCGGCGGCGAGGTCGACGCCTTCGGTGTCCTTGAACGTCTTGACGAGCCAGTTGATAACGGCGTCGTCCCAGTCGTCACCACCAAGGTGGGTGTCACCGGCCGTGGACTTCACCTCGAAAACACCGTCGGCGATCTCGAGGACCGAGACGTCAAAGGTGCCACCACCGAGGTCAAAGACCAAGACGGTCTGCTCGGCTGGACCCTTGTCGAGACCGTAAGCCAAGGCGGCGGCCGTGGGCTCGTTCACGATGCGCAGCACTTCGAGACCGGCGATCTGACCGGCTTCCTTGGTGGCGGTGCGCTGGGCGTCGTCGAAGTAGGCCGGCACGGTAATAACGGCCTGGGTGACGGGCTCGCCGAGGTAGGCCTCGGCGTCACGCTTGAGCTTCATCAGCACGCGGGCCGAGATCTCTTGCGGGGTGTACTTGGTTCCGTCAATGTCGATGGTCCAGCTGGTGCCCATGTGACGCTTGACGGAACGAATGGTGCGGTCAGGGTTCGTGATGGCCTGACGCTTCGCGACTTCGCCGACCAGGATTTCGCCGGTCTTAGAGAAGCCGACGATCGAAGGGGTTGTGCGGCCACCCTCTGAGTTGGGGATTACGACGGGCTCGCCCGCTTCGAGGACGCTGACTACTGAGTTGGTGGTACCGAGGTCGATTCCGACTGCCTTCGCCATGAGGTTCTACTCCTTGTTCGGGGAAATCCCCAGTACTTCCAGGCATTTCCCGTTTCTGGAAGAAAGAATACCAGACTTGATACGAGGCGTGTCAAGTTTTTTTCTATGTTTTGTATAAGAAGTGACCTTTGACCCTAGTGGCGGAAAACTTGAGTATTGAAGTCACATAATGCCCATAATCCTCGGGTTCTCGCCTGCTCTTCTCTATGGTTATTCCCATGGGAAAGGGTCGACACAGTCGTCCGCCACGTTTTCCGCGGCTTCGTCGAACGATTGCCATCCTCAGCCTGGTCCTCCTCGTGGCCGTTCTCACTCCCCTGGGACTCCAAACGGCAACCAATGGCTCCGATCAACTCGTTCCGGCCTCACTCCACACCACCACAACCCTCTCTGACAATCCCTTTGAACACCGTGCAGTTCAGCGGTTTCTCGCCGGGCGAGAAAACATCGTCACGGCCTCCCTCTGCGACCTACGCACCGGGCGTGTCTACAGCTTTAATCCCGGCCGGCCGCTGCGAACGGCCTCCATGGTCAAAATCGACATCCTGGCCGCACTCTTGCATTCGTACGAGCAGCGGCACCGCAGTTTGAGCGATGAAGAGAAGCGCACGGCCCAACTCATGATCGAACACTCCGATAACGACGCGGCCACGACCCTCTTCACCACCCTCGGCGGACCTGATGTCCTAAACGCCTTCAACGCCTCAATTGGGATGACCCAAACCACGAGCCAGTGGGACTGGGGCGCCACCGTCACGACGCCCTACGACGAGATAGCCCTGCTCCGTGTTCTCGTCTTGCCGAGTGCGGTTCTCACTGATGACGATCGCAACTTCGAGTTGCAGCTCATGGAACACGTGGTGGGCTACCAGCGCTTCGGAGTCGGGCAGGGACTGCCACCCGAGGCCCTCGTGGGTCTGAAGAATGGATGGTTTCCCTACGAGTCGGGCTGGGGAATTAATACGGCCGGGTACGTCATGCTCGGCAATACCGAGTACCTCGTGGCGATTCAGACCGGCAACAATCCCGACCAGCGCTACGGGCGCGCTACGGTCAGCACGCTCTCGGCCCTGTTGTGGCGGGCCGAGCGATCCATTTCGTCGATACCCATTCCCTCGTACGTCAACGTGAAGTAGTCAGTGGGCGAACCGTTTTGGTCGGTACGCTACGACCATGCCTGAACTCATCCTTCTCCGTCACGGACAGTCCGAATGGAACGTCGCCAACCTCTTTACGGGGTGGCACGACGTTGACCTCACCGCCCAGGGCGAAGCCGAAGCCCGCCAGGCCGGCGTCCTGCTGAAGGAGGCCGGCGTTGACCTTCGAGTCCTTCACACCTCACTGTTGACCCGGGCCATTCGCACGGCCGAACTGTGCCTGTACGCCGCCGAGCGTTCCTGGCTCCCGGTCAATCGCTCGTGGCGCCTGAACGAACGTCACTACGGCGACCTCACCGGCAAGGACAAGAAGCAGACGGCCGAGGAGTTCGGCATGGATCAACTCAAGCTGTGGCGCCGTAGCTACGACGTGCCACCGCCGCCCATGCCCGACGGTGACCCTCGTCTTTCCAACAACGATCCCCGCTACCGCGATGTTCCAGTGGAACTGTTGCCCAAGACCGAGTGCCTCGCCGACGTCGTGGAGCGCGCCCACCCCTACTTCATGCAGAACATCGTGAATGACTGCCAGCTCGAATCGAACAAAGGTGGCGCGGTTCTGGTTGTGGCCCACGGAAACTC
>CANGMP010000066.1 GCA_947455165.1 Acidimicrobiaceae bacterium | reverse complement strand
TGTGGTGCAACGCCAACGTGGCTTCCACGATGATCCCGAGGGTGCCTTCTGATCCGACGAAGACCTGGTTGAGGTCGGGACCGACGGCCTGGCGTGGTCCACGGCCACCGGTATGTACGACGGAGCCATCGGCTAACACGACCGTCAGACCGCGAACGATGTCTTCAATCTTGCCGTAGCGGTTTGAAAGTTGTCCGGCACCACGACAGGCCAGCCATCCGCCGACGGTGGCGAGATCGAAAGACTGGGGGAAGTGGCCGACGGTGAGACCACGAGCGCCCAGTACTTCTTCGAGGTCTGGTCCAAACTTGCCGGCTTGCACGGTCACGGTCAGCGATTCGTCGTCGATGGCAATGACTTGGTCCATAGTCGTGAGATCGAGCGCGATGCCTCCAGTGACCGGGACGGCACCACCCACGACGCCACTACGTCCACCCTGGGGGGTTACGGGCACGCCGTGCGCGTTGGCAATACGCAAGGTGTCCGACACGTGCTGAATGGTCGTTGGCAGCACCACGACACCGGCGAGAGCCGGTACGACACCTTTGCTGATCCAGCCAATGGTGAGAGGCCACCAGTCGCGACCGTGTTCGTAACGCAGGCGCTCGTCAGCGCTGAAGGGCACGCCAGCGGACACGAGGGCGTCGAGAACGGCAATGTCTAGCGTCGGTCCGGCAAAGCGAACTGAGAGCTCACCATCGGGAAGCTGATTGGGCATGGTTGGTGTAGTCACAAATTCTCCTTAGATCGTGAGGCCGGCGGCCGAAAACTCTGTCTGAACGAGGGTGCGGAACGCCGCGACTTGCTCGTTGCGCTGCGACTCGTCCCAGTCGAGGTAGGGGGCGACGAGTTCGGCAATCTGCGGCGCGGCCACCAAGGTGGCGCGAGCATCTTGAATGTGTGCGCGAGTGCGGCGGCTCAAGAAGTCGGTCAAAGTGACGGCCATCTCGTGAGTCGCGCTGTAGATGAACTCAGCCTTCACGTAGGGCAGTCCGGCAATTGCTGGCTCGGCTAGTTCGGGTCGCTCGGCGATGAGCGCCGTAATGTCGTGACGCGCCGTGCCAAATCGCTGGTAGAGGTGTAGATCGAGACCGGTGAGGGCCGCGGTGTCCTCGCTCCGACTCGGTGCGCCGAAGAGGCGAAGGTTGACGGTGCCGCACGACCCGGACTTGTTTAGTTGGCTCATCAGGACGTCGACCGTGTCCTGCGCCATTTCGCGGTAGGTCGTCCACTTGCCACCGGTGACGTGCACCATGCGGTCCTTGGTCGTCGTGACCGAGTGGCGACGCGAAAGGTCGGCCGTGCGCTCGCTCACCGACTTGCCATTCTTCGGGGAGAGCAGTGGGCGCAGCCCGGCCCATACACCGGTGATGTCGGCGGTCGTGAGATTCGACGATGTCGAGCCGTTGACGGCTCGCAGGAGATACTCAATATCTTCGGCCGTGCACATGGGGGAGTTGACATCTCCGTCAAAAGGGGTGTCGGTGGTTCCTACGAAAGTAAACGGTGCCTCTTCGAAGGGCACAACAAAAATGCTGCGGCGGTCGCCGGGAACCGCAAAGACGGCGGCGACATCGGCTGGCAGGCGATCCTTCGATACCGAAATGTGAACACCCTTGGCCGGAGTCACGGCGGACTCTGATTCGTGAATGCCCAGCTCGGCTACTTCTTCGACCCACACGCCCGTGGCGTTGACGACCGATCGTGTGGCGATAGTGAAGGTCTCGCCCGAGACAGTGTCGCGTACCTTGACGCCGTTTACGTCTCCTGACTCGCCATACGTGAAGCCCTCGGCGCGAAGGTAGTTGGCCACCGTGGCATCAAACTTGTCGGCCGCCGTGCGAGCCAGCGTTAGAGCCACACGAGCATCATCGCCTCGTGCGTCGAAGTACAAAAAACCGGCAACGAGTCGGTCCACAATCAGCGTGGGCAGGTGACCGAGAGCCTCGGCCTGGGTGACCTTTTGGTATCGGCGACCGATTCGTACACCACCAGTTAGGTCGTACAGGCGAAGCGCCGATGCGTATCCCTTGACTACGGCCTGGCTAACGGCGCCGTTCTTGCCGAAGAGCGGGATAAGAAAGGGCAGGATTCGCACGAGGTGGGGGGCGTTTTTCAGAAGTCGCTGGCGTTCCCGGAGGTTTTCGTAGACGAGGCGGAACTCACGTTGTTGGAGGTAACGCAAGCCTCCGTGGACCATTTTGGAGGACTTGGAACTGGTTCCCGAGGCGATGTCGTTGGCCTCAATGAGGGCCGTCTTGAGCCCGCGCTGGGCGGCGTCGACGGCCACGCCAGCACCGGTCATACCGGCGCCAATCACGACAGTGTCAAAGGTCTCATTTCTGAGAGCCGAGAGGGACGAAGCACGGGTGAACGAGTTCATCCCCCTATGTTGGCACAGAGTCACCTAAGCGGTTCTGACCGAGAGTTTCTGGGATAAGTTGCCACGCATGGACTTTGAACTTTCAGACGAACTGCTGGCCCTTCGAGACTCGGTGCGCAAGCTCGCCCAGGACAAGATCAAGCCTCGCGCTCGAGAGATCGACGAGTCCGGCGAGTACCCGCAAGACATCTTTGAGGCCTTCCGTGACGCCGACCTGTTGGGACTTTGCATCCCGGAGGAGTACGGCGGTTCGGGAGCCGGCATCTTGGGGTTGACCTTGGCTATTGAAGAGGTCACCAAGTACTCGAACGTCACCGGTCTGATGTTGCTGTTGACCCGCTTGCCTACCGGGCCGATCATGATTGCCGGCAGCGAAGAGCAGAAGCTCAAGTACCTGCCGAGTATTGCCGACGGCTCGAAGCGATCGGCCTTCGGTCTCTCTGAGCCCGGTGGTGGCTCTGACGTCGCCGGTATGCAGACCCGCGCCACGCCCGACCCTGATGTTGAGGGAGGCTGGATATTGAACGGCACTAAGTGCTGGATCTCGGGTGTACGCCAGGCCGACTGGTTCACCGTCTTTGCCAAGACCGGCGAACCGTCGTCGCGCCTCCACGACTCAATTACTGGTTTCATCATTGATGCAAACGCCCCGGGCGTAGAGCGCCCTCGCTTCGACAAGAAGATGGGCGTTAAGGGTGTCGACACCGGTGAGCTCGTACTCAACAACGTCAAGATTGGACCAGACGATGTCATCGGCGCCATCGGTGGATTCCGCTTGGCCATGCTCGGCCTCAACGCCATGCGCCCCGTGGTGGCGGCCCGCGGTATTGGTCTTGCGGAAGGTGCGCTGATGTACGCCACTGAGTACGTGAAGAATCGCCCGGCCTTTGGCAGCACGATTGCCAGTATGCAGGGAATCCAGTGGGAGATCGCGAAGTTGGCGACTGAGATCGAGGCCGCTCGTCTCTTGACCTACCGAGCCGCGTGGCTGGCCGACCAGGGTAAGTTCACCAAGGAGTACGTGCCTCAACTCTCAATGGCCAAGTACTACGCCAGCGAAGTTGGCGTAAAGGCCTCGGGCTTGGCGCTGCAGCTCCTCGGTGCTGCCGGGTACATGGAAGACCACCCGACCGAACTCTGGTACCGCGACGCCAAGCAGTTGACCATTGTGGAAGGCACCAGTCAGGTCCAACTGGGCCTAATCGCTAAGGGCGTGCTCGGTCACGACCTGTGGTGGGACTAGTGGCAGTTTCGGTCAACTCCGAACTCCTCGCTCGCCTGGTGCGGGGCGAACAACTTTCACGCGGTGAGGCGGCTGAAGCACTGAGCTCCGTGTTGGCCGGTGAGGTCAGCGATGTTTTGATTTCCAGTTTCTTGACGGCTCTCGCTCAACGTGGCGAGACACCCGAAGAAATGACTGGCTTCATTGACGCCATGGTGACTGCCGGCGAAACCTTCACCGTTGTGAATGGGGCGATGGACATCGTCGGAACTGGCGGTGATCGAATGCATTCGGTCAATGTCTCCACGATGACGGCGCTCACGGTGGCCGGCCTCGGCATCCCCGTGGCCAAGCACGGCAATCGTGCCGCTTCCTCGTCGGTCGGAACGGCCGATGTCCTCGAGGGCCTGGGCGTCAAGATTGACGTTGATGCCCTCACGGTGGCCGCCTGTGTGTCCGAAGCCGGCATGGGGTTTTGTTTTGCCCCTCGCTTTCACTCGGGACTTCGACACCTCGGCCCAATTCGCAAAGCGCTGGCGTTTCCCACGGCCTTCAACGTCCTTGGCCCCATGGCCAACCCGGCCGGAGTTCGCCGTCTCCTCATTGGCGTGGCCAACCCGGCGATGATGGAGAGGATGGCCGAAGTGCTGCGCGCGCGGTCCATCGAGCGAGCGACACTCGTCCACTCCCACGACGGCCTTGACGAACTCTCCCTGGGTGCGCCAGCGACGCTTTACGAGATAGAGGGTGACCGGATTTCGACGAGCGTGATCGATGCCGGTGAACTGCTGGGGGTTCGTCACGACGCGGCAAGTATCCGCGGTGGAGATTTGGCCACCAACGTCCGAGCCGTCGAGGAGTATCTCCTAGCCACGCCGGGTCCCGTCTTTGACGTCGTGACGGCCAATGCCGCGATGGCGCTCCAGCTCGCCGGTCGTGTTAACTCGCTTGACGAAGGTTTTGCGCTGGCCCGAGACTCGGTTCGTGCCGGCGCCGCCGGTGAGGTACTGGAATCGCTACGCCTCGTTTCGAATCGATAGAAAGTCAGGAACCCATGGAAGTTACGAACGCCGCCCACGTCAACAATGAGCAGGCCGGGGCCTTCTTCTCCACTCCCGACGATGGTCCCATTGTCATGATCAATCTCTTGAAGTTCAAGGAGTTCGCCGAATACGAAGATGGCAGCGACGCCACTTTGACCGGTGAAGCGGCCTACCTGCGCTACGGGGCCCTGCTCGACGGCCCCGATGGGGTCTTGGCAAAGTTCGGTGCCAAGCTGCTCTATTCGGGCAACACGACTGGGCTCCTTCTCGGTACGGTTGAGGAAGAGTGGGATGCCGTCGCGTTGGTTGAGTATCCGTCGACCTCGGGCATGTTGGCCATGGTGATGTCGCCGGAGTACAACGCGATTGACCACCACCGCTACGCCGGACTGGCTGGTCAGCTCAATATCCGTACCGCACCACTTCGCTCCTAGCGAAGCGCTCCCGCACCGGGTCGAAGCCGCCAGGCATTTCGGTAGGTGGCAGTGAGGTCAATGTCGTCACGGTGGAGCACGATGAGACAGCCTCCAAATCCGCCGCCGACGAGACGGGCACCGTAAACGCCAGAAGTTGCTTGGAGCTGGGCGGCCAATTCGTCAATGCCAGGCGTCGAGACCTCAAAGTCGTCGCGAAGGCTGGCGTGTGACTCGTTGAGAAGTTGACCAGCTCGGTCAATTTCGCTGTTGGCCATGGCGTCAATCATTTGATCGACTCGACTCGTTTCGCAGATGACGTGACGAGCTCGAGCCTGCAGTTGACGGTCGTCAAGAACCACTAGGTCGTCTTTGTTGAGAGAGCGCCAGGGTCCGAGCCTGTTCGCGATGAAGTCGCATTGGGCGCGTCGCTCCGCGTATCGAGTTTCGGCGAGGGTACGGTGCTCTCCGGAGTGAACTGCCGTCCAGGCCCACGACGCAGGAAGGGCAATATCGGTCGTCGTCATCGTTGAAAAGTCGATTCGCATTGCGTGGCCCTCGCGGGTTCCGAGAACGGCAAGTTGATCGAGCAGTCCCACGTGGCTGCCACATTCACCCTCTAGCTCCTGCATCGTTCGTGCAACGTCATGAAAGTCGCCGCGGTGACCACTCGCGAGAATGAGAGCACCGAGATAGGCGGCCGATGACGAGAGGCCGGAGCCTTCGGGCAACGTGCTGCTCACCGTCCAGGTGACACCTCGAACATCGAAACGGCGGGCAACGGACGCCGCCAAACGCAGATGGTTAGGGGAGTGTTCGGTTACTTCATCGAGAAAACCGGCGTCGTGTCCCTCAGACTCCAGCAGCACCCGATCATCGCTTCGGGGCGAGTGACGCACGGAGACGCCGAGCTGAATAGCCATGGGGAGTGCGAGTCCGTCGTTGTAGTCGGTGTGCTCACCAATGCTGTTGGCTCGACCGGGGGCGAAAATGGTCACTTTGGTTCGACGACCACGCTGAAATCATTCACGCGAAGTCCCGTGGCAATGATCCGGTAGGCCCCGGCAACGTC
>CANGMP010000065.1 GCA_947455165.1 Acidimicrobiaceae bacterium | reverse complement strand
GGAGACCTCACCACCATCGGCAGCACCCTTGATTGAAAGGCTGATGCGGCGACGTGCGGTGTCGAGCTCGATGATCTTGACCCAGAGCTCTTCGCCCACGGCCACGACCTGGTCTGGTGACTCGACGTGGTGAGCGGCGATCTCGGATATGTGAACGAGTCCTTCGATGCCCTCGCCGACCTGGACGAATACACCGAATGGAACGAGCTTGGTGATGCGACCGTAAACCAGCTGATTCACCGCGTGGCTGTCTGCAAAGACCTGCCACGGGTCACTCTGGGTCTTACGGAGCGACAGGCTGATGCGTTCCTTCGAGTAGTCGACTTCCATGACCTCGACTTCGACTTCGTCACCGACAGCCACAACCTGGCTGGGGTGCTCGATGTGGTTCCAGCTGAGCTCGGAGACGTGGATGAGTCCATCCATGCCACCCAGGTCCACGAAGGCACCGAAGTTGACGACCGATGAAATGTGACCACGGCGACGCTCGCCGGGCTTGAGGTTGGTGAGGAAGTCCCCACGCTGCTCCTTCTGGCTCTCTTCGAGCCAGGCACGGCGTGAAAGAACAACGTTGTTGCGGTTGCGGTCGAGCTCAATGATTCGAGCCTCAACGGTCTTGCCGATGTAGGGCTGCAGGTCACGAACGCGACGCTGCTCAACGAGCGAAGCAGGGAGGAAGCCACGTAGGCCGATGTCCACGATAAGACCACCCTTGACCACTTCGATAACGAGACCGGAAACGACCTGGTTGCGGGCCTTAAGGTCCTCGATGTTGGCCCAGGCCTTCTCGTACTGAGCGCGCTTCTTGGAGAGGACCAAGCGACCCTCCTTGTCTTCCTTTTGGAGGACGAGAGCCTCGATCTCTTCGCCGAGCGAAACGATCTCAGAGGGGTTGACGTCATTACGAATTGACAGTTCGCGTGAAGGAATTACGCCCTCAGACTTAAAGCCAATGTCGAGGAGGACTTCGTCACGGTCAATCTTGACCACGGTGCCCTTGACAAGGTCACCATCTTCGAATTCGAGGATGGTGTCGCCGACAACCGACGACAGGTCGGTGCCGACCATGTTGTCTTCGGTAACGACGCGGGGGATGTAGTTGCCCTTTTCGTCAAAGGTACCCATCGGAACCTTCGAAAGAAGGCCGGAAAGTTCAGTCATTGCAATTCCTTACAGCTCGGTCACACCGGGACCAGGTTGGCTACAGGGCTGAACTACCGGTGCTAGTTCAGAAGTTCCAGACTATCAGGAACTGCCTAATTTACTTGGCCGAAGACCAGTCAGAACCCCAGTTAAGAGAGATTTCCAGGGGAACAGTAAGCGTTGCGGCTCCGGTGAGGGCTTCGCGCACTATGGCTTCAGCTTGTTCACGTTCCCCCTTGGGCACTTCGACGACAACTTCGTCGTGGACCTGGAGCACGAGGCGGGCATCCAGTGCGGCCTCATTTAGTGCTTCATCCAGTCTCACCAGGGCAAACTTGAAGATATCGGCGGCCAACCCCTGAATTCCAGCATTCATCGCCTGACGTTCAGCGGCCGCCTTTTGGGGACCCGATGCCGTAGCGAGGTCTGGGAACGGACGAATTCGACCGAACTCAGTCCTCGAATAGCCTTTGGATCGAACCTCCTTAATCGCCGCTTCGGTATAGGCCTTCAGGCTTGGAAATCCGGCAAAGTACTGCTCCATGATGGCCTTAGCTTCGCCGACGGCAATACCGAGACGCTGAGAGAGACCAAAGGCCTCCATGCCATAGGCCAGACCGTAAGAAACAGCCTTCGCCTGCTCTCGCTGTTCCTTAACAACCTGTTCAACCGGAACGCCAAAGACGACCGCGGCAATCGCCCGATGTACGTCCTCATCGGCGCTGAAGGCGCCGAGCAGTCCGGGATCTTGGGACAAATGGGCCAAGATGCGAAGTTCGATTTGGTTGTAGTCCGCTACCAAAAAAGACCACGAGGCGCGTGGGACAAAAGCAGTGCGTAGGCGGCGGCCCTCTTCGCTCCGAACGGGAATGTTGTGGAGATTGGGCGAATCCGACGAGAGTCGCCCGGTACGCGCCACCGTCTGGTGAAACGTCGCGTGTATTCGCTCATCCTGACCGACCGTGGCAATTAATGACGAACCGTAGGTTCCACGCAGTTTGTCGAGTTCGCGGAACTTCAAGATGAGCGGAACAATTGGGTGTTCGTCAACGATGGCCTCGAGCGTGGCCGCGTCCGTTGAATAGCCCGACTTGATCTTTTTGGTCGGTGTCAGGCCAAGTTCTTCAAAAAGCACCGTCTGGAGCTGCGCGGGAGAGTTCACCTTGAACGAGTGGCCCGCCATCTCTTGAATCTCGCCGTCCAGTCGTACGACTTCTGAAGCAAAGCCCTCCGCAATCGAGGTTAAGAGTTCGCGATCAACGCGTATTCCGAGCACTTCCATGCGGGCCAGAACAGCCACTAACGGAAGTTCAATGTCGTAATAGACCCGACCGAGCTCCATGGTCGCAATCTGCTCAACCAACATCACACCGAGCTGCACCACGTGAGCAAGTTGCTCCAGCAACGTTTCATCCGGGAGCGCCTCATCAAAGAGTGAGACAGGAGCCACTGAACTCTCAATACCCAGATAGGCACCGAGGACATCAGCGAGCCCGTAGTTGCCTGAGGCGCTGTCGATTAGGTAAGCGGCAATTGCCGTATCAAGGTGGGGGCGACCAGGGACAATCTCCTGCTCCCCGAGCACTCGATACAAGGGCTTGATGTCGTGACCACCGAGTGACTTGCCGGCGAGTTGCGGAGCGAGTTCGGCCAAAGTCCCGACCCAGGCAGTCGCAGCGTCGCCGGTCAACGCGATCTTGTCGCCACGGACGAGAACCGTCAACTGCTCTGCGGACAAAACGTCATTGGCAGCCTTGGCGAGCTTGAGCGAAACGCTCGGGACCACCGGTGCGGACGTCGGAACATCGAACTCACTGAGACTGTCAGCGGGGGCGCCCAGCAGCCCGTCGGAGATGATTCGGTCATAGCGGTTCTTCATGGCGTTCATCTCGAAGCGCTCAAAGAATGTGTTGATTGTGGACCGACTCCATCCACCAAGGTGGAAGTGCTTGGGGTCAACGTCGATTGGCACCGTGCGCACCAACGTCATGATCTCGAAGTTGGCACGAGCCAGCGCCTCGTTGGCCTCCATGTTCTCCCGGAGTTTCGGGGTAAACGAGGCCGTGTTGGCAAAGAGCTCATCAAAGTCGTGATGTTGAGCCAGAAGTTTCGCAGCCGTCTTCTCCCCGACCCCGGGCACTCCAGGCAGGTTGTCAGATGGGTCGCCTCGTAGGGCCGCCAGCAGGGGGTACCGGGCCGGCTCGATCCCACATCGCGTGAAGATCCCAGCCTCGTCGTAGAGGTCGTAATCAGAGACGCCACGCTTGTTGTAGAGGACGCGAATGTAGGGGTCTTCGACCAACTGAAATGAATCGCGGTCGCCCGTGACGACAACGGTGGGAATCTCGTTATCTCGACCCCACGTAGCGAGCGTGGCCAATACGTCATCGGCCTCGTAACCCGGCACGCCGATCACGGGAATCGCCAATGCTTCGCAGAAGGAACGAATCAGGTCAAACTGGTGATCGAGTTCCGGAGGTGTTGCCGCGCGCCCACCCTTGTAGTCGTCGGTCATTTCGTCCCGGAAACTTCCACCAGGTAGATCAAAGGCCACTACCAGTGCACGAGGGGTTTGCGACTTGATCAGCGTGTTCATCATCGAAGCAAAGCCGTGCAGGGCGTTAGTGACGAGACCATCTGAGGTCACGATGTCAGTTGACAGGGCGTAAAAGGCCCGGAAGGCCAGCGACATGCCGTCCAGCAGGAGCAGCGGTCGAGTGTCGGTTGCCTCAGCCACCTTTGGTGCCCGAGAGAATCTCTTGGGCCACGTCGCGCATGCGACGGCGACTCTTCATGGCCGACTGCTGAATCGACTCAAAGGCGTCAGGCTCGCTCAGGCCCTCTCGGCTCATGAGCAACTCCTTGGCCCGCTGGACCAGTTCGCGCGTTTCGATCTTGTCGTCAACGATGTGAGTCTCGGCCACATCGGGCATCAGCGGCTCGGGCTTGTTTAAGATTGAGGCCAACTTAGGCAGCAGCTCGGCGCTCCGGAATGGCTTTACGAGGTAGGCCACCACGCCAGCGTCGCGAGCGTTCTCAATCAGCTCGCGCTGGCTAAAGGCCGTCAGCAAGACGACCGTGGTCGGCAGGGATTGAATGAGGCGAGCGACTTCAATGCCGTCGAGTCCGGGCATTTTGACGTCCAGCAGAGCCAAGTCGGGAACGAGTTCGCGAATAAGTTCGGCCGCGTCATCACCGCGAGAGGCTTCACCGACCACGTCGTAGCCGGCACTCTCCAAAATCTCTTTCAGATCGAGGCGAATAATCGATTCATCGTCGGCAATAACAACACGCGTGCTCACAGAAGTACCTCAGGTTCCCATTCGGACATCAAACGACTCAATACGGCTTCGAGACTTGAGCGGTCAGTCCGCTGCTCGGAGAGGGCTTCAACGGCGAGAGCGAGCTGGCGCTCCATCGCGTTGTACTCCTGCTGTGCCTGTGGCGTTTCACTAACCAGGGAACGGGTGTGGAGGTCGTCGCGCATTTCGGACCAGACTTGCACTTGTTCTTCAAGCACGCGAATCTGCTGTTCGGCAGCCAAGATCGCTAGCGAGGTCTGTTCGACCTGCCTAGCGAGCCTTCCCTGTTTCATAGGGCAATTCTAGGTCTCGGGAACCTCAAAGACACCCACCGTCTCGAACTCACCGGCGCGAACCCGCTGAACAACCGTTGATGCATCATCCAGCGACACTGGAATGCCACTCAGGAGCGTGTCGCTCGGACCGAGGTGAAGTTCGTCAGCGAGCGCTGCGTTGGCCAGGCGACCGAGGGCCGTCTCGAAGAATCCACCGAAGTAGGCCTCAATGCCGAGTTCTCGCGCTTCGGCCACCATGGACTTTGCGAGAGCCCGACCACCAACGCGAGCCGGTTTGATGCAAACAGTGGCTGCCGCGCCGTACCGGGCCGCATGTCGAATATCGGGAATCGTGCGAATCGACTCATCGAGTGAAATTCGTACCCCGGCTTCGATCAGAGCGCTCGGTGGATTGAAGTCACCCACGGGCACTACCTGTTCGACAAAGGCCACCGAAGCGTGCACGCTGGCCAAGGCGACGTGTTCCAAAACCATCTCTGGTGCTGGGGCCGCTGCGTTGTAGTCAAGAATCACGGGAATATCGAGACCGGATAGAAGATCAAAGGCCTCGGGCCGCACGTCAGACCCAACCTTGAGTCGAACCATCGCCATACTGGCGGTTTGCTCCGGCACGAATGCGGTGCCGAGTAGCGAACCCGTCGCGATACCGGGAGCGAGCGCGACGTCGAGAACGCCACCCTGAAGTGCAAAGGCCGCACCTTCAATGAGTGCTGAGGCCATGCGACTCGCGGCGTCGGTCCCAAACATCGCTGGTACGCGGGCCCAGTGAGGCACGTCATCATTTCGACGACGAACACTCAAGAACCTCGGAAGCGCAACATCTCGCAGAAATTCCAAAACCTCATCGACTCCGGCATCGCCATTGAGGGCCTTGTTCTGAGGTGCGATCTCGGCGACACCGAATGAGTCGCCGGCCTCCAGCGTGAGAAAAAGGCTGGTACGCGCCTCGTGCCGCTCCCCCGAGGCCTGCACGGGGTGGTGAATTTTACGGGTAAATCTCGATACGGTCGCCTTCATCACCTCGCACCTTAGAACGACTGCTAACTTTTAGGCTCTGCCCGGATGGCGGAATGGCAGACGCAGGGGACTCAAAATCCCCCGGCCGCAAGGTCGTGTGGGTTCAAGTCCCACTCCGGGCACTACTACCGTTATGGCTATGACAGCGCAGCGCGACACGTCTCGAGTAGCCCTCTTTCCCGGTCAAGGGGCAATTTCACCCGGCGCCGGTTCTGCGTGGACTTCAGCGAAGTCGTGGTCGCTCGTTCAAGCAATCTCCGAAGTGGTCAACGTTGACGTTGAGCATCTGTTGCTCCGAGCCGACAATGACGAAGTCGTTCGTACTGACAACGCCCAGCTCGCGACCTTCACCCTGTCTCTGCTCGTCTGGAAGCAACTGAGCTTTTCCGCCGGTGCTCCGGCCTATTTTTCAGGCCACAGCCTCGGAGAGTTCAGCGCCCTCGTAGCCGCCGACGTGATCGACTACGTCTCGGGT
>CANGMP010000064.1 GCA_947455165.1 Acidimicrobiaceae bacterium | reverse complement strand
TCATGTCGCGTCAGCGCATCCTCGAATACAACGAAGACGACTGTCACGCGACCCGGTATCTCCGCGACTGGATAAATACAGAGGCCAAACTCTTGCCCAGTCGAGACGAGCTGCCGTCACCGTAATGCGCTCCAGGTCACGACGAGAAGTCACGCTCGGCGTTGTTGCCACGGCAATCGCTCTCGGTGCTGCGGCCCTCTTTGGTCACGGACTGGGCCAGCTGTTTATTCGTCCCGAGGCGGTGCGAATGCCATTGCTCCTCATCGCGGGCGCCACGGGACTTCGTTTCATCGGATCAGTTGTCACCGCCTATGCCCTACAGCACGAGCGTGCCAGGCGCACCTTGTGGATTACTGACCGGCTTTGGGGTCATATACGAACCCCCGGCCGTCGAGACGTCGTAGGCCTCGACCGCGCCGCTACCGCCGCGAGACAGGGAGTTGGCGTTGAGTACTTGGCAACTTCGGCCGGCACCGCTCTCGTGGCGCTGGTACCCGTGTGGATCTTTGGCGGCTGGCTAAGTGCCGCTATTTTCGTTGCGCTTATCGGGCTTTCGGTCCCGTTTTACATTCGGGCCGGCCGAGCGGCCGAGTCCTCGAGTGCGGCCGTAGCCGACCGCATGGCCACGCTGGCGACGTTGCAACTGCGCACCCTCGACGCAATGAGCGATATGCGAAGTCTGGGCACAATTGATTACGCCAGCCAGCGACTCGAGGCAGCCTCCACCGCAGCCAGCTCTACAGCTCTAGCGGGCATTCGACGCGCCATGGGTTCGTCACTCATCACCGACTTCATCGGCGGTGCGGCAATCGGACTTGTGGCCATGGTCGTCGGCTTTGACTTGCTACACGCAAGACGTTCGCTCGACCACTCACTGGTGGCCTTGTTCTTGGTCGTGGAAATGAATGGGCGAGTGCGCGCCTGGGCTAGCGCTTTTCATCAACGCGAGGACGCGGCTCGAAGTGAGACGCTTCTTAGCGAGGAACCGGCAACACTTAAGATCAACGACTCAGGTAGACACCTTCTCGCGGTCCGAGGCGTCAACTTCCCCCCTTTTACTAACGTGATTACTCTCACGGTCGACCACGGAGACCGCATCGCTCTAAGCGGTCCATCGGGCGTTGGTAAGACCACGTTGCTCCAAGGATTTGTGGGGCTTGCAGTGCCACCCATGGGCGATGTGGCAGTGACAACCGAGCCGATCGGTTGGGTCCGAGCCGATAGCCAATTCTTCGCCGGCTCACTGCGAGACAATCTCTGCGTTCGCCGCCCAGTTGAGACCAGTGACGTCATCGACATTCTCGAACGACTAGGTCTAACCGGACCTCGTTTTAGCGCACTTGATGGGGCCGTGATCTCGGCGAGCCAGCTCAGCGATGGAGAACGTGCTCGTCTCGCGATTGCTCGGTCGCTGTTGGCCGAAGTGTCACTCTTGATAATCGACGACGTTGCCGGCCTTTTTGATGATGAGACGATGCTGAAGGTAGCCACCGAAATTGAGCGGCGACCAGCGATGGCCGTCATCGAAGCAGCGCATGATCGTCGACTCCTCCGAGACCCCACCTCATCCATTCTCTTGGAGCCCCGATGAACCCGTGGCGTACGCTTCACGCCTGGTTACGGCAGTCCAACGTGGCGCCGCTGACTGTCTTGCGCTCGCTCGGAGCCGCGACGTTGGCCCAACTCGCCGCGAACGCCCTCGCAGTGGGCGCACCACTGCTCCTGTGTCTTGCTTGGACGCAACACGATTGGGATAATCCACTCACGCGAATTGCCATTCCGCTCGTCATAATCGAGCTCATGGCTTTCTTCCGATCGCCACTTCGGTTCCTCGATCGAATGACGAGTCACCGTCTGGGCTTTGTGGCCGTGACGCAGTGGCGCGTTTGGCTCACACGCCGAGTCGCGCAGTGGTCGACTCGCTCCACCAATGACACGGCTCGCGCCGAGCTCCTCCAGCAGTCCCTGCACGACATCGACCAGCTCCAAGATGTTTGGCTCCGCGTAGTCCTACCCCTCGCAAGTTCGCTCTTGAGCTTCGTGCTCACCGTGGCTGGCGTCGTGGTTGCGTTCGCTCTCGAACTGCCGACGGCTTCATCGGCACTCTGGGTGGTGGGCGGGTTGGCTGGTGCCGCATTGGCCGTCGTAGCGCTGCTAGCGAGCCAGCTCGAGCGAGCTGTCGATCTGCAACGCGCGGTACGGAGAGTTCAGCACAGCGGCTTTGGCGAACTCTTCGACAGGCACCAACTCGCTGCCGAATTGGCACTCTTAGGTTCTGCCGCCCAGGACCCACACTTTGACGCGCCGAACCTTTACAACGAAGGACTTTCGAGTCTCGCGCGATATGAAGCGTGGTGGCGGCGGGTCGAGACGTCACTCGGGGCCCTGTCTGGCATCCTCACAATCTTCGCCAGCTTCGTTGCTGTCACTGTCGTTGTAACACCCCCTCAGCCGGCCACCCCTTACCGAGTCGGACTTGGAGTGGTGAGTGTTTTGCTTGCGACCTTGGCTGGAGATCTCTTCACGCAGTGGCGCCAAAGCCTGCACGTCGCTGCCTCGGTCGTCGTCACTCTCGAAGCACTCGAAGCTCGTGGCGAGCACTCTGTGCGTCAGACTGGTTCCAACGAGTGGCCCGACGATGTAACGGAAATCAACGTCCAAGATGTTTTTGCCTGCACGCCCGGGGCTCGAATCGCCATCACCGGGCCATCGGGTTCGGGAAAGTCAACGTGGCTGCGAAGCCTGGCGGGCTTGGAGCATGCCGGAGCCTCGGTCATGGTGAACGGAACCTACCTCCACACCCTTTCGGACACTGTCCGCCACCACCACGTGGGCTTTGTGCCGACTGAGCCACATTTTCTGGGAACGTCGTTGCATGACGAGATGGCCCTCGGACGGGCAGAGTTGCTGGACTACCGCCCGATGCTCGAAAAGCTGGGGCTCGCCCCTTTGGGCGATCGCAAGATTGTCGACTGCTCGCGCGGCGAACGGCATCGCTACGCCCTCGTTCGCGCGCTCATTGCCGAGCCTGACATTCTCCTGCTCGACGAGCCGACGGCTGGTCTCGGTGAGCACGAACGTGGTGCGGTGCTTGACCTGCTGTGGCGGAGTGGGGCGACGCTGATAGTCGCCACCCACGATCCGGCGGTGGCGGCCAAGTGCGACATCGTGATTCCCTTTGAAGCCTTTAAAGGTTGAGCGTCAACATTCCTGCCGGGTAGTAACGCTCTCCCGCAACGGCGTCACGCGGCACAGCCGCCTCGAGCGCCGAGAGCTCCGACGGGCTAAGTACGATGTCGTTGGCGGCAAGATTCTCGACCAGCCACGTGCGTCGCTTCGTCCCGGGAATTGGCACCACGTCATCACCCTTCGCCAAAACCCAGGCCAGCGAAAGCTGAGCCACCGTTACTTGCTTGTCGTGAGCGATCTGTTCGAGGGATGCAATGAGCTGGGCGTTCTTCTCGGCGTTTTCGCCGTTGAACCGCGGCTGGAAACGTCGAAAATCATGGTTGTCGGTGGTTGAGCGCACGGCCTCATTCGACGTTAGGAATCCTCGGCCGAGTGGACTGTAGGCCACAAAGCCAATGCCGAGTTCGCGACAAGTTTGCAGCACGCCATCTTCCGGGTCGCGCGTCCAGAGGGAGTACTCCGACTGAATTGCCGTCACCGGGTGCACGGCGTGCGCTCGTGCCAGGGTGGCGGCTGATGCTTCCGAGATGCCGAGGTAGCGAACCTTGCCGGCTTCAACGAGCTCCTTCATCGCTCCCCAGGTCTCTTCGACCGGCACGTTCACATCGACTCGGTGTTGGTAGTAGAGATCAATCGTTTCGACTCCGAGGCGACGGAGGGAGGCCTCGCAGCTGGTCCGGACGTATTCAGGCTGGCCGTTGACACCCAAAAACTCACCCTTCCCTCCGCGCTGGTTGCCGAACTTGGTCGCGAGAACAACATCGTCTCGTCGGCCGGCGATTGCGCGGCCGACCAGTTCTTCATTGATGAAAGGGCCGTACATGTCGGCCGTATCGAGGAAGTTACCGCCGGCGTCGAGGTACGCGTGGATGGTCGCAATCGACTCGTCATCGTTACGAGCCCCGTAAAACTCGCTCATTCCCATGCAACCGAGGCCCTGCTTGGTGACCGAAAGACCCTGACCCAACGTGCGACGTTCCATTGCCGACCCCCTTGAAGTTTGTGAAGACTCTCACACCTTAGGGCTTGCAATTGGGCCATTTTGAGTTGGTGCTTACTTTCCAATTTCGCTAATGTCTCACCATTGGCTGGGGGGGCCATAAACATCACGCCCCGCTTTGGCAGCGATGTCGAAGCGGGGCGTTTGATGTTTCTCTGTAGGCTCGAAGCACCTCTTCGAAAGGTCTCCTATGGAACGTGTTCGCACACCCGAAGCCCGCTTTGCCAGTTTGCCCGGCTTTCCCTTTGTGGCTAGTTACGTAGATGTCACCGACCCCACCGGGGGCCCGGCGCTGCGTATGGCCTATCTCGATGAAGGTCCTCGCGACGCAATCGAGACCGTCCTCCTTCTTCATGGCGAACCGACGTGGTCGTACTTGTACCGAAAGGTGATTCCAGTTCTCGTCGCCGCTGGCTATCGCGTCATTGCGCCCGACCTCATTGGTTTTGGGCAGAGCGACAAGCCCGCGTCCCGTGACGAAGTCACCTACGCCCGCTTGGTCGAGTGGACCCGCGAAGCTCTCTTTGATCGACTCGACCTCTCCAACCTGACCTGCTTCGGCCAGGACTGGGGCTCACTCGTCGGCCTCCGACTCGTAGCCGAACACCCAGACCGCTTTGCCCGCGTCGCCATCGGCAACGGAGGGCTCCCCACCGGCGAAGAGCGGATCTCTGACGCATTCTTGTCCTGGCAGCAGTTCAGCCAGACGGTGCCGGAAATGCCGATCGGCCTCATTGTGGGCGGAGGGTGTGCGACCAAGCCCAGTGACGAGATAATCGCCGCATACGACGCGCCATTCCCGGACGAGTCCTACAAAGAGGCAACGCGAATCCTGCCGAGCCTTGTTCCAACGTCACCCGACGACCCGGCTCACGACGACCAGGTTCGCGCTTGGGAGTCTCTGAGAAACTTCACCAAGCCCTTCTTGACTTGCTATTCCGACAAGGACCCCATCACCGCCGGCGCGGACGCCAAGTTCCTCCGAGAAGTGCCCGGTACCGCGGGTCAAGCGCACACCACCATCGAAAACGGTGGCCACTTCCTTCAAGAAGACCAGGGTGAGCAGTTGGGAAGAGTCTTAGCCGACTTCATCGGCTCCACACGCTAGGAGCGGGTCTGTCGCATCTCGACCAGCGTTCTCGCCGGGTATCCGTCGAGTCCAGGTCGCCAGCCTTCACGAATCTTGGTGGCGCCAATGCTGCCCTCGGCCCAGAGATGGCAGGTATTGGTTAGCCAGCTATCGCTGTCTTCTTTCACCGTTCGACTGATTCCGGCCGCACCGGCGCGGCGTGACGACGCCGATGCCATGGTTTGGATGACGGCCGGCCCAATAGCCCGAGCGAGAAATTCGAGGTGGGTGCAGCCTCGCTGGCGCCCGAGCCGTTCTTGAACTGCACGGTTGAACCCTCTCGTAACAGACAGGCCAATCAAGTTTCGAAAGGCCGGCTCAATGGCCGTGCACTCCATATGGGGAGTCCTCGTCATCTCGGCGTTGGCGTCAGTCACGATGAATGACCGTCGGTCTACCGTGACATCGAGCGTCATGGCGTGCACATCACGAATCAACTCCTCTCCGTCGGCCCAGGGTCGCTCGTCAGTCAACGAGGCTCGCAGGAGGTAGGAGTCGTCAGTGTCGAAGGATTCAATGACGATGGTGCGGCGATGGGTCGGAGTCTCTTCAGTCACCCTGACAGTTTGCCGGAAACTAGTTACGGCCTGACGTTGTAGTGCATCAGCGTGGGACGGCCCGCGGTGAGACCAATAGTGGTCATAGTGGCATTTTCCAGCCGAATGCGCCACGCCACCGAGCCGTGCACGCCGAGCGCCCACGCGACAGCCGATTTAATGGGTGAAACGTGACTGAAGATGACCACGTGCTCGTCGGGGCTGGCCAACAAGGGTGCGTACTCTTGGGCCAAACGATCGAGGCGGTCGTGGACCCGGCGGTCCACATCGGCCATAGACTCTCCCCCAGGGACTCGCCATTCGTGGTCCGACTGCAGCTGGCGCCAGGTCGTCCCGCCGACATCGGCCAGTCGTTGCCCGTCGAGCTCGCCGTAGTTCATCTCGATGAATGCTTCGTCCAGTTCGGCAGTTTTATGAGCCACCGCAGCCTCCGCAGTAT
>CANGMP010000063.1 GCA_947455165.1 Acidimicrobiaceae bacterium | reverse complement strand
GCCGTGGGTGCGACCAGTGATGGGCCAGTCAATGCTCTCGACGGCGCGGGCCGTCAGGGCGTCGCGAAAGGCGCGCACTTCAGTAACGACGATGTCCATCGCGTCAGTGAGGACTTTGCAAAGGGCCGTATCAACGACGTCCGAAGAGGTGAGGCCGTAGTGGACCCAGGCTCCCTCGGGCATACCGATGCGGTCCTGCACAATGTCGACAAAGGCGGCCGTGTCGTGATTGGTGATCTCTTCACGGGCGTTGACGTCGGCCACGAAGGCCGCGTCAACCACGGGACGGCGAGCGCGCAGAGCCGCGGCGTCCGCGGCCGGAACGACGCCCTGCTCGACGAGGGCTTCGGCGGCGAGCAGCTCTACTTCGAGCATGGTGTCAAAGCGGTGCTCGTCGGTAAAGAGTCCGGCGACATCTTTCGGGGCGTACCGAGAAATCATGAGTCACTACTCCTTTTCCGCAACATCGTTGCGGAGTACTCGACCGGGGAAGGTGATGGTGTTGGCGGCCTCGTAGGCCATGGTCCGAGCTTCGAGCCGCGACGGCGCCACGGCCGTCACGGTGAGGACTCGACCACCGGCGGTGAGGAAGTGGCCCTCCTCGTCGCGAGAAGTACCAGCGTGAAAGACCGTCACGTTGCGGCGGGGCGTGGCCAGTTGACCGTCTTCACCGAGACCATGAATGATCGACCCCGTCTGGGGCGCCACCGGATAGCCGGGTGCAGCCACCACGACGGTGACGGCGTGGGCCGGTAGGAAAGTCGGCGTGGTGCGAAGCGAACCAGTCGCTACTTCGAACAAGAGCTCAAAGAAGTCACAGCTAATGAGTGGAACGATTACTTCGGTTTCGGGGTCGCCGAAGCGCACGTTGTATTCGAGCAGCTTGGGACCCTCCGCCGTGACCATGATGCCGGCGTAGAGCACGCCGCGGTACTCAATACCCCGTCGACGAAGTTCGCGAACCGTCGGGTCGACAATCGTCTTCATCGCCACGGCAATGTCTTCGGAGGTCATCGAGCCGAGAGGGGCAAAGGCGCCCATGCCGCCGGTGTTCGGACCAGTGTCGCCGTCACCGACCCGCTTAAAGTCTCGGGCCGGGAGCAGCGGTTCGGCTCGCTCACCATCGCAGAGTACGAGCAGTGAACACTCGGTGCCGATCAGTCCTTCTTCAATCACGATCGTCGAACCGGCGACACCGAAGGCTTCGCCGGAGAGCTTGTCGCGAACGTCTTGTTGCGCCTCAGCCAGCGACGCAGTCACGAGCACGCCCTTGCCGGCGGCGAGTCCGTCGGTCTTGATGACGTACGGCGGCTTCATGGTGTCGAGAAAGCGCAGTGCTTCGTCGATGTCACGAAAGGCTCCGTAGGCCGCGGTGGCGACGTTGGCCGCTGCGAGAAACTCCTTCATGTAGGCCTTGGAGCCTTCGAGCTGAGCGCCGTCGGCGTTCGGACCAAAGACGGCCTTGCCCTGGGAGCGCAGAATGTCTGCGAGGCCAGCCACCAGGGGCGTTTCGGGACCGACGACGAAGAGTTCGGCTTCGAGCTCCACGGGTGAGGTGGTAACGCAGCTCAGACCGGCGGCGGCCATGCCGGCATTACCCGGCGTCACGGTGACGTCCGCGCCGTCGCGGGCTAGACCCCAGGCAATCGCGTGTTCGCGAGCCCCGGCGCCTACGACGACTGCGCGCTTCACGAGGGCTGAACGAATTGATCGCGGCCGGGACCAACGCCGACGACCGAGATCTTGATTCCCGTGACCTTGCTCAAGAAGGTGATGTAGTCGCGCGCGTTCGTCGGCAGGTCGTCAAAGGAGGTAAAGCCCGACAGGTCGCTCTGCCATCCGGGCAGCTCTTCGTAGATCGGGGTGACGTCGTGCATCGTCGACTGGTGATACGGCGGGTAGTCAAAGCGCTTGCCGCCGCTCTCGTAGCCGACGCAGACCTTGATCGTCTCGAGGGTGTCGAGAACGTCGAGCTTGGTGATGGCGATTTCGGTCAACGAGTTGAGACGAGCGGCCTGGCGCAGCATGACCGCGTCGAACCAACCGACGCGGCGACGACGACCAGTGTTCGTGCCGTACTCGTGTCCACGGTCCACCAACAGCTCGGCCAGTTCACCGTCGAGTTCGGTCGGGAAGGGACCGGCACCGACGCGGGTGACATAGGCCTTCGCGATACCAACGACGCGCGAGATGTCACGGGGCCCGAGTCCCGATCCGGTGCAGGCACCGCCGGCCACCGGGTTCGAGCTTGTCACGAAGGGATACGTGCCGTGGTCGAGGTCCAGGAACGTGGCCTGGGCGCCCTCGAGCAGGATGCGCTCGTCGCGGGCCAGAGCGTCGTGCAGCAAGGTGACGGTGTCGCCAATCATTGGCGCGATGCGGGGAGCCAACTCACCGATGTAGAGCTCGGTGATCTCCTTGCTCTTCATGGGGAGACGGTTGTAGACCTTGCTCAGCAGCGCGTTCTTTTCACGCAGGGCCATGTCCAACTTCTCTTGGAAAATCTTGGGGTCGAGCAGGTCCTGCACGCGCAGGCCGACGCGGGTCGCCTTGTCGGCGTAGGCCGGTCCGATACCGCGCTTGGTGGTGCCAAGCGCGTTCTTCCCGAGGTGACGCTCGGTCACGCGGTCGAGCTCTTGGTGGTACGGCATGATCAAGTGCGCGTTACCCGAGACGACGAGACGAGAGACATCAACGTCCTTGGCGATCAACGTGTCGAGCTCACGAAGCAAGACGGCCGGGTCAACCACGACACCGTTACCAATGACGGGGGTCAGGTGGGGATAGAGCACACCGGAGGGGACGAGCTGCAGGGCGAAGGCCTCGCCGTCGACGACTATGCGGTGGCCGGCGTTGTGGCCACCCTGGTAACGGACGACGTACTCCATCTCGGCGGCCAGAAGGTCGGTCAGTTTGCCCTTACCCTCATCACCCCACTGGGTTCCAACTACAACGGTTGCCGGCACGAGGCTCCTTTGGGCGATTTGCGCCCTAATCCTAAACCAAGCCGGCCGAGGCCGGCGAAACGAGGGAGGGCCTTGCGCCCCTTGCCTGATGGGTTAGTGCAGGCCGGCCTTGGCCAACTCACTGGCCACCAGTCGGCCGATGTGGGTGGCGTAGGACTCAAAGATGTGGTCCCCGTCTCGGTAGACCATGGAGTTATCAATAACGACGGGACAGGCGTTTTGGTAACAGAGCCAGCCGACGGTCGGCACCAGGGTCGCCCCCGCGAGGTTGGCAATCGTTACGTCTCGCGTCAAGGCCAATCCATACTGCGAACCACTGGTGTAGTGCAGGGTGCAGTTGGCCAGCGACGTGACGTGAGCCGCGATGCAGGCCGGCACCGGCTGGACGAACCAGGGTGAGGTGCCAAGCAGGATCCTCGTCGTCGTTCGGCTCGGGGCGAGATCGTTGAAGGCCTTCACGTAACCCTGAATCCAGGCCGTGTCGGCCGAACTCGTCTCATAGGCGGCCGAGGACGACATCACGACGAAGGGGTGGAGCTTGGCGGTTGCCTTGGCGAGGGCCTTGTGCCACGTGTTGCAACTGCGCCAGGAGCGAGAGAAATACGTCGGCGTACTCGTCACGTCGGGACTCGGGCAGCCGGAGAACTCAAAGAGGGCCAGGCGAATGTGACCCTTCTTTAACTGGTCGTTCAACGCCGTTGTCCAGGCGAATGTCGAACTGTCCCCAAAGAGCACGGCCGTTTTGGTGGCCCGAGTGTCGCCAAAGTAACAGGGAATCGGCGTCGTGGCGTACTTGGCCTTGCGGGCCGGGTCACAGACCGTCAACTTACCCAGGTAGTGATTGAGGGCCGTGGGAGTGCCGGTGATCTGACGGGCCATCGCGAGCGAGGGGTTGACGTTGCTCGGCAGACTGGTGAGCGTCAGTCCGGCCTGCACGCGGCCACTCTGGTCGTCGGGGGTCGTCGGGGCCGAAACGGTGGCGTAGGCCACGGTCGAGCCGAGGAGGGTCAGCGTGAGGAGCGAACCGGCCAGTGAGCGGAATGAAATCGTGCGCACCGGTCCCCCTCTTGAGTCGACGTCACTCTCGAGACCGGTGGCCCCGAATTCCTCCAACTATACGGCCATAACGACCAATTTGTCAGTCCGTTCTTAGCGAGCAGCTTCTTAGCGAAAGGTCAACTGGTCGCCCACGACGTCAACGGTGATGGTGTCGCCGTCGCGGTAGACGCCCTGCAGCACAGCCAGGGCCAAGGGGTCCTCGATCCGACGTTGCAACACCCGCTTCAAAGGTCGAGCGCCGTAGTCGGGGTCAAAGCCCTCGTGCGCGAGGAACGTCGCGGCCTCGGCCGTGATGCTGAGGGTCAGGCGACGCTCAGCCAACCGAGCCCGGAGTCGTCCGAGTTGGATGCCGACGATGATGGCCAGGTCAGCCTCTTCGAGCGTGCGGAACCGAATGATCTCATCAATGCGGTTGATGAACTCCGGTCGGAAGAAGTCGAGTGGATCACCGGGCAGGTTGCTCGTCATGATGAAGACAACGTTGGTGAAGTCAACGGTGCGGCCCTGGCCGTCGGTGAGGCGTCCGTCGTCGAGGACCTGAAGCAACAGGTTGTAGACGTCGGGGTGGGCCTTTTCGATCTCGTCGAGCAGCACGACGGCGTAGGGGCGACGACGAACGGCTTCAGTTAGCTGTCCACCCTCTTCGTAACCGACGTATCCCGGAGGGGCACCGACGAGTCGCGAGACCGAGAACTTCTCCATGTACTCACTCATGTCGAGACGGACCATGGCCTTGTCGTCGTCGAAGAGGAACTCGGCGAGCGCGCGTGCCAACTCCGTCTTGCCGACGCCGGTCGGACCGAGGAAGAGGAAGGATCCAATTGGGCGGTTCGGGTCACCGAGTCCGGCCCGGGAGCGACGAATCGCGTTCGCCACCGCCGTCACGGCCTCGTCTTGGCCGACCACGCGGTTGTGGAGCAGCTCTTCGAGACGAAGCAGTTTGTCGATTTCGCCCTCGAGCAACTTGTTGACCGGCACTCCGGTCCAGCGACTGACCACTTGGGCGATATCTTCGGCGTCGACCTCTTCCTTCAAAAAGGCGCCCTGGGCCTGAATGACGTTCAGTTCGTCACTGGCCGTTTCCATCTGCTTTTCGAGGTCGGGAATCGTCCCGTAGCGCAGGGCCGAGGCCCCGGCGAGGTCACCGTCGCGCTCCAGTCGATCGGCCTCACTTCGGCGATCTTCGAGTTCTTGCTTGGTGGAGCGAATCTTTTGGATGGCGCCCTTTTCGGTCTGCCAACGGGCCGCGAGAGCGTCGTGCTTCTCGCGCTGGTTCGCAACCTCTTCGTCCAACTTGGCTAAACGGGCCTTGCTGGCCTCGTCGCTCTCCTTGTCGAGCGCGACCCGCTCAATCTCGAGTTGGCGAATACGGCGGATTACCACATCGAGCTCGGTCGGGACCGAGTCGATTTCGATGCGCAACTTGCTGGCCGCCTCGTCAATGAGGTCGATGGCCTTGTCCGGCAAGAAGCGGTTGGTGACGTAGCGATCCGACATCGCGGCCGCAGCCACCAGAGCGGCGTCTTGAATACGCACACCGTGGTGCACTTCGTAGCGTTCCTTGAGCCCACGCAGAATTGCCACGGTGTCATCTACCGTGGGCTCACCGACGAAGACCTGTTGGAAGCGACGCTCGAGGGCGGCGTCCTTTTCGATGTACTGGCGATACTCATCGAGTGTCGTCGCACCAATGAGTCGCAACTCGCCTCGTGCCAGCAGCGGCTTGATCATGTTGCCGGCGTCCATGGCGCCCTCGCTGGCGCCCGCACCAACAATGGTGTGCAACTCATCAATAAACGTGATGACTTCACCCTGCGCGTCTTGAATCTCCTTCAAGACGGCCTTGAGTCGCTCTTCGAACTCGCCGCGATACTTGGCACCAGCGACCATTGACGCGAGGTCGAGGGCAATCACGCGCCGACCCTGCAGACTCTCGGGAACGTCGCCCTCCACGATGCGCAGTGCCAGACCCTCGACGATGGCCGTCTTGCCGACGCCCGGTTCGCCAATCAGCACGGGGTTGTTCTTGGTTCGACGTGAGAGCACTTGGATGACTCGGCGAATCTCGTCGTCGCGACCAATGACCGGGTCGAGCTTGCCGGCTCGGGCCACGGCCGTGAGGTCGCGTCCATACTTTTCGAGGGATTGAAAGGTCTCCTCAGGATTCTCCGAGGTAATGCGGGCACTGCCGCGAATGCCGCGCAACGCCGCCAACAGAGCATCGCGATTGGTGCCGAGTAACTCGGCCCAGGTCACGACGACGTGATCAATGCTCAAGAACTCGTCACCGAGGGTCGCTCGAAGCTGGTCGGCCTGCTCGAGACCCTCGCGGGCACTCGGGGAGAGTCCGGCCTGGTTGCCACCAACGGCGCGGGGCTCCTTAGCGACCGT
>CANGMP010000062.1 GCA_947455165.1 Acidimicrobiaceae bacterium | reverse complement strand
TGTTCGTGACGGACAATTGACACGAGTGCGGACTCGACCTTGGGCTTGGGGTGAAAGACGGTGGCCGGCACACGGCCGACGACCGTCGCGTGGGCGAAATACTGCATGCGCAGCGAGACGGCACCGTAGGCATCGTCGCCCACGTGAGCGGCCATCCGCTCGCCAACTTCACGCTGGACCATCACCAGCATTCGCGTGATCGCGGGCACCGTTTCAAGCAAGTGGAGTACTAGCGGTGTTGCCACGTTGTAAGGGAGGTTGGCCACCACGGTGGCGGTGCGACCAGCGAGAATCGTTTCGTAGTCGGCCGTGAGGGCGTCGGCGTGGTGAACAACGACACCGTGGGGGGCGACCACATCGTGAAGCGCCGGTAAGAGGTAGCGGTCGACCTCAATGGCTTCCACCGTGGCGCCCGTTTCAATAAGCGCCAACGTGAGACTGCCTAGTCCAGGTCCGATCTCGAGGACAAAGTCGCCGGTGCCCACTTCGGCCAGACGGGCAATCTTTCGAACGGTATTGGGGTCGGTAACGAAGTTTTGACCCAGCGCGCGCGATGGCGAAAGTCCGTGACGCTCGAGTAGCTCTTGAATGGCGGGGCGAGAGTGGGTCACCAGGTAACGATGACGTGTTCCACACCGCGAGCCAGCGGCGCGAGTCGAGAGAACTGTGGAATGGCGAGGTCGACGACGCGGTTCTTGCTGTAGGGCTGCGAGTCAGTGACCACGCAGTACACCGTACGCCCCGTGCGGAGTGAGCGAATCTTGATGTGCGTGCCCTTAGGTAGATACGAGGTGGCGCACTGACCGGGGTGCCATGAATACCACGTGGCAATACCAATCTTGAAACGAGGCTTGGGCTTCGGTGCCGGCCTGGTTGTGGTCGTCACCGCTGGCGTGGTTGTCGTGGTGGTATCGCCAGGAATTGTTGATGTGGTGGTCGTGGGAAGACTCGTCGTGGTCGTTGTCGTAGGTGTCGTCCGGTGGATTGTCGTCGTGGTGTGACGGACCGTCGTCGTGGTTCGGTGAATCGTCGGCAGCGCGTGACGAATAGTCGTCGTGGGGTGATGAATCGTTGTTGGCGCGTGGTGGATCGTCGTCACGGCGTGATGAATCGTCGTTGGCGGGTGGTGAATCGTCGTCACGGCGTGATGAATCGTCGTGACCGGGTGGTGCAGCGTCGTTGGGGCGTGATGGACCGTCGTCGTGGTCACTGGCGCGGCCACCAGTTGGGTGGGCAGGGTCGTTGGGGCGTGAGAAGGTGAAGAGGCCACCGCGTGACCGCTCAACACCGTGAAGGGCGCCAGCACCATGGCAAGGCCCAACCCACTCGAAACCAGGTACGCACGCACCTGTGCCCATGAGGTCCTCAGAACTCCACCCTTCTCCGGGGACACGCTGATATCAAATCCAGCACCTCTAAGGCTAGGCAGGCTCCCCTACATCCAACAACCCGGCATACTTTCAGTACATAAGTCCTGATAAGGGGTTATGGAAGCACCGGGATTGCGAACAGTCGAGCCGTGTTGGCCGCGGTGCGTTCCCGAAGGGCGACCACGTCGATTTCCAGCTCGTTGGCAATGAAGGTTCCGACGACCGCCACCAGTGCTGGCTCGTTGGTCCGACCGCGATGCGGAACTGGCGCCAGAAACGGACTGTCGGTCTCCACGTGGAGTCGGTCGAGGGGCACCACGCGAAGGGCGTCACGGAGATCTTGGGCGTTCTTGAAGGTGACCACACCGGCCAGGGAGATGTCGGCGCCCCGCTCGAGGCAGGCTTCAGCTTCGGCCGGCCCGCCGGTGAAGCAGTGGATCACCGTGCGGGGTGGCATGCCCTCGGCGTCGAGAACGGCCAGCAGGTCGTCCCACGCGTCGCGGGCATGGATGACCAGCGCCAAGTCCAGTTCGTGAGCCAGCTGAATCTGCCGGGCGAATGCCTGTTTTTGCTGATCACGATGTGAATGCTCGTAGAAATAGTCGAGACCGCACTCCCCGATGCCCACCAGCTTGGGCGATCCGGCACGGGCCAGTGCCTCGACCTCGGCGGTGCCGTGTTCGGCATCGTGAGGGTGGACCCCGACTGTGGCATAGACCTCAACATCGTGCTGTACCGCTTCGGCCAGCGCGACTGCTTCACGGGAAGTAGTCGCATCGGTGCCGACGACAATGACCCGACCGACGCCGGCCTCATGAGCTCGCGTCAGCGTGTCGGCGACGTCAGCTGCGACCTGCGGATCACCACTCAGGTATCGCTCCTGGAGGTGGCAGTGGGCGTCAGTCCAGAGGCTCACGCCTCAACTCGGATACGAGGGAAGAGGGGGTCGCCCTTGGTGACCGTGAGTCCCGCAGGGAACTGGCCCCAGGACGTGACCTCGTCAAAGGCCAACGAGGCGACATCGCCAGCAAGACCTAGCCGTTCCCAGATGGTCTGGGCCGTGCCGGGCATTGCCGGCACGATGAGAGCCGTGATGATGCGGAGTGCTTCGAGCGCCTCGGCCATGACTCGATCCACGTCAGTTCCGGGCTCCATCTTCCAGGGAGCGTTCAGTTCCAGGTGGGCGTTCGTGGCACCGATGAGGCGCCACGTCGCTTCAAGCGCCAAGTGGGGTGCGAAGTTCTCCCACGCCGAACGTGCGGTGTCGACGGCAGTCTTAGCTTCAGCGGCCAAGGGTGAGTCCACGGGAAGTGCCGGGCTCAGCCCGCCACACTTCGATCCGACCACCGTGGCCACGCGAGCCACGAGGTTGCCCAAGTTGTTCGCCAGATCGGTGTTGTATCGAGCCGTGATTCCCTCGATGGAGAAGTCGCCGTCAGTACCGAGCGGCGTGTCTCGCAGCAGGTAGTAGCGAATCGGGTCAACACCAAACTCAGCGGTGAGTGACTGCGGGGCGATATCGGTCAATCGAACCGCACCCTCGCCAGCCATGGTCTTGCTGAGCTTTTGACCGCCCACGAGAAGCCAGCCGTGAACTTGAACGTGAGCCGGCGGCTCCATGCCCGCAGCCATACACATCGCCGGCCACCAGACGCAGTGGAATCGGATGATTTCCTTACCAATCAAGTGGTGGACATTCGGCCACCACTTTTCGACGAGTGCGTCGTCGCGACCGTAACCAATGGCCGTCAGGTAGTTCACGAGAGCGTCGTACCAGACATAAAAGACGTGCTTTGCGTCCCACGGTACGGGCACACCCCAAGCAATGGACGTTCGCGTGATTGAGATGTCGCGCAGACCTCCCTTGATGAAGGAAACGGCCTCGTTGCGCTTGGTGTCGGGCGTCGTGGCCTTGGGGTGCTGGCCGTACCACTCGAGAAGTCGGTCCTCAAAGGCAGAGAGCTTGAAGAACCAGTTCTCCTCTTCCATCTCGGTGACCGGTCGGCCGTGCACCGGACAGTTGCCTTCGTTCAGCGCCTCGCTCGTGTAGTAGTCCTCGCAGGAAACGCAGTACAGACCGCGGTAGGTGTCTTTGTAGATGTACCCGTTGTCGTAGATCGCCTGCAAAAACTTCTGCACCGTCTCGTAGTGACGGGGCTCAGTAGTGCGGATGAAGTCGTCGTAGGCAATGTTGAGGTCATCCCACGATGCGCGGAAGCGGGCTGAGGTCTGGTCGGTCCACTCCTGGGGCGAGACGCCGTTGCGCTCGGCCGCTTCGGCCACCTTCTGGCCGTGTTCGTCGGTCCCGGTCAAAAAGAGCGTCTCGTCGCCGACCTGACGGTGCCACCGAGCCATCGCGTCAGCGTTCACTGTGCAGTAGGCGTGACCCACGTGCGGGGCATCGTTGACGTAATAGATAGGTGTCGTGATATAGAAACGACTCACCCTGTAAGGGTACTGACTGATTAAGGCTTGGCGGTGCGCCGTTGGAGCGCGAGCCCATACACGAAGCGGTGCGGAACACCAAGTGCGGCGCTCACTTGGGTCGCCACATCGCGAACCGTGGCGCCATCGGCCAGGGCGTCGTCAATGGCGTCGATGACTACGTCCTCGCCCACAGGGGCGGGGGCTGCCGCGCCTGCCATCACCACCGTGATCTCGCCTTGCATTTCGCCATGTGCCAGGGAGGCGCTCAACTCGGCGGCCGTGCCGCGAAGGACTTCTTCGTGAAACTTCGTCAGTTCGCGCACAATCGCAACGGGGCGGGCGGGCCAGCGACTGGCGAGCTCGTTCATAGTGGCCGCGATCCGTTTGGGGGACTCGTAAAAGACGATGGTGCGCTGCTCGCTGTCCCAGGCGTCGAGCCACGCCGCACGTTCTGCACCTTTACGTGGAACGAAACCCTCCATGACGAATCGGTCGGTCGGCAGGCCGCTGAGTCCGAGAGCGGCGATAACAGCCGAGACGCCCGGCGTGGTTGTCACGTTCAGGCCCGCTTCGACAACGGCGGCCACGACGCGACTTCCCGGGTCGCTTATCCCGGGGGTGCCGGCATCGGAAACGAGGGCGACCGTTTCGCCATGCGTAATCCGTTCGATGATTTCACCGATTTGGCTCATCTCGTTGTGTTCGTGCAAGGCAACGAGATGAGCGACTTTGAGTCCGTGGGCCGAGTACAACGTGCGGGTTCGACGAGTGTCCTCGCAGTAGACGACGTCAGCCGACTGGAGCATTTCGAGTGCGCGCGGCGTCAGGTCGCCGAGATTACCGATTGGCGTGGCGACGATAACTAGGACTCCGCTCATCATCAGCCATTTCCCACAGAGGCAATGTCTGTCAACGTGCTTGGCTTGATCGACGTCGCGCGGCCAACCGGCTGGCCGCTCCCATGAGAACAAGCATGGAACCAGCCAAGATGACCTTCGAGGCATTCGATCCGGTTGAGGCGAGGTCGGTCGTAACTCCCGGTTGAGTCGTCGTTGTCACAGTTGTCAATCCGTCACCAATCGCCACGTCGCCAATGTCTAATCCGTAGAGCGAACACGGCCGTGGGCCCATCATCGCTTCGTTATAGGTACAACCATCGCTCTGAGTAGCCGTGATGGTGATGGCATCGAGGGTGGCACCATTCCGAGCGCTGACGGCGAGGTAAGGACGGGCGCTTTCATTACTGCTTCCCGAGCCACCCCACACAAACTGCTGTGTGGAGCCTTCAGGACCTGAAACCGTGTAGGTCGTCGCACCGTTATCCGAAGGATTGAGACGCACCGCAAAGGCCGTAGTTCCGGCCGGAAGCGTGAAGGTGAGAGAAAATGCCTGTTCTGCCCCTCCAATTGAGCACCCGACGTAACAGAAATCCGAATTGGAGCCGGCACGGCCGTAAAAGGCACCGGTGTGATTGAGCCGAACCGTGCCGAGGTAGGTCGAAATGGTCGAGCGCAGTTCGGCGGCTCCATCATCAGCCCCGCCGAAACTCGGAGCCTGCGTCAAAGTGATCCCATCCAACGTTGCTGGGATGGCGCCATCGATGGCCGATGCGGTGTAGTTCGATGAGGTTGCCGATGCCACCATTGAAAATGCGGGGAGTCCGAGGGCCAGGACAACCATTGAGAGCGCGGCCCCAAAGGTCGAAAGTGCTACTTGACGGGCCGATTTCATAGGAGTTCCTTCGAGCTTTTGGCGTGTCCTGCGATCTCCAGCGTAATGCGGGCGGCAAATTCGCGAGGAAAGTGGGGGCGGATTTGAGGACGCCAGAGATGCGATAAGGTGTAACCCTTATGTCAAAGCGGACGAACAAGCGCAAGCTGCGCGCCAAGAAGAAGGCCAACCACGGCAAGAAGCCGAACTGCGGTCGAGGCTAAGCCTTTCCCCCTGTTTTAGAGCTTTCCATCCCACGCCACGCCACGTTCGGCGAGGAGTTGGATCAACGTTGATGGTGTATCTGAGATGATGCCGTCTACCCCAAGATCCAAAAGTCGCTCCATCTCGTCACGGTCTTGAATCGTCCACACGTGCACGGCGAGACCGTGCTGGTGTGCCGCGTCGACGAACGTCTGATTGACGACTTCAATCTCCCCAAACGAGGTCGGCACCTGGAGCGCAAAGGCGTCCATCGGTGGCGGCGTCTCGCCGGCCACCACTGAAAAGTAAAAAGCCGCCGTCTCGTCGGTCGCGGCACTCGTGAAGACTTCGGGCGCAAAGGTGCGGAAACGCTGGATGGCTTTGTCGTTAAATGAGGCCACGATGACCGAATCAGTGCGTCCGAGGCGACGCAGTTCGTTGGCGAGCAACTCTTCGTAAGGCTCAACCTCAGGATCGGTCCGCTTGATGTCCATATTGAGCACAACACCAGGAAAGGCCTCGGAGACCTCTTCAAGCGTGGCAATACCAAAGGCTCGGTCACGGGGTGCCTTACCCCGGTGGACATACTCACTGGCGTCGCGACCGGGCGTCACGGCGTCGCCCTCGATCCACCAATAGGAGTTGTCCATTTCGCGAAGTTCGGCCAGCGTCAAGTTGGCAATCTCGCCGACATGGTTTGTGGTGCGGTCCACGGTCTCGTCGTGGCAAACCACGATGTAACGGTCCTTGGTGGCGTGAACATCGAGCTCAATGGCCGGAGCACCGAGCGC
>CANGMP010000061.1 GCA_947455165.1 Acidimicrobiaceae bacterium | reverse complement strand
GCCACCGAGCCGTGCACGCCGAGCGCCCACGCGACAGCCGATTTAATGGGTGAAACGTGACTGAAGATGACCACGTGCTCGTCGGGGCTAGCCAACAAGGGTGCGTACTCTTGGGCCAAACGATCGAGGCGGTCGTGGACCCGGCGGTCCACATCGGCCACGGACTCTCCCCCAGGGACTCGCCATTCGTGGTCCGACTGCAACTGGCGCCAGGTCGTCCCGCCGACATCGGCCAGTCGTTGCCCGTCGAGCTCGCCGTAGTTCATCTCGATGAATGCTTCGTCCAGTTCGGCAGTTTTATGAGCCACCGCAGCCTCCGCAGTATGCCGAGCCCGTTGAAGTGGTGAGCTCAGCACGGTGGTCGCGCCCTTGAGAGAGTCAACGAGGCGGGTCGCCTGGGCGTGGCCCTCGTCCGTGAGCGCTACGTCGAGATGGCCGACTAGCAGGCCATCTCGATTGGCAGTGGATTGACCGTGGCGTACGAGGATCAGCATGGGTGTAAGAAGAGACGCGAACACTCTGGGCACCCGACGAATGCTTCGGGACCGCTGTCATGCCAACGTTCGAGGTCAAGTGGGACGAGAGCAATTCGGCAGCCGCCACAGCGACCATCGACCACGTCAACGGCGGCAGTGTCGTGAACTCGAGCCAGGATGCGACCGTACGTCGCGGCAAGGTCCTCTGGCAGGGCTGCAATGAGGGCCGGACGTCCGAGGCGGTGACGCGCCAGAATGTCATCTAGTTCAGCCTGTCCCGCCTCAACGGCGGCCATCAGTTCAAGGCGCTGGGTCATCAGGGGCTGCCCGGTCACGCGCAGCGCGTGTTCCTGGGCTTCGAAGGGTTCGAGGAGTTCCAAAATCTCGAGCTCTTGCGTATCGGCATCGTCGAGCTTGGCGCTCACCGCATCGATTTCGCCGGAGAGCGCGGCGAGGTCGCGGGCTCCCCCTGTCGATGCGTCGAGCTTGGTCCGCAGGTCGACCAATCGGGCACTCAACGTACTTCTCGTGGCTTCGAGCTCGTCGCGCTGGGCGACGACGGGGGCCTTGGCGGCCGAGAGTTCCTTGAAGTCGGCCGCGATCTTGCGGAGGTGAGTTTCAACGGCAGCCAGTTCGGATGCCGCGGGGAGGTGGTCCCGTTGGTGCTGGGCGCTGGCGATGGCGCTATCGAGCTCGGCCAGATTTCGAAGATCTTGCGCAACGCTCATGTAGGTAGTTTGCCATGTCGGCCCACCTACGCGCGAAGATCGCCGCCAAAGAAGGTGCGGGCGTACCCTGCGACCTCAACGTTGCGCTCAAAGAGCCGTGAATACATCACGCCTCCGCGCGCTGAGGCCTGTCGCACTGACAGCGTGGGCATTCCGGACCGGTTCGCCCACCATGGCGTTACTGCGCACATGGCTGAACCGGTCACGGGATCTTCAGCGAGGCCGAGGCGCGGAGCAAAGACGCGAATCGAGGCATCAACTCGAGGGCCTCCTTCGCAGACCGCAATGACGATGCTGCTCGGAACCAAAAAGAGTGACATGGGATCGACCATCAGGCCACACAGTGTGTCGTAGTCCTTCACCACGGCCAGCACACTCTGCGCACCGGCCTGATAGACCTCCTGGACATCACCAAGGACTCCGTTGAGCACCGAAGGCTCGAGGGGCTCTAGATGTTGCCGAGGGAGGTCTACGCCCAAGAGACCGTGCTGGAGGCGGCGACCGGAGAGGACGCCCGCTCGTGTCTGAAAGTAGAACTCGCCATCGGGAACACCGAGTTCGGTCAACAGGACATGCAGTGTGGCCAAAGTGGCGTGGCCACAAAGATCGACCTCTACGGTCGGCGTAAACCAGCGCAGTGACCACGTATCGCCCACTCGACGGACAAAGGCCGTTTCAGAGACGCCGAGTTCAAAGGCGATTTGCTGGAGATCGTGGTCGGCAACTGGGCGTTCGAGTAGAACCACAACGGCGGGATTCCCACGGGCGGCGTCACCGGTAAAGGCATCGACCCACCAGATGCGGTGACCAAACGTTGAGCCTATGGAATCCATTGCTACCAGATTGCCATAGTTTGCTTGGAATTGCCACAGAATTTTTGGGAAGAGGCGTAGGGTTCACACGTGTTTGTTGTCACCTCGAATATTCACGCCGGCACCGACGGCTACGGCCGTCAAACTGACGTGCTCGAAGAACTGATTGCCCTCGGGGCCGACTTGCTCTTCGTACAAGAACTGTGGAGAGGCGAACGCGACGATCAGTTTGAGCGCCTTACCTCTGCGCTTGACTACCAGAGCACCTACGTTTCGCTCAGTGACTGCGTTCGGGTGACCTCGGCCCTGGGAGGTCGCGGATGGCAGCCGGTGCACGGCCTGCTCTCTGGGGACCGGGGACTTTACTTCGATGGCAATCGCACCCTCTCCCCCAAACGTCGCGCCGAGCGCGACTCCATCGCCGACGCCGAGCGCGGAACGTGGGGCGTGGGTCTCTTTTCTCGCCTTCCCGTGCGCGACGTCACTGTTGAGCCGCTCCATCAGCTCCGTCGTGACAAGACGTCACGCGCTCTCATTATCGCGGCGCTTGAACTCGATGGACGTCCGTTTTACGCCGTCGCCATTCACGGGGCCCACTTAAGCCACGGCTCGCTTCTGCAATACCGCAGCGTCGCCCGGCGTCTCAATGCGCTCTCGGCACAGGCCCCAGTCGTCGTGGCCGGTGACTTCAACTGCTGGCGACCCCTCCTACGAACGGTGCTACCCCGCTGGAAGTCGGCAGTTCGAGCTCGAACCTGGCCAGCGTGGAGGCCCCATTCGCAGATTGACCATATTTTGCTGCGTGGTCCTTGGCGGGTTCGTTCCAGCCGGAGTATCAAAAATGCGAGTGACCATCGAGCGCTCGCCTGTGATTTGACCTGGTCTTAAGCTGCCCAGGCTTTCGCGGCTTGGCCTGTAGCAGCCCGGTCTTTAGCGGCTCGGTCCTAATCGAGCTGCTTCGCTCGCGTTTCTTGCAGTCGAGAGAGCACCCACAACGTCGGTAGCAGGGGGAGAAACGTCAGCAGGCTGGGCATGCGCAGCACACTCGTGCTCGAAGAACTGGCAATCCAGTCGCCTACTAATCCAAAGAAGAACAGGCCGGCCGTAGCCCCCAGAACGCCGGCCACCAGAATCCAACCACCGGTAGTCGCACGTACCTTTTGGGGAAAGGTTTCATTCGACAGAGCACTGGCCGCTGGCGCCCATAGGGCCGCGGCGAAAACACCGACGATATAGCCCGCCGTAAAGAGCGTTCGACCACCAAAGTACGCCAGCGTGCTCGTCATTCCCGCGGCGACGGCGCCCACGCCCACGGTCACACGCCGACCAAAGCGCTCCGAACTCCACCGACTAAGCATCAGTCCGCCGAATCCAGTGACCGCGCTGCCGGTCACCACGAGCGCCACGACTTTGGGATCGATGTGCAAAATCCGCTCGCCGTACACGAAGGCAAATCCATTAGCGGGTCCCGTGATGGCTCCCATGACAAAGGCGAGCCACGCTAAGACATACAGAGATTTTCGATACTCTGCGGGCACTGAGCCCAGGCGGCTCAGTTTTTCACGGGAGCGGTCAAGAACGTGCGTCTCTTCAATCTTGGTCAGGAGAGGTTGAATCAAGAGCACGGGCACAATGGCGCAGGCGAAGAGGATTCGAAACGAGTTAGGTCCGCGAAACACGCTGTGCAGCACGGCCGAAATACCGGCACCGATTCCCGCTCCAGCCGCGATCCAGGCCAGGTTCCCGACCCGATGACCGTCAGCGCTCAGCTCGACCGTGAGGACCTGCACCAGTGTGTTGGCCGCCGACAACATTGGTCGAGCGCAGGCAAAGAGCAGCACGAACCACCAATATCCGGGGCTGGCTGAGGCCGCCACCGTAAAGAGCAGACCCAGCGTCAACACGAGACGAAGGACACGAACGCGGCCGTGGTGATCCGCAAGGGCGCTGAGAGGGAGCGCAAAGAGCGAAGCTAGGCGCAATAGCGCCAGACCCAAGCCGAGAACTGTCGTGGATATTCCGACCACGCCCTGGAGCGATGCACCTTCGTGAAACGTGCCAAAGTGCTTGGCCACGTCACCGAGCGCCGAGACCGCCCCAAACTGCCCAAAGGAGGCCGCAATGGCCACCAGAAGCAGGGTGTAGTGGGCCGTTCGCTTAGGTGAACTCACTGGGGGCTATGAAAGCTGCACTGAGTCGTCAACGACGACGAGAGTCTTGCCGTGGTTGCCACCCGAGAACAAGAGATTGAGAGCCTCGGGGGCATTCTCGAGTCCGTGAACTAGGTGTTCTTGGTGTCGCAGTTGTCCCGTCAAAATCATCGTGGCGAGCTCGAGCTGCGCTTCGGCCGAACGGCTCATGTAGTCAAGAACAATGAAGCCCTCCATGCGACCACGTCGCATAATGAGCATCGTGTGGTTCTTAAGACCGCCAAAGCCACTCATGTCGTTGTACTGAGAGATTGCACCACACAGGACCACCCGTCCGTGCATTGCGATGTTCATGAGAACCGCGTCAAGCACTTCCCCACCAACATTGTCGAAGTAGACATCGACACCCTTCGGGCAAGCTTCACGGAGGCGACGAGCGAGGTTTGGTTCGCGATAGTCCAAGCACTCGTCAAAGCCGTAGAGCTCGACAACTTCGGCGCACTTTTCAGGACCACCAGCGATACCGACCACCTTCTTGGCACCCTTGGCCTTGGCGATCTGTCCAGCCACCGAGCCGGTCGCTCCGGCGGCGCCCGACACTACGACGACGTCGCCTTCCTTGAAGGCTCCGACGTCGGTGAGGCCGTAGTAGGCGGTAATGCCCGTGACGCCCAGCACGTTCATCACCACTGGCAGCGAGAGTCCCGTGCCCTTGGGAACGACGGAGAACTTGTTGTTGTCATCAGCAATTGCCCACTGTTGCCAGCCCGTCATACCAATGACAATGTCACCCACTTGGTACGCAGGATTGCAGGACTCGACGACGACACCGCCGCCGCCGCCGCGGATAACGGCACCAATTTCGATTGGGGGCAAATAGCCAGGCGCGTCATTCATCCACGTGCGGATAGTGGGATCAATCGAGAGGAGCCCGACTCGAATCAACGCTTGGCCGTCTCCGCAGACGGGGATTCCCCCCTCAACCACCGACGTAGTGCCGGCATTTACGAGTCCGGTAGGGCGCTCGTTGAGAACTACTTGTCGATTCGTCATGGTTACTCCTCTATGTCTCACATACCATAGAGACTCACTGCGTGCACGGGGTGCACGCTTGATCACATCGGCGAGGCGTGGGCCGTGAGGATGTAGCGCAAGATTCGGTTGGGGTTGCTTTGGAGCACAAAGACGTCACCGTTGGCGTTCGATGCCACCACCAATGGATGGCCGGTCTTCGCGGAGTTCTCCGCGACGATCTGGGCACCGAGAGCATTCATGTACTCCCAAACACGGCCAGTGCCTTCTTCGACGTAAAACACGTTTCCGAGGTCATCAGCGCTGATGCCAGTGGGGTTCTTAAGACCGGTCGCCAGAATGACCGGTGTGTCGCCTGGGCGGATTCGAAGGATTGAACCGCCGTTGCGCTTCTTGCCCGCCAGTGAGACGTCAATGTAGCCATAGGCGTCACGGGTGACGTCAGTGGGACGGTCAAGTCCTCCGACCAAGATCTTGGCGACACCCTGGCGAGAAATGGTCAGGAGGTTGCCAAACTCGGGCTGGACGCCGTACATACCGCCGTAGCCGTCGGAAGCCAGGGCGGTTATGCCTTGGTAACCGGAGAGAATCTTCTTCTTGCGACCATCGGCAAAGACTCGATAGACGCTGCCCGACTTCGGCTCCGAAACGTAGATTTCGTCAAGAGCGGTCACGACGACGCCGGCCGGGTGATCAAAGCCCGAGGCCAAAATTGTGGCTTCGGTGGCGGTCAGCTTTTCAATCGTGCCCTTTTCCTGGCTTACAACAACGGCCGAGCCATCCTTCAAGATGCCGACTGCAGAACCCACCGAGCTCGGCGACACGTTGTACTTCACCGGCTTGTAGAGCGGCGTAATGATCATCACTTCGCTGGTCTCTTGATTGGCCACGATGGCGTGTCCCGAACCGTTGACGGCGATCGCGGTGGGGTGTGCGAACTCGCCAGAAACCTTGACTTCGTCGCCATTGGCCCGGAACTGAAGGACTTCGTCCTTTCCAGTGTTGGTGATAAAGACGTTGCCACTGGCATCGACCGCGACGCCAGACGGATGGTCTAGGTGATCTTTAAAGATGGTTCGCGTTCCCGTCGAGCCGTCGTCCGTAGCCGCGTACTTGTAGACAATGCCTCGACCGGTATCGGTGATCCACAGATTCCCGAAAGGGTCGACCGAAACGGCCTGGGGGTTTTGGAGTCCCGACGCAAAGACACTCTGGTTGTTCTGCTTGTCAATCACAACAACGCGATTGTGTCCGGTGTCAGCCACGAATACCCGGCCGGCATAATCGACCGCGAGACCAGTGGGCGTCTTTAGTCCACTGCCAATTGAACGCTGTGTGCCCGCAGCCGCAGCGACGGCTCGCATTTGATAGCGGTGCGTCGGCATGAGCGCCTGGGTGGCATTGAGATTGACGCGGAGCACGCGGTTGTGGCCGGTGTCGGAAATGTAGACAATTTCCTTAGAGGTGGAAGGGTCGGCAATGGCCGCAAAGGGATTCCGCAATCCTGAGCCGACCGTGCTACGCGTACCATCGGCTCCGATGCGAATAACGCGATTGTTGCCGGAGTCGGTGATGTACGTGGTGTTCAGCGCATTGATTGAAACACCCTGTGGCGAAGAGTAGACCTTGGCTT
>CANGMP010000060.1 GCA_947455165.1 Acidimicrobiaceae bacterium | reverse complement strand
GGCACCATGGCATCACGAGCGTCGGGCCTGTTGCGCACGTTGGTGTTGGCCTACGTGTTGGGCTTTAGTCCGCTCTCAGACGCCTACAACCTCGCCAACACCATTCCGAACTCGCTCTATGACCTCGTGCTCGGCGGCGTGGTGAGCGCATCCTTTGTCTCGATCTTCGTCCAACGCATCACCCTCGACGGTGAGCGCAAGGCCTGGCGCTCCATCTCGAGTGTCTTGACCCTCAGCCTGATCGTGTTGGCGCTAGCCAGCGCACTGGCCTGGATCTTTGCGCCGCAAATCGTCAATGCGATGACGGCCTTTCACCACCTCGACCCCAGTCGGCCGAGCGCCACCCTGGCCCTGCAGCGCGACGTGACCACGACCTTCCTACGGTGGTTCGCGCCCCAGATCTTCCTCTACGGCCTGCTCTCGCTCGGGGGGGTGTTATTACAGATTCGCCACCGGTTTGGTGCATCGAGTTACGCCCCGATCCTCAACAACGTCGTGGCCATTGCCGTGCTGTGGTGGTTCCACGTGACCGTGGCGGCCCCGACCCTCGAACACAGCGTCCACACCTCGGCCCTGATGTGGTTGGCCGCCGGAACCACGGCCGGTCTCGTGGTTCAGTTCATCGCGCTGTGGCCCTCCCTCGCCACCAGCAACCTCGGACGAGTGCGCTTTCGACTAGCGCTGCGCGACGAGGCTGTCACGGGTGTCTTGAGACTTGGTGGCTGGACCCTCCTCGTGGTCGTCACGAACCAGGTGGCGCTCTACGTGACCCTGGCCCTGGCCTTTGGCGTCGGGGGCAACGGCCCAGTGACGGCCTACACCTACGGGTGGGCCTTTATGCAGATGCCCTACGGGGTGATTGTGGCCAGTGTGCTGCAGGCCATCACGACCGATCTCGTCGTGCTCTACACCTCGGACGAACGACACGCCTACGCCGAGCGACTCATGGGCGCCATGCGCACGTCGCTGCGCATCGTGACCCCGTTGGCCATGGTGCTGGTCGTCTTGGCCCAACCCGTCGTGGCCCTCCTACTCAATCGAGGCGACGGGTCATCGACCCTCGAGGCCGGCGTTGTCCTGGCCGTGCTGGCGATGGGCCTGCCCGGCTATACCGTCTTTCAGATTGTGGTTCGCGGCCTCCAGGCCCAGCAGCGTGGTCGAGACATCTTCGGCCTCTACCTCTTTCAAAATCTCTTCAACATCACCCTGGCCCTGCTCATCGGTCGCCACTCCCTCGGGGCCCTCATTGGCACCATCGCAATCTCCTACACGGTGGCGGCCGCATTGGCCGTTGGTCTCATGAGCGTCCGCAACACACCCGTCGTCGGCCTCTTCACCGAAGGGGGCATGTTCCGTCTGGTAGCGGTCTCCGTGGCGACGGCCATCACGGTGGCCGTGGGCTACAGCCTCACCACCGCCACCAGCGGCTTCGGCCTGGCCCTGCGCACCGGACTGGCCCTGTTGTGCGGGGGTCCGGTCCTTCTCTTTGCCTATCGAAAAGAATTGCGACAGTCCGGCAGAACACCCCTCGTTCGTGGGAAGGTGTAAGCACTGAATTTGGAGGGGGCATTATGGCCAACATTCGAGTTATTACTGACAGCGCTTCAGACATTCCGCAGCACATCGCCGAGAAGCTGAACATCGATATTGTTCCGCTGACGATTCGCTTTGGTGACGAAGAGTTCGTCGACCGTGAAGAGCTCAACGCCAGCCAGTTCTGGGCCAAGTGCAAGTCGGCGGCGATGCTGCCCGAAACGGCCGCCCCCTCACCGGGTCGCTTCCAGGCCGCCTACGAAAAGGCCAAGGCCGAGGGCGCCGATGGTGTCATCGTGGTCTGCCTCTCGGCCGACCTCTCGGCCACCCACCAGTCGGCCTCGTTGGCCGCCGACGCCGTGGCCGATCAGATCGACGTGCGAGTCATTGACTCAAAGGCCGTGACCATGGCCGAAGGAATGATTGCCATCGACCTCGCCGAGTTGGCCGCGAACGGGGCCGATCTCAACCAACTCGAAGCCCGCGCCCAGCAAATCGTGCCCAAGGCCGGCGTCTGCGGAACGATTGACACCCTGGAACACCTCATCAAGGGTGGCCGTCTGAAGGGCGCCAAGGCCATCTTGGGATCGGTGCTCTCCATTAAGCCCCTGTTGGAGTTGAAAGATGGCGTAGTCGTCGAAGCCGGACGGGCCCGCACTCGCTCCAAGGCCTTCGCCACACTCGTCGAAGCCGCCAAGGCCGCCGAGCCTCTCGAGCGCATCGCCGTCTCCCACGGTGACGCCGCCGACATCGACGTCATAGTCGAAATGCTGAAGGCCATTGCTTCGAAGCACGAACTCATTGTCGGTGACATTGGTTCGACCGTCGGCACTCACGGCGGTCCCGGCATCGTCGGACTCTCCTGGATTCGTAGCTAGGCCCGAGCACACCAACTAAGTTTTCCTCGTGGAGAACTCGTCAGAACGCCCGGCCGACGTCGTCGACAAGACGCTGGGTTTGGTTGACCACGCCCTCGACGTCTTCCATGACAAGGTGCTGCGACCCGTCTTTCTGGCCGGCCGCACCATCGCCTTCGGGTTTGTCTTGCTGTCCTTTGGGGTTGCGACCCTGACCGTCTTGCTGGTGGGGCTGGTCCGACTCCTCAATATCTATCTCTTCGCCGGGCGCGAGTGGATTACCTATCTCAGCCTCGGAGCCATCCTCGTGGCCATTGGTCTCGTGCTCTGGCGCTCCCGCAAGCCCATTCCCCAAAGGAAGTCCTCATGAATCACACCAAAGTTCTCATCATCGGCTCGGGTCCCTCCGGTCTGACGGCCGCTATCTACGCGGCCCGCGCCCAGCTCAACCCCATCGTTATCGAGGGTGAACCAAGTTCGACAACCGACCAGCCCGGTGGTCAGTTGATGATCACCACCGAGGTCGAAAACTTCCCCGGCTTCCCTGACGGCATCACCGGCCCTGAACTGATGGGCAACATGCGGGCCCAGGCCGCGCGCTTCGGTGCCGACCTGCGCGTTACCAAGGTGCAGAAGGTCGACTTTTCGCAGCGCCCCTTTAAGGCCTGGCTGACCGATGACGTTGAGCCCAGCATCAGCGCCGAAACCGTCATTGTCGCCACCGGTGCCCGTTCGCTAATGCTCGACGTTCCGGGTGAAGAGCGTCTCTTTTCTAAAGGCATCTCCACCTGCGCAACCTGCGACGGTTTCTTCTTCCGAGGCCAGGACATTGCCGTCGTTGGTGGTGGTGACTCGGCCGTCGAAGAGGCCCTCTTTCTCACCCGCTTCGCCAACTCGGTGACGTTGATTCACCGCCGTGACACGCTGCGCGCCAGCAAGATCATGCAGGAGCGAGTCCTCAAGAACGACAAGATGCGCTTTGCTTGGAACTCCCAAGTCACCGAGATTCTCGGCGACGAGAAGGTCTCGGGTGTCTCGGTCGTCGACACGGTAACTGGTGAGTCTCGCGTGCTCGACGTGACTGGCGTCTTTATTGCCATTGGTCACGTCCCGAACACGACCCTCGTTGAAGGGCAGCTCGATCTGCACGAGAACAACTACGTCGTGACCGGCCCGGGCAGCTACACCAACATCGACGGAGTCTTTGCCGCCGGCGACGTCCAAGACCACCACTACCGCCAGGCCATCACCTCGGCCGGTTCGGGTTGCATGGCGGCCATTGACGCCGAACGGTGGCTCGAAGCCCAAGGTCAGTGACACGGCCTTAGTGGCGCACCACTCCCCCACCTCTGTTGGTAGCGTGGCTACAACGGAGGTGCACTATGAGTGACCAGATCAAGACCCTGACCGACGCAACCTTTGACGAAGTCATTGGCTCGTCCGACAAGCCCGTCGTTGTTGACTTTTGGGCCGAATGGTGCGGACCCTGCAAGCAGATTGCCCCCATTCTCGAAGAGTTCGCCACCGAGCAGTCCGAGCGTTTCGCTATCGCGAAGCTCGACGTCGACGCCAACGTGGCGACGGCCACCAAGTACGCCGTTATGAGCATCCCGACTCTTCTCGTCTTCAAGGACGGCGAGATTGTTGGCCGTCTCGTGGGTGCCAAGCCCAAGGGCGCGATGCTCTCAGAGATCACGGCGCTGCTCTAACTATCCCAACCGCTCAGTTTTTTTCACTAGGCCACCGCTCCCCTGAGGTCTCGCTGGCCCGTGCGCGGCTCGTGTCGCTCGGGTACGACCTCGCCTCTGGCGACCTCTTTGACCAGGAGTTACTCCGGGCCGTTCAGGCATTCCAGGGCGATCGGGGGCTCCCGCTCCGTGATGCGATCGATGAAGTCACGTGGCGAGTACTCGAAGAGACCTCGTGGCAACTCGGCGATCGGCTTCTCTATGTATCGCGACCGTTCCTCCGAGGAGACGACGTCGTGGTGCTCCAGCAGTCACTCTCACTGCTCGGCTTTGACCCGGGCCGGGTTGATGGCATCTTCGGTCCCCTGACCGAACAGGCGCTCCGGGAGTTCCAAGCCAACGTTGGTCTCGAAGCCAGCGGCACGCTTACCATGAGCAGCCTGCGCGAGCTCGAGCGGCTCGCGCCCCGAGACTCCTCACGGCGAATGGTCTCCGAGGTCCGCCAGCGGGTTGACCTGATCCGTGAAGCCACCACGCGGCTCGTCGGCATCGGGGGTAGCTCTCCCCTGTTGAGTTCGCTGGTCGACGCCCTTGGCTCGGCCGAGCTCTCCGTCGTGGCACTTTCGGGCTCCGACGACGAACAGGCCGACCAGGCCAATGGCCACAAGGTTGGGCTGGCACTTTTTATTACCGAGCGGCCCGAGCTCGATCGCGTGCGGGTCTACTTCTACGAGTCGTTCCGCTTTCACTCTCTTCACGGCTCGCAAATGGCGTCGGCCGTTGGTGTGGCCATCGAAGCGGACGTTGCCGGCATGGCCCTGCCCGTTCTCCGGCAAACGACAATGACGGCCTTGGCGATCTCTCATCCGACACTCAGCTCAATCGACCAAAAAGCCTTAATCGATGCGGTTTTGGGCTCGTTGTCGATACTTTTCAACAGTTAAGTCTTAAATTCCCTGTTGACAGGGGGTGAATTTTCCTTATTTTTAAAGGGCTCTCACCTTAGAGTAACGATAACCCACAAGTTCATGCACAGGCTGGGGATAACTTTAGGTTTACCTTGAGCTTTAAGGTTGAGAGTTACTTCTTTTGTACCATCGCGAGGTAGATCCGCTCCAGGTCCTCGAGATCGGCAAAGTCGATGACCATCTTGCCGTTCTTACCCTTGAGGTCAATGTGGACCCGGGTGTCAAGGAGCTCTTCGAGCAGTTGCTCGAGCTCGACAATGGCCGCGTCGGGCACGGGGCGTAGACGCGGGGTCTCCCCCGGTGTTGGTGGGGCCGGTGTTGGTCCCGGAGCCGGCTTGGCCACCACGGTGTCCTTGACCAGTTCCTCTGTCGCGCGGACCGAGAGGTCTCCATCGATGACCCGGGAGACCAGGACGTCCTGCTTCTGGATATCACCGACTGCCAAGAGTGCTCGGGCGTGACCAGCGGTGATGGTTCCAGTCATGACGGCCTTTTGGGCCGCCGTGCCGAGGTTCAAAAGTCGAAGCGTGTTGGAGATTGTGGCCCGGTTCTTGCCAACTCTTGTGGCGATCTGCTCGTGGGTCAGCGCAAAGTCGTCGATTAACTGCTGATAGGCAGCGGCCTCTTCGAGGGCGTTGAGGTCTACTCGGTGTAGGTTCTCCACGATCGCACGCTCGAGGCTGAGGGTGTCATTGACGTCAGTCTGAATAAAAGCCGGGATGCTTTCGAGGCCCGCAATGCGGCTAGCCCGCCAGCGGCGTTCACCGGCGACAATCTCAAAGGCGCCCTCTTCCCCATCGACGGGACGAACCAGGATCGGTTGGATTACGCCGAGGCCTTTGATTGATTCGGCCAGCGCCTTGAGGGGCTCATCGTCGAACTGCTGACGGGGCTGAAACTGGTTTGGGCGGATGGCCGAGAGAGAGATCTCCTGGAGGGGACCAACGACCGTCGTGGTGACTTCTACGCTCTCGGCTTCATCACCTTCGGGAATAAGGGCACCGAGGCCCCGTCCAAGTCCGGACTTTCTAGCCATTGAGAATCTCCTTCGCGAGTGCGACGTAGGCGGTGGCGCCCTTTGATGCGGGATCAAAAACAGTAATGGGCTGTCCGAACGATGGGGCTTCGGCCAAACGGACGGTACGAGGGATCCGGGTCTTGCAGAGCTCGTTCGGGAAGACGCGCTCGACCTCCTTGGCCACTTCGACGGTCAGAGTCGTACGGGGGTCGTACATCGTGAGGACGACCTTGCTGATGCGAAGGTTTGCGTTCAGGTTCTTCTGAACGAGGGTCACAATCCGCTGGAGCTGGGTCAATCCCTCGAGGGCGTAGAACTCACACTGCACCGGCACCAGAATGTCAGTTGCGGCAGCGAAGGCATTAATTGTGATGAGTCCGAGCGATGGGGGGCAGTCGATGAAAATGTAGTCAAAGTCCCCACCTAGGGACTCAATGGCTCGCTTGAGGCGAAGTTCGCGGGAGATAACGGCGGTGAGCTCCTGCTCAACGGCGGCCAAGTTGAGATCGGCTGGCGCCACAAAGAGATTGGGGTAACCGGTGGGCTCCACTACGTCGACCAATGAGACGTCGTCATTCAAGAGCACGTCATACATCGAGTGCTCAAAGCGATGGGGGTCTACGCCAACTCCAGTGGTGGCATTTCCCTGGGGGTCGAGGTCGATAAGAAGGACCCGCTGCCCCAAGGCGGCCAAGGCTGCACCCAAGGAGATAGTGGTCGTGGTCTTGCCAACGCCACCCTTTTGGTTGGCTACGGCAAAGACCTTCGTGGTCGAAACCTCTGACATGTTCCTCATTCCTCGTCGCGTGATCGCAACCCGAGCCGACACTTCGCAGGGTTCATTCTGGTCGGTTTCCCGCCCGCCGTCAAGTCTTTCT
>CANGMP010000059.1 GCA_947455165.1 Acidimicrobiaceae bacterium | reverse complement strand
GTGCCGCGTACGCAATCTGGGCCTCGAGCATGAAGAGTATCGAATTGGAGCCGAGGGTGGTGTTCGGTCCGTAGAGGACAAAGAAGTTCGGAAAGTTCGGCACCGTCATACCCCGGTGGGCCAAGGGACGAGGGGCCCAGGCCTCGCGTAACGTCGAACCATCACGGCCAGTAATGGTCATGGGCGCCAGGAAGTCGTGGGTGGAGAAACCGGTGGCGTACACAATGACGTCGACTTCGTGCTGTACGCCATCGTTCGTGACGATGCCGGTGGCGTTGATCGACGAAATGCCCGACGTGACGAGCGAGACGTTCTCTCGCTGCAGCGTGGAGTACCAGTCCGAGGCGAGCAGCACACGCTTACAGCCAATCTCGTAGTCCGGTTCGATCTTGGTGCGCAGCTCGGAGTCGCGCACGACGGCTCCGACGTACATCTCCCACTGGGCGCGGGCCTTGTCACGAATGGCCTTCTTCCCGACGAGACCCGATCCGAAGAGCTCTCCGTAGAGATAGGCCCGAAGGCGACTGACGAGCGTGGTCCAGGGAAAGTACTGCTGGCGACGGCGCTGACCCACGGTTGTTTCGGGGTCCTCCTTGGGCATCACGTACGGAGCGGAGCGCTGAAAGATTGTGAGTGAACCGACGCGCTCGGCAATGGCCGGGCCCACCTGAATGGCGCTAGCGCCAGCACCGACGATGGCCACTCGCTTACCAGCGAGGTCGACGTCGTGATTCCACTGGGCGGTGTGAAACTGCGCTCCGGTGAACTGGTCACGGCCCGCGAACTCCGGCACCTGCGGGCGATTGAGCTGGCCAGTCGCTCCGACGAGGTAGCGGCCGTAGTAGGTGGTGTTATCGGCGCACTTGACTTCCCAGAGCGCCCACTCCGACTTCCACGTGGCGCTTACGACGGTCTTGTCAAAGAGGATGCGGGGAGTGACTCGGTAGCGATCGGCAGTGGCGGTGATGTAAGCGAGGATCTCAGACTGTGGCGGGTAGGCGCGCGTCCAGGCCCACGGGGCGTACGAGAAGTGATACAGCGTGGCCTTTACGTCACAGGCCGCGCCAGGGTAGGTGTTCTCACGCCACGTACCACCGATGCTGTTGGCCTTTTCCAGAACGACGAAGGAACCGAGTTGGCGACGATCGAGTTCGATGGCCATCCCGAGTCCGCCGAAGCCCGATCCGATGATGATGGTCTCTACGGTGTTGGTTGGTCGCGTCACAGGTCGGCCTCAATCTCTTCTCGACTAATTCCCAGAAAGTACAGCGCCGCGTCGAGATAAGGAACGTTCAACGCGGTGTCGGCGTGGTCACGAACGACGGGCTTGGCGTTAAAGGCAATGCCGAGGCCGGCCAGTGAGAGCATGTCGATGTCGTTGGCTCCGTCGCCAATGGCCACGGTCTGCTGCAGCGGCACGCCAATCTCGCCAGCAAATCGGGCCAGCGCGTGGGCCTTGCCTTCCCGGTCAACGATCTCGCCGTCAAGCTCACCGGTGAGTCGTCCGTCACGCACGGCCAGTCGGTTGGCGGCCAAGTACTCGACGCCGAGTTCTTTCATCAGCGGTTCCAAGATCTCGACAAAGCCACCCGAAACCACGGCCGGGACATAACCCAATCGCTGCAGGGTGCGAATCAGTGTCCGCGCGCCGGGCGTGAGGCGCAATTTCGCGCGCACGTCTTCGAGTACGGAGACGTCGAGGCCTTCGAGGAGGCGAACGCGGCGTCGAAGCGATTCGGAGAAATCAATCTCGCCGGCCATGGCCGAAGCCGTGATCTCGCTGACCTGGTCGGCACAGCCGGCCGACTCGGCAATCATGTCGATCACTTCGTCACGCAGCAGTGTCGAGTCGGCGTCCATAACGACGAGGTGCTTGCTGCGCCGATGCAGACCGGCCCGCTGCACCGCGACATCCAGGCCCGCCAAGCGGGCCGCTTGGGTCAAGGTTTCGCGCAGCGTGGCGTGATTCGGACCACGAACGACCAGCTCGTAACAGTCAACGGGGTAACTGGCGAGGTGAACAATTCGCTCACAGGTGGCACCGCAGGCCGCCATGGCCGCAAAGACTTGGTGGAGCGCCGTGGTGGTGACTTCCGGGGCGAGGATGGTTAGCAGCAGGCGCTTGCCATTAAGGAAGGCTTCGGGCTCCACGCTGTTAACCGTGACGTTGACCCCGTCGCCGCTAACTCCGGCCTGCTGAATGGCGGTGCAGACAACTTCGGGCGGCGTGGCGCTGTTCATCGTGACTTCGACGCACAACACGAGATAGCCACGAATAGTGATCTGAGCAATATCGGAGATCACGATGTCGGGATAGCGCTCCGGCGAAACAGCGGCGAAGAGCGAGGCGGCGATCCCTGGGCGGTCGGGCCCACTCACCGTGATGAGATACGTCGTCGCAGCCATGCAAGCAGGTTAGGTCGTGGGCCTAGGCCTCTTGCGCCCGCAACGAGGCCACCAGGGCCACGTTGCTGTCGGTTCGCACGTCAAAGGTCCACAGAGCCGGTAGCGCCGCAGGCAAGACGGCGCACACACCGGTGCAGGCGACGCCGCCGGCCACCAGGGCGGTGCGAAGTCCGAGGGCCGCGGTCATGGCGCCGCTTCGGAACTGACCGACGCGCGGGCCGATTGAGTAGCTCAACATCTCGATACCGGCCATGCGGCCACGAACGTCCGGTGGGATGCTCTGGTTCCACATGGTGGAGCGGAAAATCGCACTGACTGAGTCAGCGGCTCCGGCGAAGAGAAGACCGGCGGCGGCAATCCAGAGCGACGTCGTCCAGCCGAAGAGGGCAATACCGAGACCCCAGAGCGCGGCCGCAATGGCCACGGCCCGACCATACTTAAAGACTCGGCTCGTCCACTTCGAGGTGACGCTGGCCAACAAGGCCCCGAGGGGCATGGCGGCGTAGAGCACAGCCAGGGCGTAGTGCTGCGCGAATCGATCGGCCACGAAGGGCAACATGAACATGGGGTAGGCCAGCATCATGGCGGCCAAGTCAACGAGATACGTGCCGAGTAAGTCGCGACGTCGAACGGCGTAGGTAAGTCCATCACGCAGGCTGGCAAATGACGGGCGACCTTCCGACGGTGTGCGCAGCGTCACCCGCACGCTGATGAGCAGGGCCAAGGAAAGACCAAAGGTGATGACGTCCAGGATGTAGACAAAGCGGCACCCGATGGTGACGGCGAGGAATCCGCCGATGGCCGGTCCAACAATGGCGCCAAAGGTCCAGCGGAACATGCCGAGGGTCGACGCCTCGCGTTGCAGTTCGTGGGGTACGAGCTCTTGGTTCAATGCATCGAGACTCGGTCGTTGAATGCCGTCACCCATTGAGGCCAACGCCATGACGACGTACAGGGCCAGGCTGCTCGGGTGGGCCAACGACGCGTTAATCAGCAAGATGATGGAACAGCACATCAGGCCAAACTCGGACGACACCACAATGTTGCGACGATTGAAGTGGTCGGCAATTACTCCACCGTAGAGGCCAAAGACGATGAGTGGAATGAGTTCCACCAGACCAATGGAACCCACCGCAATGGCCGAGTTCGTGAGTTGCTTCATCTGATAGGCAACCGTCACGTAGGCCGCTTGGTTACCAATGTTGGTAATGAAGCCAGAGGCGTACAGGCGTCGGTAGCCCGACGAGACGCGAAGCGGGGCGAGGTCGACGCCCCAACGTGAACTACTCATGAGCGAAGCGGTCCGTCCTGCCAGCCAGTGACCTGGTCGTAGTAGCGAAGGACTTTGGCCGGCACTCCCCCAAGGACGACGTGGTCGGGAAAGGTGCCCCGCACGACTGCGCCGGCGGCCACCACGGTGTTTCGGCCCAGCGTGGTGCCCGGCAAGATCACAACGTTGGCACCGAGCCAGCTCCCCGAGCCAATCTTCACCGCGCCTTCGCGCGTCTGCTGCCAACCAACGGGTTCGTCAATCGCTTCGTACCCGTGGTTTTGATCGGTGATGTAGACGTAGGGGCCGGTCTGAATTTCGTCGCCCAGCTCAATTGACCAGTGGCCGATGATGTGCGAGCCACGTCCAATGATGCACTTCTTGCCGATGGTGACGACGGGCTTGGTGAGCATCGTCTGGCCGGGACCCATGCCGGCCGTCAGACAGACGTTGGGTCCGACCATTGTGGCGTCGCCGAGCGAGAGATAGGACTCGTTGTAGATCACACCTTGCGGAGCCAGGAGCGCAGCGCCGGCGCCGAAGTAGTGGAAGCTCTTGGCGTAGTCGTCCTCGAGACCAATGATGGCGGTGTCGTTGGCGAACTTACGCCACGCACGTATGGCGGCACCTAGACGGCGTCGCGGCCAACCTCGAAGTCTCACCCTGTAACGCTACCGGCGCGTCACGTGGGCGGAAATGACAAACCCCCGTACGACGAACGAGAGAAAGGTGAAAAACTCGCGTACTCCTTGCGGAGTTTCGTCGTACGGGGGTCTGGCGAAGACTACTCCGCGGAGATTGGCGCGTCGGCGTCGATCTCGGCGTCAGCCTCGGCCGGCTTAAGCAAGTTCGCGAGGTGCTCACGAACGCGCGTATCAATCTCGAGCATGAGCTGCGGGTTCTCGCGGAGGTACGTCTTGACGTTCTCACGACCCTGACCAAGCTGCTCACCCTCGTAGGTGAACCAGGCACCGGCGCGCTTGACGTAACCAAGCTCGACGGCCACTTCGAGGACGGAACCTTCACGGCTAATGCCCTGGCCGTACATGATGTCGAACTCGGCCTGCTTAAAAGGAGCGGCCACCTTGTTTTTGACGACCTTGACACGGGTGCGATTACCAATGACCTCTGTACCGTCCTTGATGGCCTCGACGCGACGGATGTCGAGTCGGACCGACGAGTAGAACTTCAGCGCGCGACCACCAGGTGTCACTTCGGGGCTGCCGTACATAACGCCGATCTTCTCGCGAAGCTGGTTGATGAAGAGAGCAACGGTGTTGGACTTGTTGAGGTTCGCCGTCAACTTACGGAGCGCCTGGCTCATGAGGCGAGCCTGGAGGCCGACGTGGCTGTCACCCATCTCACCTTCGATTTCGGCGCGAGGCGTCAATGCGGCGACGGAGTCGATGACAAGGACGTCCAGAGCACCGGAGCGAATAAGCGTGTCGGCGATTTCGAGCGCCTGCTCACCGGTGTCGGGCTGGCTGATGTAGAGCTCGTCGACGTCGACGCCGATGGCGCGGGCGTAGACCGGGTCGAGAGCGTGTTCCGCGTCGATGTAGGCACAGACGCCACCATTGCGCTGCGCTTCGGCGACGACGTGCAGCGCGAGGGTCGACTTACCTGAAGATTCGGGACCGTAGATCTCGACGATACGACCCTTCGGCAGGCCGCCGACTCCAAGGGCCATGTCGAGGGCCAGTGAGCCCGTTGAGATTGCCTCAACGTTCATGTTGAGGTTGTCACCCATCTTCATGATGGAGCCCTTACCAAACTGCTTCTCGATCTGACCGAGTGCCGCATCCAGTGCCTTGCTGCGATCTTCGTTCGCCATCTTCATTACCTGTTCTTTCTTTGCCATGGGCCCAACCGTAGGAAGGGCCTGTGACAACGGTCGTTTTGGTACAGGTCGAACGGTACTACGAACAAGTGTTCGCTTCAAGGATTTCTTGCGAAATATGCGGAAATCCCTGATAGGAACGGTTCAAAGGCAGAACGCGCCCCCACGAGCCCCAATATTTCTGGTGATTTAGTCGACCAACGCCTGGTAGACGGCCTGCTGCATGATGCGGCGAACCGGGTAGGTCGAGCTCGGCAGCAGTTGGGTAAAGAAGGTGACCGTGATGTCCTCGACGGGGTCGACCCAGAAACTGGTCGAGGCCGCGCCGCCCCAGGTGAACAGCCCATTGGCCGCCAGCGAGGCGTTCTTGGCTCGATCAAGTAGCACGGCAAACCCGAGACCAAATCCCATACCCCCACTGTCGGTCTCCGAGAACGAGTCGCGGGCCACTTCGGTGAGGTCCTTGTTGCCGGGAATGAAGTTCTCCGTCATGAGCGACAAGGTACGAGGGCTGATGAGGCGAACGCCATCGAGCTCACCACCGCGCAACAGCATTGTGAGGAAGCGGTTGTAGTCGTGTGCCGTCGAGACGAGGCCGCCGCCACCCGAGAGCATGCTCGGCGAATTAAAGGCGCCCTTGGCAAAACTGGGGATCGCCGTGGCCTCACCATTAATCGGTGCGTAGAGCTGGGCGACGCGCTCGTGCTTGTCTTCGGGAGCGTAAAAGCCCGTGTCGTACATCTTGAGCGGACCGAGAATGCGCTCTTGGAAGAACTGGTCGAGCGGCATGCCGCTCCAGATCTCGACCAGTCGACCGAGCACGTCGGTGGCGACCGAGTAGTTCCACGCTTCGCCGGGGTTAAAGACGAGCGGACTCGAGCACCAGTCGTTCACGGCCGTCTCGAGCGTGGCGCCCTTCGGCCAGCCAAACTCATAGCCCTTCAGGCGATAGATGGCGTCCACGTTGTGGGCGTAGGTAAAGCCGTAGGTGAGGCCCGACATGTGACTCAGCAGATGCCAAATACGAACTGGCTCAGTGGCCGGAACCGTCTGTGGAGCCGACGGCGCGCCACCGGTATAGACGCGGGGTTCGCGAAGCACGTCGAGCCACGTGCCGGCCGAATCGTTGAGGTCGAACTTGCCCTCTTCGTAGAGCATCATCGCGGCGATCGACGTAATCGGCTTAGTCATTGAGTAGATACGCCAGATGGTGTCGTCTTGCACTGGCTTGTCGAGTTCGCGGTCGGCGTGACCGCCCTTGGCGACGTAGGCCAGCTCCCCACCACGTGAGACCGTGGCGAGATAGCCCGGAAGTCGGCGATCGGCGACGTAAGCGTCCAGCGTGTCATTGATTCGGCTGAGACGATGGGCGTCAAAGCCCAACTCTTCGGGAGTGGCGTGCGGGTGCAGCGAACTCATAGAAATCCC
>CANGMP010000058.1 GCA_947455165.1 Acidimicrobiaceae bacterium | reverse complement strand
CTTCTCCCTTCACGTCAACTCCTCGATTCCTCTGGCGCGAGGATTGGGCTCGTCGGCCGCACTGGCGGTCGCGGTAGCTAAGGCGGCCGGGTCTTTGGACCCATTGGCCATCGGCACTCGCATTGATGGACATGCTGAAAATGCTGCAGCCTCACTCCTCGGCGGCTTTGTGACGGCCTCGGTCGAGGACGATGAGATTTTTGTGGCCTCGCTGCCGCTCGATCCGGCCCTCAAATTTGTCGTCGTTATTCCCGACCGGGAGCTCGCGACGGCCGATGCTCGTCGAGTCCTACCGAGCTCGGTTTCATATCACGACGCGGCCTTCAATCTCTCACGCGTCGCACTCCTTACGGCGGGGTTGGCCGACCACACTCGTCTACTCGCCACGGCCATGGATGACCGGCTCCACCAGCCCTATCGCATGGACCTCTTGCCATTTGCCGCCGACGTCTTGTCGGTGGGTCGCGAGGCCGGAGCGCTGGCGACCTGTTGGTCCGGGGCCGGCTCGACGATGCTGGCCGTCGTTACCGACGCGACGGCCCAGCTGGTCTGTGACGCCACGAACGAAGTACTCATACGACACGGAGAGCCCGGCGTGGTCCGCATTGTTGATGCGGACCGTCAGGGACTCCGCGTCCTATGAAGCTAAAGCAACTTCTCCAGCCCCCCAAGAGTGCGGCCGGAGCGGTCGGCATGGTCCTACTCGGCGCCACCACGGTCCAGTGGTCGGCGGCTCTCGTGGCCCCCATCTTTAAGGTGGTTAGTCCTGCGGCCACCAGTGCCTGGCGGTTCTTTATCGGCGCCGTTGTTTTGTTGGTCCTTTCTCGACCAAAGGTCTTTACGTGGAGTCGCCGTCAGTGGCTGGGTGCGCTCGCCCTCGGTGCAGCGACGGCCTTCATGAACCTCTGCTTCTTTCAGGCCATTTCGCGGATCAACCTCGGCACTGCCGTAGCGATTGAGTATCTCGGCCCCTTCTTGGTCGCGGCCCTCGGGAAGCGAACGCTGAAGCACTTCTTCTTTGTCGTGGTGGCGGCCATCGGTGTCTTGGCGCTGGCTCGACCAGGTGGAGACCTCTCCCTGGTGGGCATCCTCTTTGCCGCCGGTTCCGGTGTCGGTTGGGCCGCCTACGCCTTCGCCTCACACTTCGTGGGAGACGAGAACGAGGGTTTCGGGGGACTAGCGATGTCAATGGTCGTGTCGACCATCATCACCTTCCCGTTCCTACCGAGCTCGGTGATGCCCATGATTGATCACGGAATGTTGCCCCGGATGGCCATTGCCTCGGTGGCTGCGGTCGTCATTGGTTTCGGCGCCGAGATGCAGGCCCTGCGTCGAGTGCCACCGAGCATTCTCTCGGTGCTCTTAGCCCTCGATCCAGCGGTTGCCTTCATCGTGGGGTTCTTGGTGTTGGGTCAGCCCATTGTTGGATGGGACCTTGTCGGCCTCGCCCTCGTAATCACTGCTGGCGTCGCCGTGGCTCGCGACGCCTAGGTCGCAATTCACCGACCGGTAGAATTTGGTCGTGTCGACGCCCCGTACCTTTGAGATTCGCACGTACGGCTGTCAGATGAACGTTCACGACTCTGAACGTCTGGCCGGGGTAATGATGGCCGACGGACTTGTGCCGGTCGCGCCCGGGGATGAGGCCGACGTCGTTCTGCTCAACACCTGCACCATTCGCGAGAACGCCGATAACAAGCTCTACGCCGCCCTTGGTCAGCTGAAGGCCCAAAAGGAGTCCCGCCCCGGCATGCAGATTGCCGTCGGTGGCTGCATGGCTCAAAAGGACCGCGAGAACATTGTGAAGCGGGCCGGGTGGGTCGACGTTGTCTTTGGGACCCACAATCTTGGTTCGGCCGCTTCGCTGCTGCGCCGCTCCGTTGAAGAGGGATCGCTCGTTGAGATTCTTGACGCTCCGGACCCCGAGGCTCACCTCGACATGGTGCCGGCCCTCAACGCCGTCCGGGAAGTTCCCTGGGCCGGCTGGGTCACCATTCAGACCGGCTGTAACAACTCCTGCGCTTTTTGCATCGTGCCTTCCGTTCGTGGCGACGAGGTCTCTCGTCCCTTTGATGACCTGGTGACCGAGGCAACCATGCTGGCCAAGCAGGGCGTGACCGAGATCACCCTGCTCGGCCAAAACGTCAACTCCTACGGTCGCGACATTACGAAGCGACGCCCCCTCTTTGCCGACCTCCTGCGCGCCGTGGCGGCCGTCGAGGGGATTGAGCGTGTTCGCTACACCTCGCCCCACCCCCGCGACTTGCGGCCCGAGACCATTGCGGCCATGGCCGAAACGCGCGAAGTCTGCCCCCAGTTGCACCTGCCGCTCCAGTCGGGTAGCAACGAAGTCCTCGTTGCGATGCGACGTGGCTACACGGCCGAGCGTTACCTCGAGCGATTGGCCGACGCTCGCGCCGCCATGCCCGGTCTGGCCGTGACGACCGACCTCATCGTGGGCTTTCCCGGTGAGACCGAGGCCCAGTTCGAAGAGACGCTCCAGGTGGTGGCCGCGGCCGAGTTTGACTCGGCCTACACCTTTATTTTCTCGCCACGTCCGGGAACCCGAGCCGCTGATATGAAGAGCGAGTTCATCGCCCCTGAAGTGATCAAGGAACGCTTCGCTCGTCTCGACGCCGTCATCGATCGCAGCGCACTGCTTCGCAATCAGGCTCGGGTTGGTCTCGAAGAAGAGGTCCTCGTCGAGGGACCATCGCGCCGTGACGAAAGTCGGGTTTCCGGGCGCACCCGTCAGGGCAAGTTGATTCACTTCGCGCCACCGGCCGAAGGGCTGCGCGCGGGCGCGCTCGCCACGGTGAAGGTCGATTACGGGGCTCAGTTCCACCTCCTCGGCACCTACGTCGCCACCTTGCGTCCACCTCGCCACAAGATTCGACTGCCCCTGCTCTCCTCGTGAGCAGCCCCGTTCGCGTTCTCGCCCTCGTCGGCTCGACGGCCTCGGGCAAGAGTGCGTGCGCCCACGAGTTCGCCAAGGTCCATGGCGACGTGGAGATTCTGTGCGTGGACTCCATGACCGTCTATCGCGGCATGGATATCGGCACTGCCAAACCAACAGCCGCCGAGCGCGAGGAAGTTCGCTATCACCTGCTCGATCTCGTGGCGCCCTCGGCGACCTTCACCGTTTCGCAGTTTCAGGCCGCCGCTCGCCAGGCGCTCGAGGAGATTGCGGCCCGGGGCAACGTCGCACTGATGGTTGGTGGTACCGGACTCTACGGTCGAGCCGTCATCGACAACTTCACGATGCCCGGGGAGTACCCCGAACTACGCCTTGAACTCGAGGTTCGCGCCGAACGAGAAACGGCCCAGCTCTATCGAGAGCTTGAAGCGCTCGACCCGGTGGCGGCCAGCCGCATTGAACCGCAGAACGATCGGCGAATCGTGCGAGCTCTCGAAGTCATTCACGGGTCGGGCCAACTCTTTAGTTCCTTTGGGCCCGGGCTCCAGCGTTACTTTGACTCGGACATTCACCAGGTGGGCATTGCTCCAGAGTTAGCGGACATCGACGTGGCCATTGATCTGCGCTATCGCCAGTGGATCGCCGAAGGCCTCGTTGACGAGGTCCGCCGTCTCCGAGCAAGTCCCGGGGGACTCTCGCGCACCGCGGCCCAGGCCGTTGGTTACAAGGAACTGTTTAGCTACCTCGATGGCGAGAGCGATCTGGAGAGTGTCATCGCGGCCGCCACGTTGGCGACCCGTCAGTTGGTCCGCCGGCAGCGAGCCTGGTTTCGACGCGACCCGAGAATCGAGTGGTTCACCTCACCCCGTGACGCCAAGGCTCGCCTGGCCGAGCTGGCGGGTGGCGAGTCTTCGCGCGTGGGAGACTTCGAACCAAGATGATTCGCAAACTGCAACAGTGGAACGGCGCCGGCAACGACTTTCTGGTCGACGTCGATACCGACGAGAACTTGGCCCACTGGACCGCTGAAGCGGCCTCGGCGGCCTGCGACCGGTCGACCGGTCTCGGTGCCGACGGACTGCTGCTCGCTTCGCTGCGGGGCGAGACGTTGGGGATGAAGCTCTTCAACTCCGATGGTTCGGTGGCCGAGATGAGCGGCAACGGAATTCGCTGCCTCGTCGCGGCGGCCCACCGGGCGACTACGGCCACGTGGACTGAGGTCAACGTCGAGACCGACGCCGGAGCGCGCGTCGTCACGCTGAACCTGAACGGCACATCCGGAACGGGATCGGCCTGGATGGGTCACGTTCGCATCGATGAACCACTGCCCGGCACGCTCGGGGTAGCCAACGTTGGCAACCCGCACGTCGTGGTGGCCGACGACGAGTCCTGGAGTGTCGAAGAGCGCACGGCCCGGGCCGAAGCCCTCGCCGATCAAATGGGCGGCGCCAACGTCGAGTTCGTCACGATTATTCATCCGGCCCGAGTGGCGATCAAGGTCCACGAACGAGGTGTGGGTTGGACGCAAGCCTGCGGGACTGGTTCCGTGGCGACCGCGGCTGTGCTGCACGCCCTCGGCCAGACCGGTGAGCGCATCGTGGTCGAGAACCCCGGTGGCGAGCTCATTGTTTCCCTCGGTCCCGATGGGGCGACCCTCGGGGGACCGGTGGAGTTCGAACGCGACGTGGAGTGGACTCTGGCGTGACGTATTTGCCGTCCACGCTGATCGACCGGACCTTTCGAGAGCGAATCGTGCTGGTCGGTGTCATCTTTCCCGACACGACCCCGGCCGACCTCGACAAGGAGTTGGACGAGCTGGCCCTCCTGGTCGACACGGCCGGCGCTGACGTCTCGGCCCGCCTTATTCAGCGACGCGACCGTCCCGACCCGGCCACCTTCCTCGGTTCCGGCAAGATTCAGGAGCTGAAGGAACTCTGTTTGGCCGTTGACGCCGACACGGTCGTCTTTGACCACAACCTTTCGCCGGCCCAGCAGCGAAACCTCGAAAAACTGCTCGGCCGAACGGCCATTGACCGGACCGCAGTCATTCTCGATATCTTCGCCCAGAACGCTCGGAGCCCCGAAGGCAAGGCCCAAGTAGAGCTCGCTCTACTCCGATACCGCCTGCCTCGCCTGCGTCGCGCCGGCGGTTCGTTGAGCCAGCAGGCCGGTGGCATTGGAACGCGTGGCCCGGGTGAGACCCAGCTCGAAGTCGACCGGCGCCGACTCGTCAATCGGATGCACAAGCTGGAGCGGGACCTGCGAGAAGTGGAGCGCACCCGAGACATCCAGCGCGAGAGTCGCAAGCGCGGTCGCCACCGTGAAGTCACCCTCGTGGGCTACACCAACGCCGGCAAGAGCACCACGCTCAATCGACTGACTGATGCTGACGTGCCGGCCGAGGACCGACTCTTTGTCACCCTCGACCCGCGAACGCGTCAGTTCCAAATGCCCGGTGGAGAGACAATTCTCTTCACCGACACCGTCGGCTTTATCTCCAAGTTGCCCCACGAACTCGTTCGGGCCTTTAAGAGCACCCTGGACTCGGTCCGTCTCGCAGACCTATTGATTCACGTCGTCGACGGCTCGGCCGAAGATGCCGAAGAGCAGATTGATGCCGTTCGCATCGTGCTCGATGACATTGGCGCCGGGGCAGTTCCCGAGTTAATGGTCTTCAACAAGGCCGACGTCGACCCGGCATGGACGCGAGAGCTGGTGGCTCGCCATGAAGGTTCACTCGCCATCTCGGCCCTCACCGGCAGCGGGGTGGCCGAACTGGTCGCCACCGTCGGTGACCGGCTGCGTTCCGGCGACCGAGTGGTCGCCCTCTCCTTCCCGGCCGAACGGGGTGACCTCATCGCCGCCGCGCACCGTGAAGGTGACGTCGTGGCCAAGGAGAACGTTGATGACCACGTCGTCTTGCACGTCGTTCTCGACGACGTCGGCGCGGCCCGTTTTGCTGAATGGAGAGTTTCCGCGTGACCTTTCAACTACCTCCCTACCCCTACGACCGACTGGCTCCGATTCTGGCGGCCGCTAACGAGCACGAGGGCGGGGCGATCGACTGCTCAATCGGCACGCCGTGCGACCCACCACCACCGGCCGTTCTCGAAGCCTTCGCCCGAGCCTCAAGCCACCGGGGATACCCGATGTCCTTTGGTAGTCAACGGTTTCGCACCTCGGTGACCTCGTGGCTCGCCCGGCGCTTTGGCGTCAAGGTCTCCCTCGACGAAGTGGCGGCCTGTGTTGGGACCAAGGAGTTCGTGGCCTCCCTCGCCCAGTATCTCCACCTACGTACTCCCGAACGTGACACCGTGCTCTACCCGGCAATTAGCTATCCGACCTACGCCATGGGGGCCGAGCTGGCCGGCTTGCGGGCCGTGGCCGTACCTCTCGTTGATGGCCACCTCGACCTCGCGGCAATTGACCCGAGCGATATCGCCCGTGCGCTCGTGCTCTGGAGCAACTCACCCTCGAATCCAACTGGCCTGTTGGACGATCTCGCGGCCGTGGCGACCTGGGGTCGTCACCACGGCGTGCTCGTGGCTAGTGATGAGTGTTACGCCGAGTTCACCTGGCGTGGTGAGCCGAAGTCGATTCTGCAACACGGTAACGATGGCGTTTTGGCCGTGCACTCAATCTCCAAGCGCAGCAATTTGGCCGGTGTGCGGGCCGGCTTTTATGCCGGTGACGCGACAATTGTGCAGTTTCTCCGTTCGGTTCGCCAGCACGCCGGACTGATGGTGCCTGGTCCGGTGCAAGAGGCCGTGGCTGTCGCCTACGACGATGATGCCCACGTGGAGCTCCAGCGCGAAATCTATCGCCGTCGACTTAGCCTCATCCGAGAGGCCCTTTTGAAGGTTGGCCTCACTTGCCCTCCGCCGGAGGGCACCTTTTACCTCTGGGCCCAGTGGCCCGGTCACGACGGGTTCGAGACGGCTCGCATGTTGGCTGAGCGGAGTGGTCTGGTCGTCAGTCCCGGCGAACTCTATGGGGAGGCCGGTGCGGCCTTTGTCCGAGTCGCCGTAGTGCAGCCCGATGAACGACTCGAAGTGGCAGCTCGGCGCCTAACGGCCTAAATCAAGACGTTCTCAATAACGAGCGACTGCATCCGATCCGCGCCGTCGGCGTAGTTCCCCGCAGCGGTGCAACTCGCGTTGGCGAAGCAGTTGATGTCGAGGATTGATGAGTTGGGATAGGCCTTCGCTGAGTCGGGCATCAAGGGCACCATCATT
>CANGMP010000057.1 GCA_947455165.1 Acidimicrobiaceae bacterium | reverse complement strand
GCGTCGGCGATGTAGATCTTGCGGACGTTGCGGCGACGGGCGCGAAGCAGCTCCAAGACGGCCTGGCGTCCTTCAACCTGTTCGCCACCGAGACCTTCGGGGGCACGGCGCAGTGGAACTTCGGTGCTTCGATTCGTACTGCGCGGGCGAGGTGACTTCGGAGCACCCTTGCGAGGTTCGGGTGGTCGGCCGGATCCGCGGGCGGGGGGACGAGGGGTCATGCTTGCTCCTTTAGGAGGGCGACTGCCAGTGCGGCAATACCCTCACGATTTCCTATCGGTCCGAGACGTTCCATAGTGGTGGCCTTCACCGAAACCGGTGCGCCAATGACCGTCGTTAACTCTCGTTCCATGTCCTTCTTGAAACTGCCGAGCTTGGGTGCTTCGGCCACGACAGTCACGTCGACGTTCTCCACGACGTACCCGGCCTCGCGGACCATTGCGAGGGCCGACACGAGAAAGACTCGCGAGTCGGCACCCGCCCAGGTGGCGACTTGATCGGAAAAGTACTCGCCGATATCACCCAGCTGGGCCGCTCCGAGCAGAGCGTCAATCACGGCGTGAGTCACCGCATCGGCATCACTGTGGCCCACGAGGCCGGCCGATCCGGGAATGGTGACCAGGCCCAAGCGAAGCTCACGCTGTGGGTCGTCGCTGAAGCGGTGAATGTCAAACCCTTGCCCGATACGCATCAGCGCGCTCCTGCGTTCATCAGACGGGCCAGATCTTCGGGCGCGGTGACCTTGACGTTGGTCGTTTCACCGGTCACGACATGAACGGTGTAGCCACACAGCTCCACGAGTGCGGCGTCGTCAGTGGCGTCGTTGCCCGAGGCGTGAGCTTGGCGTAGAACCTCGGCGCGGAAACCCTGCGGCGTCTGCACGGCAACCAGCGTGTCACGCACCGGCGTGGCGACCACGACACCGTTTTCAACTTGCTTGATGGTGTCGGTCACCGCAATGCCGGGGACGACTCCATCGGCTCCACCGCGCACGGCGTCGAGCACTCGACGAAAGAGTTCATCGGAAGCGAGTGGGCGAGCGGCGTCTTGCACCAGAATTATTTCGGCGTCACCACAAGCCGCGAGACCGGCTCGAACCGAGGCAGATCGCGTTGCTCCACCGTGAACCACGGCATCGGCGCCTTCGCCTTCACCGGCGTAATCCGAAGGGACCACGACGACGACGTGCGAAGCCACGCTGCGGGCGTGCTGCACACTCATGGCGGTCAGCGAAAGCTGACCCAGTGTGGCGAACTGCTTTTGTCCGCCGAATCGTTCTCCACGACCGCCGGCCACCACAATGGCGGCGACGGACATGATTACGGCAGAGCCGACGCGAGCTTCTCCTCGGCCGTCGGTAGGTCAATGTCAAGAGCGAAGGTCAGCTCGGAGACGAGAATCTGACGTGCACGGGTGAGCATCTTCTTTTCACCGGCACTGAGGCCCTTGTCCTTGTCACGAATCGACAAGTTACGAACGACTTCGGCCACCTGGTAGATGTCGCCGGAGCGCAGCTTTTCCGAGTGGTTCTTGAATCGACGCGACCAGTTGGTCGGCATGCGCGCTTCCTTCTTGCGGAGCACGGCAAAGACTTCTTCGACTTCGTCCTCATTGATCACGTCACGCAGGCCGACCATGTCGACGTTGGCGACGGGCACCATGAGCGTCAGATCGCTGTATTCGACCTTCAGCTTCAGGTAGTCCTGCTTGGTCCCAAAGGCCTCACGCTTTTCAACCTTGATTACCGTGCAGGCACCATGGTGGGGATAGACGAGACGGTCACCCTTCTTGAACTTCTGGGTAGTCACAAACACAAACTCCTGATGGAAGGGAGCAAAAAGTGGCTCCCGTGGCTAACAATTCTACCACTGACGAATCAATGGCTAGAAAATGGCTGAATTAGGCGCTTGGCGTGTCTTCGAAGTCAACTGACGGCGGGAGGCCCTCAACTGCTTCGAAGGTCAACTTCGTCTCGTCATCGACCTTTTCGCAGTCGATCACGATGGTCTGACCGGCACGGTAGTCCTTGAACAGAATCTTCTCGCTCAGCACATCTTCGATGTACTGCTGAATTACACGACGCAACGGTCGGGCACCCAACTCGGGGTCGTATCCCTTTTCGGCGAGGTAGATCTGTGCGGCCTTGCTGATCTCGAGTCCCAGTCCCTGGACCTTCAGCTGCTCGCGGAGGCGACCAATGAAGATGTCGGCGATCTCGATGACTTCGTCCTGGCTCAGTTCGCGGAAGACGATGGTGTCGTCAATACGGTTGAGGAACTCGGGACGGAAGTGACCCTTGAGCGCAGCCTGGACCTTTTCCTTCATCTTCTCGTGCGTGACTTCGGAGTCGGACTTGGCAAAGCCAATCGAGGCACGACGCAGGTCGGCCGTTCCGAGGTTCGAGGTCATGATGAGGATGGTGTTCTTGAAGTCGACGGTGCGACCCTGCGAGTCGGTCAAACGGCCGTCTTCGAGAATCTGCAACAAGGTGTTGAAGACGTCGGGGTGGGCCTTTTCGACTTCGTCAAAGAGAACAACGGAGAAGGGCTTGCGGCGAACGGCCTCGGTCAACTGACCACCTTCGTCGTACCCGACGTAGCCGGGGGGCGAGCCGACCAAACGACTCACCGTGTGCTTCTCCATGTACTCACTCATGTCGAGCTGGATCAGCGCGTCTTCGTCGTCAAAGAGGAACTCGGCCAAGGTCTTGGCGAGCTCGGTCTTACCAACACCGGTGGGGCCGAGGAAGATGAAGGAACCGGCGGGACGCTTGGGGTCCTTGAGACCCGAACGCGTACGGCGGATAGCGCGGCTAAGCGCCTTGACCGCTTCATTCTGACCGACGATGCGCTTGTGGAGTTCGTCCTCCATGCGCAGCAGCTTGGTCGTCTCTTCTTCGGTGAGGCGATAGACGGGGATACCCGTCCAAACGGCCAACACTTCGGCAATCATCTCTTCGTCCACAACGTCAAAGGTCTGACCGCCAGCGGCCTTAACCTCGGCGTCGAGTTCGTCCTTTTTGCTCATGAGCTCTTGCTCTTGAGCCTCGAGGAGCTTGGCCTGCTCGTTGGCACCCTTTTCGAGTGCCTCGGCACGGTCCAGACGGAGGCGGTTGAGCTCTTCGTCCAACTTCTTCTGTGCAGGTGTGGCGTCCATACGACGAATGCGCAAGCGAGAACCGGCCTCGTCAATGAGGTCGATGGCCTTGTCCGGCAAGAAGCGGTCCGCGATGTAGCGGTCAGCCAAGTTGGCTGCGGCCACAAGCGCCTGGTCGGTGATGTTGACCGCGTGGAACTCTTCGTAGACGTCGCGCAGACCCTTCAAGATCTCAATGGTCATCGCAACCGAAGGCTGGTCAACCTTGACCGGCTGGAAACGACGCTCGAGGGCGGCGTCCTTTTCGATGTGCTTGCGGTACTCCTCGATGGTGGTGGCACCAACGGTCTGGAGCTCACCACGGGCCAGCATCGGCTTGAGGATTGAAGCGGCGTCGATGGCGCCTTCGGCGGCACCGGCACCCACGAGGGTGTGGATCTCGTCAATGAACAAGATGATGTCGCCGCGAGTGCGAATCTCTTTCAAGACCTTCTTCAGGCGCTCTTCGAAGTCACCGCGGTAACGCGAACCGGCCACCAAAGCGCCGAGGTCCAACGTGTAGAGCTGCTTGTCGGCGAGTGTCACGGGCACTTCGTTGGCCACGATCTTCTGGGCCAAACCTTCGACGATGGCCGTCTTACCAACACCGGGCTCACCAATGAGGACGGGGTTGTTCTTCGTACGACGCGACAGCACCTGCATGACGCGCTCGACTTCCTTGTCACGTCCGACGAGTGGGTCGAGCTTGCCTTCACGGGCGAGCTGGGTGAGGTTGCGACCGAACTGGTCGAGCACGGCCGAACCGGCCGTTTCGCCAGGTTCGTTCTTGGCCGTTGGGGTTGAGCCGGCGTTGGCGTCGCGCTGACCCTGACCCGACATCATCTGCATGACTTGGTTGCGGACACGGGCCGGTTCGGCACCGAGGCCTTCGAGGACCTGGGCGGCGACGCCATCAGACTCGCGCACCAGTCCGAGCAGCATGTGCTCGGTTCCGATGTAGGAGTGTCCGAGGCTGAGAGCTTCGCGGAGGGAGAGTTCGAGGACCTTCTTGGCGCGGGGCGTGAAGGGTGGAGAGCCGGCGGTCGCCGTTCCGGGGGTGCCAATGGCCTCTTCCACCTTCTCGCGAACGGCGTCGAAGGTAACGCCCAAGGCGTCGAGCGCCTTGAAGGCCACGCCTTCGCCTTCACGGATCAGTCCGAGCAGGATGTGCTCAGTGCCAATGAATGCGTGGTTCAACTCGCGGGCCTCTTCCTGGGCCAACACGAGAACCCGGCGGGCTCGGTCTGTAAATCGCTCGAACAAGAAGTACCTCCTGTACTTATCTGGCAGTGTACCGGCGTCCCGGAAAACTTTGTTCTGCCAAATACCACCGGTGTAATACGCCGTTGGTAGTGGCCACTCTTGCACGTCGTTTCCGACCTGTCTCGTCAGGGCGCTCACCGTACCGAGACGCTGTGACCTCGCCTGTCTAGCCCACACGGTGCCTCACCTAATGTTGAAGCCGTGAACATTCATGAGCGTCTTGGCTTAACGCAAGTCGAGGCTGACCTTCGCCAACTCGAAATCCTCCTCACCGAATCGGTGGTTTTTGGAGATCCCTACCTCGACCAGGTCACAACCCACCTGATTAACGCCGGTGGCAAGCGTCTCCGGCCGCTGCTCGCAGTGGCATCGGCAACCGGTGGCGCTCGTGAAGCAACTCGTGACGATCTGCTCGGTGGCGTCGCCCTCGAGCTCATGCATCTCGCCTCGCTCTACCACGACGACGTTATGGACGAAGCCGAAGTACGTCGCAACGTTGACAGCGTGAATGCCCGCTACGGCAACCTCGTGGCCATTGTGGCCGGTGACTACCTCATGGCTCGCAGCGCCGCCATCGCCGCCGATCTCGGCACCGAGATTGCCGGACTCTTGGCCCGCACCCTGGCCTGGTTGACTCGTGGTCAGGTCGCCGAAGTACGCACTTCCTTTGACACCAACCGTCAGATCGACGACTACTACCAGGCCATTGAAGGCAAGACGGCCTCGTTGATGGCGGCCAGCTGTCGCGTCGGGGCTATTACGGCCGGACGCCCCAGTGGCGAAGTCGACGCCCTCGACGAGTTCGGTCGCTGCTTTGGCATGGTGTACCAACTACGCGACGACATCCTCGACATGGTCGCCACCGATGGTCAACTCGGTAAGCCGGCCGGCCAGGACTTGGCCGAAGGTATCTACACCCTGCCGGCGCTTCACGCCATGAAGGACGCGGCCGTTGGCGAAGAGCTCCGTGGCATGCTCGGACGAGCCCTCAACGACGACGAGCGAGAGCGGGCCCGCAAGCTGGTCGTCTCTACCGACGCAATTGCCGCTACCTACGAGGCGGCCCGTACGTTTGTGGCTCAGGGTCGCACCGCGCTGGAAGCCGTCAGCGACGAACCGTTGCGCAAGGGCTTTGCCTCACTCCTCGAAGCACTGCTCGAGGGACTGCCTGAGGCTTAAGCCTCGCGAATTGGCTTCAGCGTCGGGAAAGCGATGACTTCTCGGATGTTGGCCGCATCGGCAATCAGCATGGCCAAGCGGTCAATACCAATGCCGAGACCGGCCGTTGGTGGCAGACCCCACTCCAGCGCCTTGATGTAGTCGTGATCGATCTGCATCGCCTCGTCATCACCGGCCGCTGCCAGGCGGGCCTGGTCTTCGAAGCGGGCTCGCTGCACGTCGGGGTCGTTGAGCTCGGAAAAACCATTGGCCAGTTCGCGCCCCGTGGCAAAGGCCTCAAAGCGCTCAGTCAGCATGGGGTCGCGACGGTGGCCGCGGGCCAGCGGAGAGATCTCTAAGGGGTGCTCGGTGACGAACATGGGGTTCCAGATGTCGGCTTCGCTGGTCGCCTCAAAGAGTTCTGAGAGACAGCGGCCCGGACCCCACGAGGCGTGCACCTGGACGTCGCGCTCATTGAGCAGTTCGACCAGTCGCTCCCGGGGCGTATGCACTGAAACGTCTTGACCAACGGCTTCACTGGCCAACTCGGCCATCGAGCGTCGGGGCCAGCCCGTGGCGAAGGAGAACTCGCGGCCCTGGTAGGTGATCTCGGTCGTGCCGAGCACGTCGAGGGCGACCTTGGCGCAGAGCTCTTCGGTCAGGGTCATCATGTCTTCGAAGTCCCAGTATGCGACGTAGAGCTCGAGCATGGTGAACTCGGGATTGTGGCGGGGGCTGATGCCCTCATTGCGGAAGACTCGCCCCATTTCAAAGACTCGCTCGTAGCCACCAACGACGAGGCGCTTGAGCCATAGCTCGGGCGCAATGCGCAAGAAGAATTCGGCCCCGAGGGCGTTGTGGTGCGTGACGAACGGACGAGCGGCAGCACCGGTGGGGATTCCGTTGAGCATGGGCGTCTCAACTTCCATGAAGTCCTGATCCCACAGATTGCGACGAATCGACTGGAGCACTTGACTGCGACGAGTCAACGAAGTGCGAGTCTCGGGATTGGCCCACAGGTCGGCCTCGCGGTGGCGGTAACGCATATCAAAGTCCGAAATACCGGCCCACTTGTCACCGAAGTTTTGACGGGCTTCGGCGAGCACCTGCCAGAAGCCGACCTTCACGGAGAGTTCGCCACGCTTGGTACGGACGACTTCACCCTCGACACCAACCCAGTCACCGAGGTGCAACTTGGTGAAGGCCTCAAAATCGTGAGCGACGGCCGAGAGTGCGAAGAGCTGAATCTCACCCGACGAGTCGCGCAACGTACCAAAGGCCAACTTGCCCTGGGTGCGCAGCAACATCACTCGACCGGCCACCTTGACGGTGACGCCGGACTCCTCGCCGTCGGTCAAGTAAGCGAAGCGCTCTTGGAGAGCGGCGGCGTACGCGTCGTGATCGAATGAGTATGGCGTGTTCAAGCGTTATCTCCCGAATGATTCCTCTCATGAACGATACGCAATCCGTGGAGGGTAAGCCATGGTTCTACGTGTTGCACGTGCTTGGTACGGGGTGCGACGAGGCCGGCGAGGCCGCCGGTCGCCAAAACGGTGCACTCGCCGAGCTGTTCACGGATTCGCTCCACCATGCCATCGACCTGGGCCGCGAAGCCGTAGAGGACACCAGACTGAATTGATTCAACGGTCGATCGGCCAATGACAGACCGTGGCTCAACGAGCTCGACCGAACGCAGGGCTGCGGCGTGCGAGTAGAGCGCGTCGAGCGAAATCGCCACGCCGGGCGTAATGGCCCCACCGAGATACTCACCCTTCTCGC
>CANGMP010000056.1 GCA_947455165.1 Acidimicrobiaceae bacterium | reverse complement strand
GGCGTACCGGGCGTACTCGACCAGGGCAATGCACTCAGCCTCATCGGACGCTCTCTAGACAATCACGCCGTACTAATGCGTTTACCTCTCCCCTGGCGACAAGCCCAGCTCGGCATCGACCTCAAGGACATCACGACCCTCGCGGCCGACTCGGGTCTCAGTGCAGACCCCATGTGGCTGCCCGGCACGACCACGTTCGTGGCCGAGTCCACAACGAATCACATCGTGCAGTATCGATTAAGCGCCGACTGCCTCGCCGCGCCAGCGCTCTGTAGCGCGGTCACGACCCAGGACCTCACCCAGGCCACCGGCGCGCCCGGCATTGCCTCGACATTGTCGGCCACCACGACGCCCACGGGAATGGCCATTGTGGGACTCACCACGAGCGGCGTCGCCACGCTCTTTAAGGGTGTCGGGAGCGGTGGTGTCTACACCTGGAACGATCTCGATATCTCGACTCCCTCGAGCGCGCCCGCGCTGGCCGAGAACCCCTTCATCGCCGCCGTCGGCACGACGCTGGTGGTGGCCGCCAAGGCCGGCAACTGGGGAGACCTCTTTGTCATCAGTAACGCCACGGGCGCCAATACTTGGAAGTCAGTCGACGTCTCGGTGACCGGTGGTTCCAGTGCGCGTACCGTCGGTGGCGGTATTGACGGCGTCGTCGTCAACGGACAGCTCACCCTGTTCGCCGGTGGCGTTGCGACGCCGGCGCCGACCGGAACGGGCCTCTACGCCATCCCGCAGAACAAGAACAGTGCCGCCGTGGCTGACGGATGGCCCAGCATCGGCATTACTGGCGGACTCGGTACGCAGTCCAGCCCCTGGGTGGCGGTCAAGACAACGGCGAACGACATCAAGTACAGCCAGGACTTCCTCGTTGGCAAGGCCATTGCCGATAGCCACAAGCGCACGACGTGGCTCTCGTTCTGGACAGTGTCGGGACCAATGTCCAACGAAGCCGTCACGCCCGCCGTCTATTACGCCCACGCCTTCGCCGCCGGTGCGGCAGTCGCCACCACGATCGGCAAGTACCGCGCCCAAGGACTCGGCCTAAAGCCCGACTGGGTGATTATCGACCCCGAGGGCTACCCCGACTATCACTCGTGCCTCGATGGACTCAACTCCATCGCCAAGTGGTGTCCGGCCTGGTCGGCTCAGAACTGGGCCGGTTACGCCAACGGATGGGCCGCTGGTTTGGCTTCTGTCGATCCCACACTGAACGCCGGTATCTACGCGTCGCAGAACGAATACAAGAACGGATCGATGAGCAAGCTGACAATGCCCGTCTTCTTGGCCGTGGCCTTTAAGTGGTACAGCACCTACACGACGGCCTCTAGCGCGGCCGGAATCAGCACCCTCACGATCAAGGACAGCTCGGGCCTCTACGCCGGTCAACGGCTCTACCTGCGAGACACCGCCGGTCCCGAATTTGTCCAGATCGCCAGTGGCTACAACGGCACCAACCTGACGGTGCCACTAACCGCCCCGCTCAAGAAAACTCACAACAGCCAAGTCGTGGTTGCCGGCATCTCACCGCCACTGCGCCTCAGCACCACGGTCGGCAGCAACATCTTGGGCTACATCGCCTTTGGCAGTTCCAACGCCTGTCTCGCCGTGCCGTGGCAGATTCAACTCTTTAACACCGCCCCGTGGTCCGGTCTCTATAACACGCTCCAGTTCGACGGCGGTATCTACTGCCGACCGAGTGGACTCTAGAGTTCAGTCATGACCGACACGCCCAAAGAAAAGTCCGGTGAGATCAAGGATTTCCTTCGCCAATTGGCCGCCCCGGTCATTGACTCGCTCGACACCAAACTGCGCGAGCAGATTGACGAGCGTGTCGAAGAACGAGTGAACGAAGTTCTTAGTACGAGGCTGGCAGTTCTGGAGCGGGCAATTGCTGATCTCGATCGAGCCGTTCGAGATCTCCAGGCGAAGAAGAGCGAATAGCGCCGTCTTGAATCAAGATGACGTTCTTGGGTCGGGCCGGAACGCGCGTTCCCTCCACGATGCCGCCGGTCATATTCAACGGATCGCAGGCCGAGAGTTGAACCGCGGGTGCCTTCGGAACTGAACGAAGCATCGCGACCGCTTCGGGATGGGCGTACTGCTCGCCCTTGACGCCCACGATGAATCGACCACCCACCACCTGACCCTGGGCCTCAAGTCGACGAAGCGCTCGACTGACGTAGAGCCACGAGACGCCGAACGACTCTTGGTCGAACATCTCGTAGGTCACGATGCCCCATCGCAACAACAACTGGACCGCAACGCGCTCGCCAAGGTCTTCGAGTTCCAGTCGTCCGAGCTCTTGAGCCTGGTAGTGCACGAGGCTCCAGCGCCCCTCGCCCGAACCCGATGCGCTCGGTGCGCGGGTGACGCCGCGCGAGAGTCGGCCCGCCGCGGAGCGCCGCGAAGGTGCGTGTTGGCGCTGCGAATTACGCAGGAGCACACGAACGGCGTGGAAGGAGTCAGCGTGGATCCAGCCCCGCGCCACCAGGTCCCACAGGCCGTCACTTATCGCCGAGTCAAACCGGGAGATCAGTGACGACAGGTCGGCCCGGAAGAGGGCGCCCCGATCGCGCAGCACTTCAAAGACTTCGGCGGCCGGACCGTGCTTAGGTTCGGTGAGGGCGAGCTTGTGACGAGCCGAGGTGAGAAGCCACGAGAACTCATCACGGAGTGCAAAGGTCAGCGGCGTCGCGGTCGACGGCGTTGTCGAACCACGTTGCTCGTCTTCTGGGGTCACCTTGGGCGTCAGGCGGGCCCAGGTCACTTCACCCGACAGACAGAGCTCGTCAAGCCACGATGACTGGTAGTTCGCCACGCGACGAGCGAAAATCTGCGACTCCCACTCCCCGGCCGCGAGCTCGACACCCTGCAACTGGTGAATGATTTCGAGCAGACCATCACGACCTTCAAGCTGCGTGCCGTCGGCCACGTGCTGCCAGTGCAAGAGGAAGTTGACGTAGGCAGAAATTGATACTGGTGGGAGGTTGTGGCGACGCTTCTGCTTGGCACGAGAGTTCAAGCGCCGGAACGTCTCGCGAGTACACCAGCGTCCATCCGGTAATGCGATAGCAAAGCCCATCTGCTCTAGTCGAGCCAGCGCGGTGCGGGCCCGCGGCACACTCAGCGGCGCCCCGCGCAACGGACCGGCGCCTAAGACATCGAGAGCGACGAGTCCGGCAATGTCAATCGGTCCGGCTGCTTCGAGGTGGGCCGTCAACAACATGGCCGCGGCCTCATCATCGAGCGAGAGCTCTTCGAGGATTTGGGGCCGCGTGGCGGTGATCCAGGTCTCATCAACACGCAGCACTCGACCCTCGCTCTCGAGCTCACGAAAGAACTGTTCCCATTCGGGAACTGGGCGAATGGCCAAGTAGGTGTGGAGAAAGTCAGCGAGTTCGTTGCGGTCGCGTACTCGTGGGCCACTGGTGGCAATCACTTCGGCAATCAACTCGGGGTCGAGGGCGTTGCGCTCCGGCGACACCGGCAGACCCTGGGCGTCGGTCGGTCCGAGGCCACGGGGCGTCGGTACGGTGCGACTGCGTCGCTCTTCGAGTGGTGCGTCGTCGAGGAAGGTGTAGGGCTGACCGTTCAAGATGCCGTGGGCCAGCGGCGACGCTTCGGGAACATCGACGCAGTGGACTCGAATTGCGCCGTTCTCCAGACCCTCGAGCACACGCATCAAGTTTTCGACGTCGAGCGGTTCAAACATCACGTCGGCCAAGGTTTGACGCACAAGGATGTGGTCAGGAATCGGAATCGGACCCGACGGGGCATTCTCCTGACAGGCCGCGAGGCTCGGCCAGGCCGCAGCCATCAAGTCCTCGGCGTCCATACGGATGTGCTGAATGGGGCGGCGGCGACCCGAGATAGTTCGCGAAATCGCCAGCGAGCGCACGCCGTTCCAGCGCCAGCGAGTCTTGAGCATCGGCAAGGGTAAGACGGCCTGGTTCAGCGTGTCACGCACGGTGTTGGTGCGCACCATGGTCATCACCGAGTCGAGAGGCATGGAGTGGTGGGGGCCGAGGGCAATGGTGACCGCGTCATCATCGGCTGCCGCTTGGAGTTCAAAGTCAAAGGTGACGCAGAACTTCTTGCGCAGGGCGAGACCAAGCGCACGGTTGACTCGAGCGCCGTAGGGCGCGTGCACGACGAACTGCATAGAGCCGGTCTCGTCAAAGAACCGTTCCACAATGATGTTGGTCTGCGTTGGCAAATCGCCCAGCACGTCAAAGCTTCGAGAGAGAAACGAGACGGCCTGGTCGGCCGCGACCGGAGATACGCCGGGAATCTCGGCCAGGCGAGTTCGCGCCGTTTCGCCGTCGTGCAGGGTCAAGGGATCGCGAACCGTCTCATGCAGTCGACCAACGGCCGCCGAGAGCTCCCACGTGCGAGCCGGCGATTCGCCGAACCAGAATGGGACTGACGGGGAGGCGCCATCGGCGTCAACGACCCGAACTGACGACTGTTCAACGCGCGTAACGCGCCAGGCGTGGGTGCCGAGCAAAAAGACATCCCCCACCGAGGACTCAATGGCGAAGTCTTCAGAAAGTTGGCCGATAACGACGTTGTCGGGATCCAAGATGACGTTGTAGTCGCCAAGGTCGGGAATTGTTCCGCCGTTCATCGTGGCGGCCATCGAAGCGCTGCGCCGGGCGCGAACCGTGTTGTTGATTGGATCAAGGGAGAGTTGGGCCCCACGTGTCCCTCGTCCCGTGAAGATGCCCGTGCCCGAAAACGTCAGTGCTTCATCGAATCGTTCGCGCGTTAAGTCCGAGTACGGGGCGGCGGCCGTGACCATGGCAAAGAGTGCGTCAGGAGAGTCTTCGTGACGAATGGATACTTCGGCCACAATCTGCTGAAGCAACACGTCGAGCGGCTCGACGGGCATCTGCAGAATGTCGAGCTCACCTCGATTGACCGCGTCCAGCAGCGCGATGCCCTCAATCAACTCGTGGCGATTCATCGGCATGAGGCGAGCCTTCGGTACGCCACCAACTTGGTGGTTAGCTCGACCGGCCCGTTGGAGGAACGTGGCAATGGTGCGGGGCGATCCGATTTGGACGACCAAGTCGACCGGCCCCACGTCAATTCCAAGTTCGAGCGAGGCAGTGGCGACGAGGGCCCGAAGCTTGCCTGACCGCAAGAGATGCTCCACGTGGTGACGGCGCTCGTGCGACATCGAACCGTGATGGGCCGCGACGACCTGATCGGCGTCGGCCACAAGACCGGCATCCAGTAGTGCTTCGCTCACTTGGTGGGCGAAACGTTCGGCGAGACGGCGACTCTGCACGAAGATCAACGTCGTGTGGTGCTGGGCCACAAGGTCGCAGAGCTGGCCGAGGACGTCGTGGAACTGCTCGGTCGACATGACTGCTTCAAGTTCACTCTGAGGCAAGGTCAGGGCGAAGTCAACGGCGCGAGGAACGGTGCAGTCGAGGATTGTGACCGGAGGTCGATCAGCGCGTACGCCGCCGAGGAACCGGGCCACGCGCTCCAACGGTCGCTGGGTGGCCGAGAGGCCAATGCGCTGCGGGCGGCGGCCCGACGTCTCAACCGTTAGTCGCTCGAGACGTTCGAGTGAAAGGCTCAAGTGGCTGCCGCGCTTGTCGGGGGCCATGGCGTGAATTTCGTCCACGATCACCGTACGAACGTGGCGCATCAAGTTGCGTCCATTGACCGAGGTCAACAAGAGATAGAGCGATTCGGGCGTGGTGACGTAGATGTGGGGAGGTTTACGAATGTGCTGCTGGCGCTCCGAACTGGAGGTGTCGCCCGTGCGAACGGCCACGCGAATGCGAGGCGATTCGTACCCCATTGATTCCGCGGTCGCGCGCAACTCCTCGAGGGGCTCTTCGAGATTGAACTTGATGTCGGCCGCCAGTGCGCGCAACGGTGAGAGGTACAGAATGCTCGGGCCGGGCGGAACTTCTTCGGGCGGCGAGACAAAGAACTCGTTAATGCCGACCATGAATGCGGTCAGTGTCTTACCCGAACCCGTGGGAGACGCGACGAGGACATCATCGCCAGCGGCAATTACCGGCCACGCGGCGGCCTGCGGGGGTGTTGGTCCGTGGGTGAACCGCTGGGCGAACCACGTCGAGATGACGGGGTGAAACGGGGTTGGTTCGAGGACGCTCACTCAGACAGTTCAGCAGGTGGCTGTGACATCTTGAGCTCGCGGTTCCGGCGGACCGCCCAGCGGACGGTCACAACGGCCCAGACCGAGATCGCCGCCAGAAAAAGCCCAAAAACACACCAGAACGTCACCATGGGCTCCACCCTAGGCGTGTCATAGGCCCTTGGCAGGCTACGTCCATGACCGCGAGCTCGACCTACGAAACCACTCTCATCGACGCCCTTCGAGACGCCCGTCAGATGCCCCGTCGCACGGTTTCAGTCGATGCGGCTGGCCTCCGAGCCACGCTGACCGATGGCATCTACACCATCTTGGGCGAGGCCCAACCCGAAATCCCTTACGTCGTTCGACCCAGTTCGATGCGTCGAACGACCGACGCCGTGGCCTACACCCCCTTTGGCCGGATGCGTGGCGCGCTCATCACCCAACTGGTTCGACTCATGGCTTCGGATGTTGCCATCGACAATCTCTTCTGTGACGCCGTCCTGGCGTGGCGCGCGAGCGAAGGTGCCAGTGAACTCGTCGACGTCTTTGCCAGCCTCGATGACGATGAACTAGCTCGGCTGGCCACTGACGTGACCGCTCACGCGGTAACGCTGACACAACGACTCGGTACACCGCCCTCGGCGTGGATGCCCAGAACGGCCGTACGCAGTGCGTTGCGCCTCATTGGCGGCGGCGTTCTCTTGCGCGACCACGTCGACCTCGTGCTCGGCAACGCCAATGTCGGCGGTGTGGCGCTCGTCGACATCACGACCTCGGTGCTCGATGAGGCCATGGAGCGCGCCATGCGCTTTCACGCGGTGGTGGAGACGTTGAAGAACGGTGTTGCACCTCGCTTTATCGCCGCCCTCTCAACGGCCACGGGTGAACTTTGGCGGTTCGGCGTGGACGACGAACTGTTGAACCGCGGAACGAGTGACATCCTCGCCGCCCTGCAGGCCTTGGTGGTGACACGATGAATCGAATTCTCCAACGAGACCTGTCGAGCGACTCGCTTCGTGAGCTCCTCGATGTACGCGGCGTCTCACCAATGGCCTTCACCGACGAACAGCGAGACACGTTGGCCAGCCGCTTTCGGGCCGTGCCGACAGATCGCCAGCGTCGTCTTGACGCCTGGACGGTCGAGAACTCGGGCCAGAGTTCGTCGACCTTCGCCTGGTCGCCACTGACGGCCCGAAGGGTGCTCGGCAACGCGGCACTTCGCTACCTCGAACGGGGAACGGTCACCACGCACATCGATGCTGTCAATGAGGCGCTTGCCGACCAACTCGACCGGGCCGCGAGGGGCCACGCCCGACCCGGCACGTTGGCACTGTGGCTGGCCGGGCTCTCAAACCCCGT
>CANGMP010000055.1 GCA_947455165.1 Acidimicrobiaceae bacterium | reverse complement strand
GTCGAGGCCCGTCTGGTGCGAGCGTGGCGACAGGTTCAAGGTGGAAGCGAGCAGCCGCCGGTAGAGTGATTTCGTGGAAGCGGCTGAACTGCGACGTAGGTTTTTGGGATATTTCGAAGCGAATGGGCATACGCTCGTTCCGTCGGCCAGCCTTATTCCCCATGACCCAGGCCTGCTCTTCACTATCGCCGGCATGGTGCCCTTTAAGCCCTATTTCCTCGGCGAGGAAAAGGCCCCCTACAGTCGGGCCGCCTCGATTCAAAAGTGCTTCCGTGCTCCAGATATCGACCTGATCGGCACGACGGCCCGCCACCTGACGTTCTTTGAAATGCTCGGAAACTTCAGTTTCGGCGACTATTTCAAGCAGGAAGCGATTGAGTTCGCCTGGGGTCTCATTACTGAGGGCTTTGGTTTTGACCCCGAACAGCTGTGGGTCACCGTTCACGTTTCAGACAACGATGCCAGCGAGATCTGGCGCGAAGTGGCGGGAATCCGCCCCGAGCGCATTCAGCGTCTCGATGAAGACAACTTCTGGGCCATGGGTGACACCGGACCCTGTGGCCCCTGCTCTGAGATCTACTTCGACAAGGGTCCCAAGTACGGCGCCGACGGTGGCCCGGCTCATGGTGACGGCGACCGATTCGTCGAATTCTGGAACCTGGTCTTTATGCAGTACAACCGGGGCACCGACGGATCGCTCCTGGAGCTGCCTACCAAGAACATCGACACTGGTGCTGGGTTTGAACGCATCCTTTCGATTCGTAACAACGAAGACTCGGTCTTTGCAACCGACCTCTTCGCTCCGCTCATGGAGACGGCCCAATCCATTACCGGCAAGCGGTACGGCTCCGCAGAAGCTAGTGACATTGCCATTCGCCGCATCGCCGAACATGGTCGCGCCATGACCATGCTGGTCGCCGACGGCATTCTGCCTTCCAACGAAGGCCGCGGATACGTTCTTCGTCGAATTATTCGACGGGCCATATTGGCCGCTCGACGCGAGGGGTCAGAGCGTCCGGTGACTGAAGCTCTCGTCGCGGCCACGGTTGAAAAGATGGCCGACGCCTACCCGAACCTCATTTCGGATCAGGAACTTATTACAACGATTCTCCAGCGCGAGGAAGACGGATTTGCCCGCACGTTGCGCGCCGGACTTTCACTGCTGAACGATGAAGCCGAGTCGGTCTTGACCGCCAAGTCAACCGTCTTCCCGGGTGACATTGCTTTCAAGCTGCACGACACCCACGGTTTCCCGTTGGAGCTCACGGCAGAAGTTGTCGAGGAGCGTGGCCTTTCAGTCGACCGATCGGCCTTTGACGTCGCAATGCAAGAGCAGCGCACTCGCGCCCGTGCGGCGGCCAAGGTCAAGCAGCACGGCGACGATGCGGCCTACCGCGAGATTGCCGACACTCACGGGCTGACGGCATTTATCGGACGTGACGCGGCCCGCTACAGCGTTGAATCCACGGTCATTGGCTCGTTGAGCACGCCTGATGGACAGGTTGAGGTCTTCCTCGACACGACGCCCTTTTACGCCGAGTCCGGTGGTCAGGTTGGCGACACCGGCACGATTGTGACCGAGACGGGTCGCCTTACGGTGACGGACACGCAAAACGCCATAGCCGGCCTCGTAGCCCACCGAGGCACACTGCAGGGCGAAATTCTTCCGGGACAGGTCGCCGTTGCAACAATTGACGGTGAGCGTCGCGACTCCACTCGTCGCAACCACACGGCTACACACCTGCTCCACGCAGCGCTGCGCACCGTGCTTGGTGATCACGTACGCCAGCAAGGCTCTCTCGTTGAGCCCGATCGCCTTCGATTCGACTTTGCCCACACGAGTGGACTGGCGGCTCAAGAGGTCGACGCCGTCTTAGCGATGGTCAATGGTGATGTTGTCGAGAACGCCTCGGTCGACACCATTGAAGCCACTCGCCAGGAGGCTGAGTCCATGGGCGCCGTGGCCTTCTTCGGTGACAAGTATGGAGACCGCGTTCGCGTCGTTCGCGCTGGAGCGAACTCCCTCGAGTTCTGCGGTGGCACGCACGTGCACCGCCTTGGTGACATTGGCCAGATTCAGCTCGTGTCTGAGGTCTCAATTGGCTCGAATACTCGACGCCTCGAAGCGGTCACCGGCCTCGGGGCCTTGCGTCGTTCCCGTGAGATGGAGAGTGTGCTGGCCTCGCTGTCGGCGACGCTTAAGACGAGCCAAGACGAACTCGTGCCGTCGCTCGAACGACTTATTGACAAGCAGCGAGAGACCGAAAAGGCACTGAGCGCACTTCGCCAGGCGGCGCTCGCCGGCCAAGCATCAGAGCTCGCCGGACAAGCGATCAACAACGTGGTGGTGACTCGTATTGATCGGACGTCAGTCGATGAACTTCGTACGTTGGCTCAAGACCTTCGCCAACGCGGCATCGAAGCAGTCATGCTGGCCGGTGACGCGGGTGACGGCAAGGTTGCCGTCGTGGTGGCAACAAATGGCACCCCCGACTCCAAGGCGGTTGTCAAGGAGCTTGGGGGCCTGGTTGGCGGCGGTGGTGGTGGTTCAACCGAACTCGCTACGGCCGGCGGCAAGAACTTGTCTGGAATCGACGATGCAGTCAAGAGGGCTCGCGAACTGCTCGGTGGCTGAGATGAGCCGACTGCTGGCCCTTGATCCGGGTACCAAGCGAATTGGAGTGGCAGTGTCCAATACTGCACGGTCTCTGGCTTTTCCCCGCGAATGTTTCCAGCGAGAGGGCGACTGGCAACGGGCCCTCGTGCAGTTGATTGAAGAAGAAGGTGTTGACGAAGTCATTGTCGGTCGCCCGGTTGCTCTAAGTGGCCGTGAGACCAGCAGTACGACGATGTCTGAAGAGTTCATCGCCGAAGTGGCTGCACTATTGCCGGAGCTGCGAGTCTCAAGTGTCGACGAGCGTCTGACCACTACCTCGGCCTCGCGCCAGATGGCCATGGCCGGGCGCAGCCAAAAGTCGCAACGACGCGACATCGACAGCGCCGCCGCCGTTGTTCTGCTCCAGGGGGTGCTCGATGCGCAGGCATAAGTTCAAGATTCTCGGCACCATCGTTTTGCTCGGACTGCTGTTCGCTGGACGTTTGCTGTGGTCGCTGAGCCCCCTGACGGCCGAAGGTTCGCCAGTGGTGGTCAAAGTGGTCGCCGGTGAATCGATGTCGCAGATCGCGGCTGACCTGCAGAGCCACCACGTCTTGAGCTCGACCCTGGCATTCAAAATTGACCTCGCCCTTTTTGGTTCGCCGATTGTCCGACCCGGTCTCTACGTGATTCACCAGAACTCTTCGCACGGGGCTATTCGTACCGCATTGAGCGCCGGTCCAAATGCCAATGTTCTCTACCTCACGCCAGGCATGACGGTTCGCCAAACCTGGCTGCAGCTCGCCACGATCAAGGGTGCACAGTACGCGAAGGAGTTTGAGAACCTCACTGTCACTACGGCTTCCCACAACTCATTTGGTGCGCCGTCGCTCGAAGGGCTGCTCGGCACGGGCGCCTACATCGTTCAACCCAATGAAACACCGACGCAGTTGCTTTCGCAGATGAAGCAGCGCTTCCTTGACCAGTTGCGGCGTGTTGGTATCACGCCCACCACCAAGATGCACGGCCTGAACTCCTACCAGTTGATCATTGCTGCCTCCATTGTGGAAAAGGAGGGTTTCTACGAGAAGAACATGCCGCAAGTTGCTCGGGTCATTTTGAATCGTCTTAAGCGCGGAGGCGGGCTCCAGATGGACGCGACAATTCTGTATGCGCTGCAGGCTGACGGGGTAAAGGTAACGCCGGCCATGTTGCAAATCGATTCGCCATACAACACCTACAAGCACCCCGGTCTGACCCCAACTCCCATCTGTCAGGTCGGTAGCGCTGCCCTCCACGCCATTGTGAGTCCACCTGAAGGCAAGTGGCTCTACTTTGTGGTGGTGGACAAGAGTGGGACGGAGGCCTTCGCGGTCACGTACCAAGAACACCTTGCCAACATTGAGCTTGCCCGCCGTCGGGGTCTCTAATGTTTCGCGGCGGCGTCATTGGAAGCCCAGTGCAGCATTCGCTGTCACCGGCTCTACACCGCGCGGCATTTGATTACCTCGGCATTGAAGGTACGAGTTTGCCGATTGACACGGCGGGGGAGTCGCCTGAAGCCGTTGCTGTGCTCCTGCGAAACTATGACGCCCTCTCGGTTACCTTTCCGCTGAAAGAGGCGGCGTTTGAGCTTTGCGACAACGTTGACGAGATTGCCCGAACTGTTGGCGCCGTGAATACCGTTCGGTATTTCGACGGTGAGCTCCTCGGACGAAATGTTGACGGTGAAGGTTTTTATCGAGCGATCGTCGACGAACTCGACGTGGATGTTCGCGATGCCAACGTCACGGTTCTCGGCGCCGGTGGCGCCGCGCGATCCATTGTCGAAGCCCTTCTTCGACATGGCGCTGGGGCTATTGATCTGCTCGTTCGCCAAGACCGTGGTCAGGGTGGATGGTTCAATGATGATCGGGTCCGGATCACCACCAGCTCCCAAATGGTTGCCGAACTCGTCATAAATGCCACCCCCACAAGCCTCACCAATCAAACGCTCGATCTACCCGACGTGAACGGGGCGCATGAGACTGCCTACGTTGACCTCACCTATTCGCCGGCGGTAACGCCATGGATGCTGGAGCGAGCCCGCTCCTCTGAGCGGGTCGCCAACGGCTTGGGGATGTTGATTTGGCAGGCCAAACTGCAACTCGAGTGGTGGCTGAATGCCGAAATACCCGTCGAGGTTCTAAAGTCGGCGGTCTCATCATGAAACTCCTCCGCCCGTCGCTTCTCGAGAGTCCTAACGGGAGTGTCGACCGGGTTTTGCTCCTGGCCGTCGTGGCCCTGGCCCTCTTCGGCGACTTAATGATCTACTCGGCGACCAAGGTGGCCCTGATCAACGCTGGCTATGACCCCCAGTACTACCTCAAGAAGCAGACCATCTGGGTCGTGGTTGGCCTCGTGTTGATGTTCGCTGTCTCGCGAATTGACTATCGCCGCTTCGAGATGGTGGCCACCCCTGGCTATATCGCATCGATTCTGGCGCTGTGCGCCGTCGGTCTTTTTGGAAGCTCGGCACTGGGAGCCCAGCGCTGGTTCGATTTGGGTTTTATCCAGTTTCAACCGAGCGAATTTGCGGTCCTGGCGATCATCTTTTCGGCGTCCGCATACTGTGCTCGCCGACCGGAGGGTTTGGCGCATCGCGACGTCATACGAATCCTCTTCATGACACTCTTGCCCGTTGGCATCATTGCCATTCAACCCGACCTTGGTACCGCCATCATCATTTCAGTGACGGTCGGTGTGCTGATTATTGTGGCCGGCGTTCCGCCGCGTTTCATGGCCTTTCTAACGGCCGTTGGTGTCTTGGGCGCGATATCGGCAATCTGGATTGGTGTGCTCCAGAAGTATCAGCTCTCGCGCCTCACCTCATTCCTTAATCAGAACTCCAGTGACCCAGCCTTGGCGTCGGCGATTTATCACGTGAACAATGCGAAGAATGCGATTGGTGCCGGTGGCATCAAGGGAATGGGTCTCTTTAATGGACTTCAGACCACACTCGGCTACGTTCCAGAGCAGCGCACTGACTTCATCTTCACGGCCATCGGGGAGCAGTTGGGGCTCATTGGCTCCCTGTTCTTCTTCACACTCCTAGCCACGATGGCCTATCGGATGTTCCTCACCGCTCGGGAGGCCAAGGAGCAGTTCGGTCGACTTATGTGTGTCGGCATTTTTGTCTTCTTCTCCTTTAGCTGTTTTCAGAACATCGGTATGACGATGGGAATTATGCCCGTAACGGGCATTCCGTTACCGCTCGTTAGCTACGGCGGAACCGCAGCCCTGGTCTTCTTCTCAGCTTCAGGCATTGTGCTCTCGGTTTCACGCCGACGAGGGAATTAGGGTAGGAACGTGAGCGATCAGCCGATTGAAGACAGTGAAGTACCGACCTCTGAGATAGTCGAGGACATTGAGCCGTTCCGCGTCATGAGCGTGGCCTCGGTTACCTACAACTTGCCCGACCCACACCCTGAGGTGAATCTTCAGGAGACCGAGAATCCATACCGCTCAATGACCGTGCCGGTGGCTCTCGCGGACGCCATGGCCATTGCCCAGGCCATAGAGCAGCGCAGCAACCCTCGTCCGAGCACTCACGAACTCTTCGTCACAACCCTGCAGGGTCTTCAGGTTGACGTCATTGCGACCCGAATTCTGAAGCTCGAGAACGGTGTCTACTACGCCGAGGTAGATCTGATGGCACCTCGTGGTCGCGTGGTCGTTCCGTGTCGGATGACCGACGGCATCGTTCTGGCTTTACGTCAAACGGTTCCGGCACCTGTTCTGTGTGCCGAATCGGTATTGGCCGCCCACTACTAAAGCTGGTCGAGCGACTGGCGGACAAAGCCACCGCCTACCTGGCGTGAGGTCTCGTCGGAAATACGAAGCAACAGCGCCAAGATGCCGTAGTTAGCCAAGAGCGAACTACCGCCATACGCCACGAATGGCAGGGTGATTCCAGTGAGCGGCAGGATACGAAGAACGCCGGCGCAGATAAAGAACGCTTGGAATCCAATGATGCAGGCGAGTCCCGTGGCGACGAGTCGCGAAAAGTCATTGTGACTCTGCTGGGCAATCCGGAATCCTTGAGCGATGATCAGAAGGATTGCGCTCAGGACCAGCGCGATACCGAAGAGACCGAGTTCTTCGCCTACGGCAGTGAAGATCATGTCGGAGGTGATCTCTGAGACCCACCGTCCGCTCTGCCCGAGTCCCACACCAGTTCCCGTAATCCCACCGGCCGAGAGTGAAAACCAGCCCTGCAACAGCTGCTGGCCACCGTGTGCGTAGGAGTGTGCGTTCCAGGGGTCAAGCCAAATCGAAATGCGCTGATGTACTTGATAAAAGAGCTTGGAGGCGACAAAGCCGCCGACCACCAGCAGACCTACGCCGGTGAAGACGTAGCCCAACCGTCCCGTCGTTACCCAGAGCAGGGACAAGAAGAGTGCGAAGAGCAACATGGCAAAGCCGAGGTCATTTTCAAGGCCCAGCACCATCAGGGCGATACCCCAAGTCACCACAATCGGAAAGAGGATTCGGGGGTCAACAATTGACCGTCCACCGATCACTCGCGTGGACTTGGAGAGCAGTTCTTTGTTGGAGGCAAAGTACGAAGCAAAGAAGATGGCCAAAAGAATCTTGGAGATCTCAATCGGCTGGAAGGTGTAGGAGCCGACCCCGATCCAGAGTCGGGCACCGTTAAGGGAGAGGCCGACGTGGGGAATCAGGGGCAACACCATGAGCACGACCGCTGTGAGGAGAGTGATGTAGCGATACCGGTCGAGGTCGCGGCTGCGCTTTACAAAGTAGAGAACGGCCACGAAGCCCACGCTGGCTAGGGTTGACCAGAGTGCTTGGTTCGTCGCGCGGGCCGGATTCCAACGTGCAATCTCCACGTAGCCAATGCCATTGAGGAGTGAAGCCAGG
>CANGMP010000054.1 GCA_947455165.1 Acidimicrobiaceae bacterium | reverse complement strand
TCTAGGAAGGCCCCAGCCGAGATTCGCCCGGCCGCACGCCGCCAAAAGAGGGCCACCGGTGTCGTAATTTCCAGGTTCGGCTCCCCTGGCTCGCTCGAGGCCTTCGCCCGTCCGTCGGTGACCACCACGTCGGTGCTACGACCAACCCGGCCAATCAGATTGAAGCGAACTCGGGTCCCCTCGGGTGCGCCAGCGCGCTTACCGATCACGTACGGGAGGGCAGCTTCGAAGCGATTGACCACAATCTCTTCACCAATGCCGTGGTCGTCTAAGGGCTGGGCCAGGGCGTCGCGCAAGTCTTGGAGGTGAATCCAACTATCGAGTATGCGAGTCTCCATGAAACGGTGATATGGGACTTCACCCTCGGGACTCCAGGACTGGGCCTCCCAAGCTTCGTCGCTCATAGCGGCGAGTCGCTCAATTGATTGGCGCGAGACTTCCTGAAACTCATCCAACAGTTCGTCGCGTCCGTAAGAGCGGCGACTCTGCACGAAGGCCTCGTTGAACTTGCCAATGTCGTTCTTCACGTACTCGGGCATGTCGCCTTCGAATTCGGGCAGCGGCGTTCCGGCCAGCATCAGCTCAAATCCAATGAGGTGACTCACAACGTCGCGAACACTCCAGCCAGGGCACGGCGTGGGACGGTCCAGATCGGATTCGGGCAGTGGACGTACGAGTCGCACGATCTCGTCCCACGTTGTCTGCAGTCCCTGCGTTAACCATTCGTACGCCACGTCAGTACCCCTCGCTCATTGGACCCCGCATCGCGGAGTAACGTAGTCCCACCGTAGTAACGGGAAGTAGCGCAGCTTGGTTAGCGCGCCTGGTTTGGGACCAGGAGGCCGCGGGTTCGAATCCCGCCTTCCCGACCAGTACTCACTCGGCGTTTCTCGACGCCGAGTCCGCTCAGAGCGCAACTGTTTCCGCGGCTGGCCCCGACGAGACCTGGATCAGACAATCTCGCTGATCTGCATCTGAGGGGCAATGGTCGTGAAGTTCGGCAAGTCGGCCAAGACGGCCGCCGAGTCTTCTGAACTCATCGCCACACCCAGGGCGTCCATTGATTCGAACTGGACGTGCACGGCCGCAACGTAGGGGCCGTTAAGGCCCTTTTCGATAACGGCGTCGCTCAGCCCCCACGCAGCCTTGGCCATGGGCACGTGCGTGCTGGCGTAGTAGTCGTGGTCGAAGGTCGCGCCTTCAGTGACGGGGTAGTAAACGGAGACTTGGATCATGAATGTGACCGTACACGCTCAACTAGTTCTCTGACGGTAATTCTGTAACGACTGCGTCGGGGCGTACCACCGTGTGCCCCTGAACGTAGCGAATGACCAGCACCACGATGAACGTGGCACTCACCAGGAAGACGACGGCCAGCGCCGCGCTGGAGTGGACGTAGAGCGCGAAGAGATGGATCAAGTTGCCAAAGGTGGCAATGGCACTCGCCAGCAGGACTCCGATATTGCGTTGAGGGAGCGCGAGCCAGACACCGAGTCCGGCCGTCGCGAGTCCGAGGAGGGCGCCACCCAACTGGGTCCATTCACCGGTTAGCGGAGCCGCTGAAAGAGCTACCACCATGCCGACGAAGAGGACGCCGTAAGAAGGGCGGAGTCGACTGCGCAGCAGAACGAGAAGTAGGCCGCTGGCCCACACGATGAGGGCAGCCAGGGCCACGCGCGGGTGCCAATTCAGTTCTTGGAAGATGGCCACCACCGTGAGATAGAACCCACCCACCGCGGTGACGAACTGAAAGAAACGGTCCCGGTTCTGCCAGAGCGCGACGCTCAGCAGGAACAGGAAGATGCCGGCGATGAGCGCAACGTGCGTGCCGCGAACTTCGGCGTACTTGGTCAGGACAAAGCCCACGAGACCCGTGGCACAGAGCGTGCCGAACGCACTGAGTACGCCACCAATCCGGTCCCAAGAGTGGCCGCCCATTCTGATCAAACGCTGACCGAGAGCCAAGCCAACAATGGCGGCGAGGGCCAGGGCCAACGTGCGCGGGAGGTCCTCGCGAAATGAGTGCATGACCAAACTGGCCCCCGAGGCCACGGTAAAGATCATGGCGAGATAGGCCAGCGCCTCGGCAAGTGGTGAAAGCTCACCTTCGTAGATACCGGGGTTTGCATTGGACGGCACTATCGGTCCGGCCTCAAAGGTCGTAATCGCTTCTGCCTGATCGCTCGAAATCAAACCGGCTTTTACCCAGTTAGAGGTTTTATCCGTCCATGACGCAATGACGTGTGGGGCTTCTTTCATAAGCCCTTCATACACCCCAAATGGGACATTGGCCACGACATGCAACGTGGTGCCCCCGGCAGGAGTCGAACCCGCAACCTGATGGGTAGAAACCATCTGCTCTATCCAGTTGAGCTACAGAGGCGTACCCTCATCGTACCCACCACCCTTCGAAATCCCGAGTGGTAGCTGCGCGGCTGCTCCTCGCTCGTTTCCCCTCAGCGCTCTATGTAATACTTAGAGGGCTTGGTGGGCGTAGCTCAGCTGGTTAGAGCGCCGCGCTGTGGCCGCGGAGGTCACGGGTTCAAGTCCCGCCGTCCACCCCAAGGAAGTCAGAAGACCGGTCGCTTCGGCGGCCGGTCTTCTGCATTTTGACTGACTGAACCGCACAAATGACGAGTAGATTTCTCTCGTACGCCACTACCGGCGTCCACGACAAGAACTAAGGGGGATCCATGACCATCGTCAAAGATTCGTTCTACATCAATGGTGAATGGGTAAAGGCCTCGTCTGCGGAGACGTTGCCAGTTACCTCGTCCGGTACGGGCGAGCTCTACGCCACAATTCCAGTCGGCACCGTCGACGAAGCCAACCGCGCCGTCGAGGCCGCCGCCGCCGCCTTCACCTCGTGGACCAACACGAGCCCGAAGGAGCGCGGTGAGTTCCTCATTCGCATTTCTGAGAAGCTCGGCGAAAAGGCCGACCTCATTGCCGAGACCATCGCCAACGAAGTTGGTATGCCCCTCGGACTGGCCAAGGGTATTCAGGCCGGCATTCCTACGGCCACCTTCGCCGACAACGGTCAGCGCGCCATGGAGTTCGACTGGGAAGAAGAAGTCGGTAACTCGACGCTTGTGCGTGAAGCCGCCGGTGTCGTCGCCGCCATCACCCCGTGGAACTACCCACTGCACCAGATCGCCAACAAGGTCGCCGCTGCGCTCGCCGCCGGTTGCACCGTAGTGCTCAAGCCGAGCGAAGTAGCGCCGATTAATGCCTACATCCTCGCCGACATCATCCACGAGGTTGGTCTGCCTAAGGGTGTCTTTAACCTCATCACTGGCACCGGCCCCGTCGTCGGTGAAGCCATCGTGGCTCACCCCAAGACCGACTTCATCTCCTTCACCGGCTCCACCGGCGCCGGCAAGCGCGTCATGGAGATCGCCTCGAAGATGGTCAAGCGCGTTTCCCTGGAACTCGGTGGCAAGTCGGCCAACATCATCTTGGAAGACGCCGACCTCGCCAAGGCCATTCCTGACGCGATTTTCAAGTGCTACCTCAACTCGGGTCAGACCTGCTCGGCCTTGACGCGTCTCGTCGTCCCCCGCTCCAAGCTCGGTGAAGTCGAAGACCTCGCCGTCGCTTCGGCCGCTGGCTTCCAGCCCGGCGACCCCATCACCGGTGGAACGTTGATTGGACCGCTCGTGAGCGAAGCTCAGCAGACTCGCGTTCGTAACTACATCAACAAGGGCATCGACGAAGGCGCCCGCCTCATCATGGGTGGCGTGGAACAGCCCGAGGGTCTGCCTCGCGGTCACTACGTTCAGCCGACCATCTTCTCTGACGTGAAGAACTCGATGACCATCGCGCAGGAAGAGATTTTCGGACCCGTCCTGTCGATCATCCCCTACGACACCGAAGAAGAGGCCATCGCAATCGCGAACGACTCGCTCTACGGTCTCAGTGGTGGCGTCTGGGCTGGCACGCAGGAGAAGGCCTTTGAGGTCGCCCGCAAGATCCGTACCGGACAGGTCGAAATCAACGGTGGTGGCTTCAACATCTACGCCCCCTTCGGTGGCTACAAGCAGTCCGGCATCGGCCGTGAGCTTGGAAAGTACGGCTTCGAAGAGTTCCTCGAAGTCAAGGCCATTCAGAAGTAGTAAGCCTTTTCAAAAAAGGGGCGTCGGGTAACCGGCGCCCCTTTTTGCTTTTTCGGAACGAATCGTTCCAGGGCCCGCCATTCAACGGCTAATATCGCACTGCGCCTCTAGCTCAACGGCAGAGCAATGGACTCTTAATCCACAGGTTTCGGGTTCGAATCCCGAGGGGCGCACCAGGAAGGGCCCACACTCGGTGTGGGCCCTTTTCTCGTTCCCGCTGATTTCTCTGCGAGTCGATGGTTAGGGTGAGAGTGATCTCTGTTAGGAGAGTCGCCTCGTTTGGGCAGGACGGCCGAAGTGCTGTCGCCCCGTGCAGGCCCGACGCCTCTGCGAAGCCCAGATTGCGCCTTCACTCAGGAGGCGCCTCGCATAAGGAGGGCCCATGGCCGAGAAGTCACCTAGTTCACGAAACACCAAGAAGGTCGGCAAGACCCTCAAGGAGAAGCGTCTCGAGAAGACCGCCAAGAAGGAAAATAAGACCACCTTGCTCGGCGAAAAGAAGTAGTTCCTCAGTGTCGTAGTGAGGGGGCGCTCGTGCTCTACCGTTACCAACAGTGAAACGAGCACTCCTCACTCTGACTTTGGCCATTGGCCTGCTCACGCCCCTCGGCGCGCAGGCGGCGACCAAGCATCCCGTTCGGTGGATCTGTCCGCCGACGGGGGCGACGAGCTGTGTCGGCGCGGTAACGATCAAACACGTGCCCCTCAGTGGCCCGGCCACCCCCACGACGTATCGCAGTGCCACCTCGACCAAGGTCGACTGCTTCTTCCTCTACCCGACCGCTAGTCCGGCGCCACGCCGCAACGCTCCAGAACGCTCAACGAGATTCCTACGTCGTCTCGTCCGCTCATTCGCACTGCCCTTCACCCGTTCGTGTCGCCTCGTTGTTCCGGCCTACGCCCAAGTAACGTCGCAGTACCTCGCCACGTCTCGAGTCACGGCCGCCGATCGCGCCGGCGTCGAAGTGGCCTACCAGTCTGTTTTGCGCGCCTGGCATACGTACCTCGCGTCAACGAACTCCTCGCGTGGTGTCGTCCTGGTCGGCTTTAGCCAGGGTGCCGGCATGCTCAGCCAACTCCTGCGACGCGAGATCGCCCCGAATGCCAACCAACTCAAGCGAGTTGTGCTGAGCGAGCTCATCGGCGGCGGGCTCACCGTTTCTTCGCCCCGCTCAGTCAACGATGGACTGGCCGGTCAACCACTCTGCGCTCACGTCGGATCGATCCACTGCGTCATTGCCTATGACGCTTTCACGGCCGTACCGAGCGCTCGGGCAATTGTCGGTCGACCCGGTGCCGTCTGGAGTTATCTATCGGGCTGGACGGCCGCTCAAGGCAGTCAGACTGTCTGCGTGAACCCGGTCTACGGCGGCGAAGCGAGCGGACCACTCATCCCCTACATCGGCGAGAACCCGTATTCGACCTACGCCAATCGATTCCGTGCCGCGTGCGAGCGCCAGGGTTCGCTCACCTGGCTCGACATTCGTCAGATTGACGTTCCCGCCGGTGGAGCGAAGCGCAACGAACTCCCGAGCCTGCCACCAGGTTCGGATCAGTTTGTCGCCGGGCTCCACGGTGAGTCGTGGAGCCTGACTCTCGGCAATCTCGTAACAATGACCCAAGCGGCCGTTGTGAAATGGGACCTTCGGCCCTAAGGCTGCCCCGAGAGCCCCGTCGAGCGGCTTGTAAATTTTCAGCGAAGGAGAATCTCATGCTTCGTACCCGTCTTCGTACTCTCTCGGCCGCCGGCGCGCTCATATCTGCTGCCCTCATTGGCGTCCAGCTTCCTTCGGCTGTCGTCGATGCCTCCCCGGTGGTCGTTGGCCACCCCGGCATGGGATATCTGTGGAACTTTGACACCACCAACAGCACCGATCGATCCTGTCAGGGCTTTGAGATCCAAATTGATGGGGTCACCGCGGCCGACGTCGCTGGAACGTACTGGGGTACGTACAACCAGCCCACCGTTACCGACGCCACGTTCAATGGCACGTCGGGAATCGACGTGGTCTACTCGGCGACCTACGACAGCAACACGTCGTTGTGGAGCGTCGAGACGCCCGTTAGTGGTCTCGAGCACTTCGGCGTCTCACTCAACGTCGCCCCCGGCATGCAGCGCTACACCTGGCTCTGCGACAACCCCTCGAACCCCGGCCACCTCTCGCAGTACGGCGGCACGACGGAAGGTAATGGTTACCCCATGCCGGTCGATCCTTCGCTCGTGATGACGGCCGGCACCACGGTGCCCACCGTGGCCGCTGGTGCCACTCTCGGCGCAACACCGGTCCAAACGGCCGTAACCCAGGCGCTCGTCAATAACGCCCCACCAGCTGCCGGTAACCGGGCTGCTGACGCCTTCTTCGCCTGTCACTTCGAACTGACGACCAACCAGCAGATCACCCTGGGTGACCTACTGACTGACTCGAACCTCGTCAAGGCCACGCTCAGTGGCCACCAAGTCCTCGACCAGTGTGATCTCATCAACGGCGGACAGACCTACACCATGCCGTCGGCCAACTTGAGTGACGACAAGGGTGTCACCAACTCGGTCTACCTCTTTGAGTACACCGGAACCTACGACGACGCCCACACCCCCAACTGCTCCGAAAGCCCGACGGCCGCCGACTACTGTGCCAACGACCTCGGCACCTCGATCGGGGTGGACATGATTGCCAACACCTCCAATAACCGTGGTTTGGGAGTTCAGGTTCAGGGTGGTGGTGTCGTCACCGCTAACCAACCAGTTCAACCCGGCGTCCGAGCGGCGCACTCCGCCGTGGCGCCAATGACGTGCACATCAGCGGCCGTCTGTGGTGAGGTTGTTGCCACAAACGCCGCGCTGAACCTGGTCGCGACCCCCAACCCCGGCTACGTCTTTACCGGTTGGCAGACCAAGCTTCACGCCGGCAGTGAAGGAACCTGTAAGAACGCCACCACGTCGTGCTCAATGACGCTCAGCAAGAACGTCAACCTCGTGGCGACCTTTGCGCTGGCGCCTTCAATTTCGGTGAGCAAGCTCTCCACGACTAGTTTCACCCGCGGCAAGGTGGCTACGACCACTGTCACCGGCAAACTCTTCACGAAGGGCGTGCGCATCAGTTTCTCGGGGACGGGTGTGAGCGGCGTCGTCACCTACAAGAGCGCCACCAGCCTCAGCGTCAAGGTGACCGTCACGAAGACTGCGGCCAAGGGCAAGCGAACAGTGACGTTCACCAACCCCAATGGAACGACGGCGACCTACACGGCCGGCGTAACGATCAAATAGTTACGAGAGGGTTGTTGCCAGTTCAAAGAGAAAGAACTGCAACGCCCGAATTGTCTGTAGGTCCGCTTCGTCGGCGCGGTTCAGATCTTCTTCGGTGAAGATGGCCGCTTCGGCGGTGCGGGCCCGCATGCCGAGCTGCATCGTGGCGAGCCAGGCGTAGGCCTCGTCGGTTGAAAGAAACGACTCATCGAGTGTGAGTTTCATCAACTCCGCGTTGGTCGCGGTGGCCTTTTGGCGTTCGTACTGGCGGAGCGGGTCATCGCTGTCGGCGCTCGGAGTAATCGGCGCGTGCAGTGAACCGTGCCAGGGGTGCGCGCCGTCGGTCTCGGCCGCGATCAATTGATCGACCACTGAGGCCAAGAACTCACGGGCATCTTTGTTGAGCTTGACCTCGATGCGTCCATCGCGCCGCTGAATGAATATCTTGGACCGGGCCACGACTACTGGTCCTGCTCCACCGTGCTGAGCAGTCCGTTGGACTGCAGCTTCACGCAGTAACCCTCGGCGCGATCTTTTATGCCCGACCACACGATGGCTCGACCTTCGTGATGGACCTGCATCATGAGCTGGGCCGCCTTGTTGTTGGAGTAGCCAAAGATGCGCCGAAAGATCAACGTGACCACCGGCATGGGCG
>CANGMP010000053.1 GCA_947455165.1 Acidimicrobiaceae bacterium | reverse complement strand
TGGCTAGACGACCACGTTGATAGGCCGGAGGTGTAAGTGGAGTAATCCATTCAGCCGACCGGTACTAATCGGCCGAGGGCTTGGAGTTATAGATGTTCGTGCTCGCTATAAAACGCTTAAGGATCAACGATCCTGTCACGAGAGTGACTCAAGCATAAGTTTCCGGTGGTTTTGGCGGTGGGGTCACACCCGTTCCCATTTCGAACACGGCAGTTAAGCCCACCAGCGCCGATGGTACTTGGAGGTCCCCTCCTGGGAGAGTAGGTCGCCGCCGGATTTTCTTGAAAACCCCCCACCTCACGGTGGGGGGTTTTCGCATTTTGGGGATCAAGAACGCGATTTGCGTTGGATGTTGATTCTCTATGTAGCCGAGAGTTCTCTCGATAGTGAGTGGCGAAACCTCGCTGAACGGGCCTTTTATGATAATTTGTTCCAATGAGAAACCCACTAAGAATTATTGCCCCGCTAGTGATTGCAACTGGCCTTCCCTTGGCGCTGGCTGGTGTTGCAAATGCCGACCCGCTTTCGATCACTTCATGTTCGTTGTCGCCCAGCACGTTTTCGCTGGCTTACGGTGACAGTCAGCCAATCACCGTTGGCTGGGAAGATGGTGTTAACACTCCGGGTGCTGTGAGTGACGGCGCCTACATGGAAATGAGCCTTAACGGCGGTCAAGCTCAGGGGGGTGTCGTACCGATTGGCTTAGGTGGTTTGAACCCTTTCACGGTCCCTTACTCCTTCGACCAACTCTCACAGTCGCTCCAGGGTCAGGCCGGAACTGTCACGTACAGCTTTTACGCGACTGACGGTACGAACAAAGTCGGTTCAGCGCTCTGTTCGATGACGGCCACCGTGGCCGCAGCACCCGGCTCGACCACCTCAACTACGGTCGCGCCAACCACGTTGCCTCACACCGGTTCTAACACGAGCACTCTGTTGGCTGGTGGTGCGTTCGTCGTGGCCTTTGGTGGCGCCCTGTTGGCAATTGGTCGTCGACGCTCGATCCAGTAGGTATCAGGCGGCTCATTGAGCTGCGTAATTCGTTGCAAAACCCCCCATCGTGCGATGGGGGGTTTTGCAACTCTTCTACGAGGTGGTTCGAGTTGCACGCTCGATTGATGAATGCGAAATCCCTAACTTCCATGGCGGAACACCCTGCGGAGAATGGGCTTCTCGGCACTGGGCTTGTTCGGACCCGCCATTTGGATTGGGGGAGCACAGGCCTTCGTTTAGATATTGCTTGCGCGCCATACTGACTGCCTAGGACGATGGTCTAGGTAGTACACTAGGAACGTGAAAAATGTTATTTCCAGAATTCAAACGCTCGTCGTAGCTCTCTTGGTGGCCGTCGCTGGCTCGTCGCTCGCGGTGGTCACTCCTGCGCTTGCTGCTGCACCACCCGCACAGTTCACCATCGCGCCGGTCGCTAATGGCGGCTTTGACACAACCGTGCAGGGTGCAGGTATCTCATGTGTTAGTAGTTCGTGGTGCATGATCGGTACGACTGGTGGTAAGTACGAGACATGGACGCCAATCAGCATCAGTGCGTCGACGCTATTCGCCTCGGGTCGCGTAATTCCTTACTGCTTCAGCACGACGTCGTGCTATGCGATCGATGCCTCGTCGAACTTTTATAAGTGGAACGGCACTAGCTGGGCGAACTCGGGTGCGACTGGCGGCGGCATCTGGTCGCTGCGTTGTGTTTCGACATCATTCTGTATTGCCGGTGGTACTGGCGGTGTCTTTACGTACAACGGTTCTTCATGGACGAAGGCCTACTCCTACAGCGACAGCCGTGGATACAACACGATTTTCTCCGCCGACTGCGCCACCGCCACGTTCTGCGTGGCATCGGCCCAGAGCGGAGATGAAATCACCTTCAACGGAACGACGTGGTCTAAGACCACCAAGGAATCGCTGAGCCTGTACTTCCCTTTGGCGCAGGTGACATGTTTCACTTCGCCTAGCAATGGTTGCTACATTTTCGGCCAGGCCCAGAACAACATCTGGATGAAGTGGAACGGATCATCCTGGAGCACCATGTCAGGAGCTCCAACCAATGCGATGGCCGTCGACTGCGTGAGCGCCACAAACTGCTTGACCTCACCATTTGCTCGTCCTGTTACCGCAGTCAGCTGGCTCGATGGATCATCATTTGTTTCTTCGACGCTGAAGCGTCAGGCCATGGAAGTTGTTGCCGTCTCGTGTGTTTCAACGACATGGTGCGCCGGCGTTGACGAATGGGGTCAAGTCATCTACCCGAGCCTCGGTGACGCGCCTTCGGGTCTCGCTGCGCCCTCAGCGGCCATCAGCGGTCCTTTGAGTATCACGGTCACCATGCCGGTGCCTACGAATGACGGTGGTCAGGCAATTACTAGCTATACCGCTACCGCCACTGGTGGCGCGACGTGTACGAGTGCCACGAATGTCTGCACGTTTACCGGGCTGACTGCCAACACCAGTTACAACTTCACGTACAAGGCTTCCAACATCATTGGCGCCTCTTCGGCGTCTGCCGGCTCCACGGCTTTGCGGGCCGCCAACGTACCGAGCACGCCCGCTACGCCAACTGCGCGTTGGGATGGCAACTCCGGCAACGTGACGGTCCAATATCGTTCAGTAGCAGGCAACGGCGCATCGGTCACGGGCTATACCGTTACCGCCACTCCCACTGGTTACACGTGTGTTGCCAATGCCACGACGTGCGTCTTTAAGGATCTCCCATCGGGTAACACCTACACATTTACTGTTTTTGCTACCAATGCTGCCGGCAACGGCGCAGCTTCCGGTTCGTCCGACTCGGTGGTGGTGCCTGGTGCTCCTTCGAAGATTGCAAAGCCAACTGTTACCTCGGGCGGCTCAGGTCGCGCAGACGTGACGTGGACTGCGCCATCGGAAAATGGCTCAGCAATCACTGGCTACACGGTGACGGCGAACAATGGTGGCGGAACATGCACCTCGACGTCGGCTACGCACTGTGCCGTCTCAGGTTTGACCCCCGGAACGGCCTACAGCTTCACCGTTACCGCCACTAACTCGGCCGGTACTAGCCCCGCGTCTGACAGTTCGGATGTCTTCTATGTTTTGGGTGGCCCGGCCGCTCCGGGGCCTGCATCGGCTGTTGTTTACGGTGCAGGCCGTATCGCGGTGAGCTGGACCGCTCCAAGTTCTGATGGCGGATCGGCGATTACCGGTTACACGGTGACGTCTTCGCCCGCTTCGACGACGTGCCGCACCACGACGGCACTGACCTGCAACTTCACCGGACTCACCGTTGGCCAGTCGTACACGTTTGCGGTCGTAGCGAACACGGCCCTCGGCTCTTCAACGCCTAGCTCGAGTAGTTCGATTTACGCAGCTCAGGCTCCTGCAACACCGGTCTTTTCCTCGATCGAAAAGGGTGACCACTCGTTGACCTTCAACATCGCCGATCCAACGACGTCGGAGACTGGGTATTCGCCAGTGACTCTGTACACCGTGAACCTGGGCGGGGGAGTCACCTGCACGACCACGTCGCGGAGATGTACGGTCACAGGGCTCACCCTCGGGTCGAACCACACGGCCAAGGTGCAGGCGACCAATGCCGCCGGATCAAGCGCTTGGTCGGCTCTCAGCTCAAGCGTGAGCATCATCGGCGTTGCGTCGGCAGTTCGAAATGTTTCAGCGGTGCCTGCTGGCTTCATCCGTAGTGGTGGTTCACGCAGCATGCTGCGCGTCTTCTTCGATGCGCCAGCGACGTTGAATGGTTCGATCGTTTCTAGCTACACCGTTACGGTCACTCCGGGTGACTTCACCTGCACCGTCAATGTTGGTTCCCCGCTTACCTGTGACATCAAGGGTGCGCTGAACGCCGGCTATTACGACGGATTGACCGTGGGTTCGACCTACGGCGTCTCGGTGGTCGCGAACACCAATGTTGGCTCGAGCGACCCCGCCACGTCATCGGTAACTTTGACGACGACGCCATCGGCCGCGTCGGTCTCAATTTCGAACGCCTATGCCGCTAACTACTACATGGCTAAGACGGCTACGACCACCATCTCGTTCAGCTGCTCGCAGTACTGGGGCGCTACTGGCGGTACGTTCTCTGCTTCAATAGCGGGATCGACCAGCTACCCGGCTGCTGCAACGTACTCAGGATCTAACTCAGTGTCCTCGGCTGGATGCACTGACGGCGGTACGGTCTCCTTCTCGCTGGCCAACCTTCCCAACTGGGGCACCTACACCGCTACGGTGACGGCCACCTCGGCAAATGGCAAGGCCACCACGTCAACGGTCACGTTTGTTACCGACGGTGTCCTCGGAACGCCAAAGATGGTTACCAGCTACACCGCATCGACCCAGAAGTTGAGCATCACCGTCACCGCTGCGGTTTCGAACACCAACACGCGTTTGCAACTAACTGACGGCCAGGGCAATACCTGCTCCAGTGCTTCATCGGCAACGCTTAGCTGTATCTTCTCGAACGTCTCAGCAGCAACTGGACTTGGTGAAATCCTCAACAAGACCTTGACGCTTTCGGTCACGAATGCTGACACCGGTGTCTTTGACGCTACGGCTTCGTACCCATTAGTTCTGAATCGAATCAGCTGCCCAGCCGGTACGTGCATCGTTGGTACGTATTACAACATGAACCGTGCGATCCTTTCAAACGCCAACCTGGCGAACATCGACCTCACTGGTGCAACGCTGACCAATGCGATCTTCACCGGCGCAAACTTGACGAACACCACGTTCGCCAAGACATTGATCCAGAACGCCTCGTTCGTTAATGCGACTTCGGGTCCTGGTGTCAATGACTTCACCGGCGCCTACTTGTCGACCGTGAACTTCAGCGGAGCGACGCTCTACCCTGTGTGGACGGCCGCCAATACCAAGGGGCTCACAGGCTTTAACGCCAGCAAGATGCACACGAGTGGTGTGGTCTACAACGGCATCCTTGTGGCAGCCGGAATGACCATCACTGGTGCGAATCTCTCCGGATTCAATGCCAACTGTGTCGCCAATGGAATCAACTTGATGAACACGCAGTTCATCAGCGACGATCTGTCGTCGGCTAACTTTCAGGGCTGCGACCTCACAGCGGCCTATTTCGGCAGCGACACGTTGACGGATGCAAACTTCTCGTACGCCATCATGCACCGCGTCTCATCGTTGTCTAACGTTGGAACGCCGAGTGCCATGCCGAACGACTTCGCCGTTCGATACGGTTTCATCTTTGGACCCAGGGTCACCATTCAGGGCAAGAACTTGGTCAACGCTGACCTGTCGAACCTCAACCTGACTGGCATTTGCTTCATCAACACTGACTTGTCAGGTGCCAACTTCACCAACTCAATCCTGACAAACGCCACGATTGAGCAGCGTCTGAGTAGCGGTCAGGTGGTAGCCAACCCAGGTCTCGTAGCTGGTGCTGACTTCACTAACGCCAATATTGCCGGACTTGTCGGTCTGCGGACGTCATCGGCCTACGTTGGCAATGCCACCTACCTGTACGTCACGGGAGGCTCACCGGCCGCGATGTCGTCGTACGTGAAGTTTGATGCAGTGAACGGGCGATTGATTATTCTCGCCTAGGAAAGCTTGCTGCAAGAGCGCCGTCACTCGAACAGTGGCGGCGCTTTTGCGTTTCAGTACGCGTGTTCGCTAACTGAAGCATTCTTCATCCAGGGCTTCGAAGTAGTGGTGTTGCGCTCGGGTAATCAACGGTCGACAGGCAAGCCCCTGTGGGGTTCAGGGTGCTGAACTCCATGAGGCGCGCGACAGCCGGAAACCGCATGTACCCAGGCGCCCGCTCACGGTTTACGATTCACGCCCCGTACTTGTGCGTATCGTCTCTGTCAGCCACGTACCCGCACCGGCTGGCGAGTCAGGTCGATGGTCTTGGTGGCTGAGCCAGGCAGTCAGCAGATCTCTTTCGCCGTGCCAGTAAATGGCGTTCGACACGCGACCACTCGATGAACGTGAGCATGGGGGAGGGGCTTAGGTCCGTGGCGATGGCATCCAAAGGCGCTGGCCGTGTGGTCCAGGGCCCGACATTCTTAGTGACGTGCGACTCGCCAGAAGCGGGGGCTAGACAGGCGGGCGCGAGCGACTATCGACAACGTCTCGGTCGCGAAGTCATCTCGCAGCTCTTGACGTGTGAGGCGGAACTACTTGATGTGGTTGGCCTGCTTGAAGATTCCAACAATCTGCTTACAGAATGATCCACCAAGTTCGCTGGATGCGCAAACGGCAATTCGGGCAGTCGGGGTTCCCTTGTCGGTGTAGCCAATCACTCCGTAAATCGGAGTCTGCGTCGAGGTGTTGGCGATATCGATGTATCGACCACTACGCCCAATGATCTTTTGGCCCGTGGGCTGCGTGCAGTGAGCCTTGGCTACGGAATCCGAGTACTTAGCGGCAACGGCGGAATAGGCCGTGTCGCTGTATGGGCAGTTCGTAACACTGGCGTCCATGCCGGTGGCGGTGACTATTTCCATCAGATTCGAGGACTCCGACCCGTCTTTGGGGGCAAGAAGAATTGACTGACGCGTCGGCATGGCCAGAACGCCACACTTCCAGTTGGCTGGGCCTACGGCGACGGCCGTTTCGAGGCCAGAAAAGCTGTAGACCGCAATCTTCTTTGAGAGTGCGGCGGGAACATTCAGTGTCAATGTGTCGATAAGTGGCTGGTTTGCGGCGCCAGTCGCGATGTCGGTGCAGGTCTGAATGCGGTATTCAACGTCAATACCCGATGGTCGAGTGGATTGAAAACTGGTGAGGGCGCCGACGCCGGCACCAACAGACAGCACACCTAAAAGTACAAAAGGAACGATTCGACGCATACGTATGGTTTACTACTTTTCAGGCGGACTTAAAGCACATCGTCGTGCCTAGTACGATGACATGATGCCTTCTGCTGAAAATTCTCCTCGTGGTCCCCGTCGGGACGGTGGCGCTCCTCGCGGAGCGTCCTCTCGAGGCGGGCAGGGTGGTTTTGGCCCCCGGCGCGCCAGTGATGATCGTCGTCCTCGCCGTGACAGCGATGGTCGCCCCGGCGGACCTCGCTCAGCGCGATCCGGTGAAGATCGTTCGCCGCATCGCGATTTTGAAGGCGATCGTCGTCCTCGCCGACCATTTGACGACCGCGACGACCGCCGCTCGAGTCGGCCTTACGCCGACCGTGACGAGCGTCGCCCCCGGCCTTCGTTTGGCGAACGGGACGAGCGTCGGCCCGCCCGCCCCTACGCCGACCGCGGTGACCGGCGTCCACGTCCGGCCTATGGAGACCGCGACGACCGTAGGGGTTCGCGACCATTCGGTGACGACCGCCGCCCCCGGCCCACCGGCGGCGACCGTGATGAGCGCCGCCCCCGGCCTTCGTTTGGTGGCCGCGATGATCGCCGAGTTCGTGAAGGTTTCGCCGGTCGAGATGACCGTCGCCCAGCCCGCCCGTACGCCAGCCGTGACAGTCGCCCCGGTGGCGACCGCGGGCCTGGCCGCGAGTTTGACAATCGCCGACCTGGTGCACGGCCTCCGCGTCGCGAGTTCTCAGATGAGCGTCGTCGTGACGACGATCGCCCCCGTCGCGACTTTGGGGACACTCCACGTCGTCCGCGTGAAGGTGGACGCCCTTCGTTTGGGCGCGATGATCGTCGCGGTGCGCCGCGGCCTGGCGGTCGTGATGGCGGCCGTGGTTCGCGCCCTGCTTACGGAGACCGTTTTGAGCGACCCATTACGCCCGAAGAGCAGGAGCGATTGGACGCCGAGCGCATCGCGAAGTCCCGCGGTTGGGGTGGGGTAGCCCGCAAGGGTGCCGTCCACATCAAGTCCGAAGGGGGCGACTTCCAGGCTCCTCGTGACACGACGCCCGATCGCGTTCGCGACGAGTGGGTGATTAATGACCGACCACAGGGTCCGGCACAGCCGAAGATGACGTCGGCTCGGAAGCCGTACGTGCTGCCGCAAGACATCATCACCGATATTCGACGCGAGTTTCAGGGTTCGGCCTTCCAACGCGAGAAAATGGTGACGTTCATGACGAACGCCGCCGAGGCCTACGACCGACACCGCTCTGAAGAGGCACTGCGCCTCGCGAAGTCCGTCGCCGAATCGGTTCCGACGGTGCCGGCAGTCTTGGAGTTGGCCGGTCTGGCGGCGTACCGATCTGAACGTTTTCCAATGGCCCGAAAGTTCCTTCGTATGGCCTTTGAACTCACGGGCGATGCGCAGCACCTGCCCTTG
>CANGMP010000052.1 GCA_947455165.1 Acidimicrobiaceae bacterium | reverse complement strand
CCCTTGTGCAACGTGCGCACGCTGCGGTCCATGATCTGGCTGAAGTGTATGAAGAGCTCCTGGCCCTCACGGTCAACGGCGAAGCCGTATCCCTTGGCTTCGTTGAAGAAGCTGACGGTTGCGACAGGGCCGTTGCCACGCGGTGCACCAGCGTCGCGGCTTGGACGGTCGCCGCGCGGGGCACGGTCTCGGTCAAAGTCACGACGGGGGCGGTCGTCACGGAACGACGGACGGTCGTCACGGAACGACGGACGGTCGCCACGAGGGGCAGAGTCGCCACGTGGTGCAAAGTCGCCACGAGGGGCAGAGTCGCCACGTGGTGCGCGGTCGCGGTCGCCGTAGGCGGGACGGGCAGCGCGAGGACCGCGGCTGGCGCCGTCTCGGTCGTCACGACGGTCACGCGACTGGGGGCGACGGTCGTTCTGACGGCCACCACGACGCTCCTCGCGGAAGGGGCGGTCGCTTCGGTCGTCAACGCGAGTGGCCTCGGCGTCGATGATGGCACGGATGTCCTCGAGGGTCATCGGATTTTCTTCGCGTTGCGCCTTACCGACGATGGGCTTCATCTTTTCGGTGGTGGGGGTCAAACGCTGCGGTTCGGCTTCGTGGCGACGAACGACCTTGGGCTCAAAGCCGAGATCGCGCTGCATGCGCTTGGTCTTGCCGACCATGTCGTTCATAACGATCGAAACAACGAGCCCAGTCTCACCGGCGCGGCCAGTTCGGCCCGAGCGGTGGATGTAGTCCTCTGGAGCCTGTGGCAGGTCGTAGTGAATGACGCAGGGGAGTGCGTCAATGTGAATACCACGAGCGGCCACATCGGTAGCGACGAGAACATCGGCGCGACCAGAGATAACGGCGGCCAATGCCTTCTCACGCTGGGCCTGGGTGCGGTCACCGTGAATGGCAACGGCTTCGATACCGCGCTGTTCGAGCTGGTGGGCCAGACGGTCGGCACCGTGCTTGGTCTTGCAAAAGACGATGGCACGGCCGTGCTCGCCCACGAGTGAAGCCACGGTTTCGACACGCTCTTCCTTGCCGGTCAGCCAGAAGTGGTGGTCGACTTCAGATGGAGCCGCCTCGCCGACGACGTCGTGGACGGCAGGGTTGTGGGTGAACTCTTCGACGAGGGAACGAACTTCGGCACCGAGGGTGGCTGAAAAGAGCATGACGTGGCGGTTCGCCGCGGTCTTGCGCAGGATTCGGCGTACGGCCGGGGCAAAGCCCATGTCGGCCATGCGGTCGGCTTCGTCCACAACCACCGTGGTCACGGCGTTGAGATCGAGGTCGTCCTGTTCGAGGAGGTCTTCGAGGCGTCCAGGACATGCGACGATGATGTCGGTACCCATCTGAAGTGAGCGACGAGCGACCTTGTACGAGGTGCCACCGTAGATGGTGATGATGCGGCGACCGCGGTCAGCGGTCAGCTGCGCCAGTTCCTTTTGGACCTGGGCGGCCAGTTCGCGAGTAGGTACAAGGACCAGACCGCGGGGCTGGTAAGGCTCGGCACGGGGGGTGCGAGCGAGCAGGGCCAGGCCAAAGGCCAAGGTCTTTCCTGAACCAGTTGGCGCACGACCCACGATGTCTCGACCAGCGAGGGCATCGGGGAGTGAGGACTCCTGGATTGGGAAGGGTGACTCAATACCCTGCTCAGAAAGCTTCTTGACTAATTGGGCGGGCAGGCCCAGTTCAGCAAACGACAACGACATGACTAATAATCTCCCGACAACGTTGGAAATAATGAGTCCAACTCGAGAGAAATGCACCGAATCGGTCTCCACCGCACTTTGCGGCGATTACAACACTGGCGTCAGTTTACGACAGGAACGTGAACGGCGCAAGGGGAGTTCAAAGAAATTTTGGTGCGGGCGAGAGGACTTGAACCTCCACTCCCTTTCGAGAACTGGGACCTAAACCCAGCGCGTCTGCCATTTCGCCACGCCCGCAAGAGTTCCAAGCCTAGAGCGAAAGCCCAGAATGTCGAGACCAGCCGGTAGATTGACTTCTATGCGTGAACTCGAAATGTCGAACGGCTTGGCCGGGAACGATCTCAATCAGCGACTCCTAAAGGAGCGAATTGTCTTTCTCGGTTCTCAGGTCGATCAGGAGGCTGCGAACCGAATCTGCGCCGAGCTCCTCCTGCTCGAGGCCGACGACCCCAAGAAAGACATAAGTCTTTACATCAATTCACCCGGTGGATCGGTGACCGACGGTCTCGCTATCTACGACACCATGCAGTATGTGAGCTGCGATATTCGTACCATCTGCATCGGGATGGCGGCATCAATGGGGCAGTTTCTCCTGTCCGCGGGTGCCCCCGGGAAGCGCTTTGCTCTGCCCCACAGCCGTATCTTGATGCACCAACCCAGCGCCGGCGGAATGCAAGGGCAGGCTTCGGACATCGCCATTCAGGCTGAACAGATCGTCTACATGAAAAAGATGCTGGCCGAACGAATTGCCTTTCATACCGGTCAGCCCCTCGAAAAGATTGAGGCCGACTCGGACCGTGACCGCTGGTTCACCGCACAAGAGGCTCTTGCCTACGGCTTTATCGACGCCGTTATTGAGCGCTCCACGGCATCCGGCGGCAATTGAGCTCTGAATTGAGCCCATCGGCGCGCCGCCCCGTCGAGCAGCGCCCAGTTCGAGTCGTCAGCGCCCATCTCTCTCTGCGCCAGCGCCTCGCGGCCATTTGGGGCGCCCGAGAACTTCTGGCCTACCTCGTTTCGGCCGACGTCAAAATTAAGTACAAGGGCTCCTTCCTCGGCATCATGTGGTCCATGGTCTCGCCGGCCATGAGTATCGCCATCTACTTCCTCGTCTTTCAGGTCATCTTGAAAAACGGCGTCCCGGACTACGTGGTCATGCTGTGGGCCGGCATGTTGGCTTGGACGCTCTTTTCGACCATCATCAATACCGCCACGGGCATCATCGTGCAGCGCTCGGGAATCGTGAAGAAGGTCGCGTTTCCTCGCGAAATCCTGGCGCTTTCGACCGTCGGCACCGCGACGGTCTACTTCTTCTTGCAGTTCATCGTGTTGGCCATTTTGATGGCGGTTATGGGGCATGCCCCTGCCTGGAGCGAACTGTGGCTCTTGCCCCTCTCGTTTCTCGCTCTGCTGCTGCTGGCCTCAGCCTTCGGCGTCTTCTTGTCGGCGGCCAATGTCTATTTCCGCGACACTGCCCACCTCGTCGAGGTCGGCATCTTTCTCTGGTTCTGGCTCACCCCGGTCGTCTACTCCTACCAGCGCACCGTTGCCCCCATGTTGGGCGCCAAGGGTCTGGCTTGGATCTATCTAATTAACCCCATTACGCCAATCGTGCTGACGTTCCAACGAGTTCTTTACGGTCAGACCTCGGTCACGGCCACGACGCCGGACCACTCGGCCATCACTGTCTTGCCCGAGTGGTCGGCCCTTCACTACGCCGCTCTTAATGGACTCTTGGTTGCCATCGGTCTTGCCTTGTTCTTCTGGGCTATCCGAATCTTCGGTCGCCTCCAGGGCAACTTCGCAGAGGAGCTCTAATGACCTCCGTCGTTGATGTCGCGAATGTCGAAAAGACCTTCAAGCTCTACAAGCAGCGCCACAAGTCGCTGAAGGACCGCGTCCTTCACCCCGGCAAGGGCAACGCGACGGAGCTAACGGTCCTGCAAGACGTCTCTTTTTCAGTGGGCGAAGGCGAAACCATTGGCGTGCTCGGCCGTAACGGTTCGGGTAAGTCGACCCTCCTCAAGTGCATCTGTGGAGTTCTCCAGCCGACGGCAGGTCAGATCACGGTCCGCGGAGACCTCGCGGGCCTGCTCGAGCTCGGTGCGGGCTTTCAGCCCGAACTCTCAGGGCGCGACAACGTGTACCTCTCCGCCTCGATGCTGGGGCTCTCGCGTCGAAAAGTCGATTCGGTCTTCGATGAGATTGTGGCCTTCAGCGAACTCGAAAAGTTCATCGACACGCCCGTCAAGTTCTTCTCGTCCGGTATGTACGTGCGCCTCGGCTTTGCCGTGGCCGTGACGGCCGCGCCGGACGTTTTGGTCGTTGACGAAGTGCTGGCCGTGGGCGACGAGCGCTTTCAGGCCAAGTGCATGGACCGCATTCGTCAATTTCAAAGTGACGGCCGCACGATTCTCCTGGTCTCCCACAACGCTGACCAGGTGCGCTCGCTCTGCAGTCGTGCCGTGGTGCTGGAAAAGGGTCGACTCGTGGCCGATGCCTCCGCCGGCGAGGCCGTCAAGGTCTTCCGTGAACACCTGCTCGGAACCCAAGAGTCCAAGGCCACGTCAACGGGCGAGGACAGTGATGTCGTGATTGAGTGGGTTCGCGGTGTTAGTGGCAGCTTTACGGCACGCACTAATGAACGCTTTGAGTTTCTGACCAACGTGCGAGCGTCAGCGCCGGTCGAAGGTGCTTTCGTGCTCGAACTTTACGATCAGGCCGGACGTCTCGTGGCCCGCACCGACGCTACAAAATCGCCAATCTCGCTAAGCGCTGGCATGCAGGAACTCAATGTAGCCATCGAAGAGTTGCCGCTGCTCGACGGTGCCTACCAAATGAACATCGGCATCGTTTCGCCCGATGGTGACACCGTGCTGGCCTGGCGCGAGCAGATCGCGGTTTTGGAAGTGGCCTACGTGGGCCGTGGCGCCGGCCAAGTGGCCCTGCGCCTCAACGTTCACTGACCCAGTCGGGGATAGGCGCGCAGCGCACCAAATCGTCCGAGCTTGCCGCAGTCGACCGGATGTTCGGCCGCCGCCAGCATCCGTCGATCGCCACGGGAGTTTCCGTAGGCGTAAAGCTCGGGTGGCTCGAATCCGAGATCGCGACTCGCAACCCACTCGTGGAGCCGCCGCAACTTCTCTTCGCCCCGGCAGTTGTTGCCGAGGTACCCACCGGTGAGGCGACCGAGTGGGTCAACGGCCAGACGAGTGCCGACAAAACCGTGGGCGCCGAGCATGGCGGCCACCACGCCGACGTAGAGCTCGGGGGAGGCTGAGACGAGCACGAGATGGTGCCCGGCGTCGAGGTGCCCTTGCAGCTTGGCTCGCACCTGGGGGCGCAGCTCCCGGGCCACGTGGTGACGGGCGAACTCGGCACTACGGTCGGCCACCTCAGAAAGAGGACGGCCCTGCAGGACATCGCGAAAGAGGGCCTCTTTGGCCGTGTCGGCCGCCGATCCGCTCATCGCAGCGCCGTAGGCCAGGGGGGCGAGGTGGGTGGCAATGGCTCGATAGACGGTGGTACGCCCAGCGACGAACTGGAGCCACTTGACGACGCTGCCGCCCTCGGTCAGGGTGCCGTCGAGGTCAAAGGCGGCAACAATGGGGCGGTCACTAGGCATGAGGGCTAGTTTCGCAGGATTTTGCCGAGCGAATTGACAATCTCTATAAAGGTGATAAGAATGGTCAACTATTCAGTAACGTCCGTTACGATGACTCGGTTCAGCCACACCGGTTGAACCACGAATGAAAGAGGAGCACCATGGCAATTCGTCTTGGCGATGAAGCACCGGACTTCCAGGCTGACACCACCGAAGGTCCAATCAGTTTCCACGAGTGGCTTGGCGACAGCTGGGCAATTCTTTTCTCGCACCCCAAGGACTTCACCCCCGTGTGCACCACCGAGCTCGGCGCCTTCGCCGCTCGTAAGGGTGACTTTGACAAGCGCAACACCAAGATCATTGGTCTGTCGGTTGACTCGGTTGAGAGTCACGACCAGTGGAAGGGCGACATCGCCGAAACGCAGGGCACCGCTCTGAACTTCCCACTCATTGGTGACGAGGACCGCAAGGTTGCCAACCTCTACGACATGATCCACCCCAACGCCCTCGAGACCTTGACGGTCCGCAGCGTCTTCATCATCGGTCCCGACAAGAAGGTCAAGCTCACCTTGACCTACCCTGCGTCGACCGGCCGCAACATCGACGAAGTCGTCCGCGTGCTCGACTCGCTCCAGCTCACCGCTGGTTACCAGGTGGCCACGCCGGTCAACTGGACCGACGGCGGCGACGTCATCATCGTGAACTCGGTGACCGACGAAGAGGCTAAGACCAAGTTCCCCAAGGGCTTCAAGAAGCTCAAGGACTACCTGCGTCTGACTCCTCAGCCCAACAAGTAATTCACTCTTTAAAAAAGGGCCGGCCTTCGGGTCGGCCCTTTTTTCTTGTCGGTAACGTTGGGCTATGGCTGAACCAACTCTGTATCTCGTATTTCTCGGTGGTGACCCCGCACCAGGTCGACTCGGCGAAGACCACGAAGTCGTTGTCGTGGTGGCCGATGACCTCAAGAGCGCCCGAGCGGCCGCGCGCAAGAAGTGGACGGGCGTTGGTCGGGCCCACGTGGATGCCATTCGCCCACTCACCGTGGCTGATGGCTACTCCATTTCTTTGAGCCACACCGGAGCGAGTGACGAGCTCGAGATAGACAACACCTTTGAGCCGTAGGTTCAGCGTGCTCGTGCGTTAGGGTCGAGGCGAACCTAAGGAGTCTCGATGTCAACGAATCCCACCACTTTCACCTACGCCGGTCAAACTGTGAATCGCATGGGCTACGGCGCAATGCGCATCACCGGCGAGGGTGTCTGGGGCTACCCGAAGGACCACGCCGGTGCAGTTGCCGTCCTGCGCCGGGCCGTTGAGCTCGGCGTGGACTTCATCGACACGGCCGACTCATACGGCCCGTACGTATCGGAAGAACTGATCAAAGAGGCCCTCCACCCCTACGGCAACGTGAAGATTGCCACCAAGGCCGGACTGCTTCGCACCGGACCTGGTGTCTGGGTTCCCTGTGGCCGTCCGGACTACTTGCGTCAACAGTGCGAGATGTCACTGCGCCGCCTCGGGCAAGAGTCACTCGACCTCTTCCAGTTACACCGCATCGATCCCCAGCACGACGCCGACGAGCAGTTCGCCGTGTTGCGTGCATTGCTCGATGAGGGTAAGGCACAAGCCATAGGTCTTTCGGAAGTCAGCGTCGAGCAGATTAAGGCCGCTCAGAAGATTGTCCCCGTTGCCACGGTGCAGAACCTCTACAACTTGACAAACCGTAAGAGCGAAGACGTTCTGAACTACTGCGAAGAGCAGGGGATTGGTTTTATTCCATGGTTCCCCGTGGCATCTGGCGAACTGGCTCGACCGGGTGGGGCAATTGACGCCTTGGCAGCTCAAGCGGGCGTCAGCGTGGCCCAGTTGTCGTTGGCGTGGCTCTTGCAGCGCTCTGACGTCGTCATGCCAATTCCAGGAACGACGAGCATCGCTCACCTCGAGGAGAATTGTTCGGCAGTATCAGTCGTGTTGAGCGAGTCGATTTTCGAGCAATGTCGTGCGCTCGCAGAGGCGAGTTAGCATCCCCTTGAAGTCTGTTGGTCCTGACTCAACCTAAAGACTTCGCTTAATGTCGAGGGTTTTTGACCCACCATCGCAGTCAAATCTCGCGCATTTCTCGTGAGGCGGACAATTTTCTCTCTAACTAGCGCTGCTGTCACACCGGCAAAGTATGTTCTGCGCCTGTATGAAGAACACTTCTCGTTTCCGCATTCATCACACCGGCTCTAGGGCTTTCTGCTCGAAACTTTTGCGCAGTCTCGCCATAGTTTCCATCGTGGTGGTGGCCGTCGCAGCACCCGTGGCACCGGCTTCTGCCGCTTCGTCAATTCAGTCCACCTGGCACCGCGGTGGTATCGCGAAGATGCGCGTGGCTCACGCGGTGACGACCTTGGGTCCAGTTTCGATTCCCGTCTCTCAGAACCAGATTGGCTGGCTAGCACTCTCGAATATCGGAGCCGTCGAAGCGTTCAATATCCGCACTGGCCAGCTCCTCGACTCCCCGATTTACCTACCCACCGGCCTTGTTCCCGTCTCCCTCGCCTTCTGGCAGCCCAATCCTCTCGCTAGTGCGAGTGCGACTGAAGACCCGTTGCTACTCGTGGTTTCCAACAGTGCCAGCACGAACGCCGACTCGTTGACATTCATTGACGCCGCCCGCAAGACCGTTCTTAAAACCATCGCACTAGGCGGCACGTTCGCCACCTCAGTGGCCACCAACGTCATCAACGACTACGCCGTGGTCACCGACACCAATGCTGCTGGCACGGCGTCTCGCCTTCGGGTCATTGACCTCGGCGGCAAAACTGCCATTCAGACCCTGACGCCCTTTACTGGCAACCCCAACGTTCTCTCCCAGGCCGTCTTTGACCCGAGTGGCGACAATGTCTACGTCGCCGCCCCAACGCTTCACAAAATCTTGATCTACCACAACCAATACACGGCTTCACCCCTGGTGCAGCCGTCTGGCTCGACCTACACGGGCTCGTCAAGTTTTAACCCCGAGTCCCTCGTCGTTGGTCTGAGCGGCAGCTTGTATGTGGCGACGTCCAATAGCGCGCTGAAAAAGCTCTATCGCTTTAACGGCACGTATCCCAACGGCAGCACCGTGACGCCCCTGGTGACCCTCCCCGCCGTGGCTACTGACCTCGTGGTGAATCGTGCCGAGACTCGGGCCTTTGTGAGCATGGCGGGAGCTTCTAACAATCTGGCCTCCGTGGACTTGACGACTAACTCGCTCACTACCTCGACGAGTACTGCGTCGTCGAACGCGCTGGCGTTAACTGATGATTCCGGCACCCTGCTCGTCGGCGACGGCACCAGTGGCGCCACGAACTTTTTGACGATGGCAACCGGTGCTTCGGGCCAGCGCATCTCTGGCACGGCCGACGGCACCGTCGTGTCGATCGCCACTCCCGTGAACACGGCCATTCACTACAACACCTACACGGTGCAGACCAATTACGTCACCGTGGTGGACTCGTCGACCTCTGGTGTTGTCGACACGATTGCGAGTGGCGGCGGGACTATTGCCTGCGTCCTGCCGAGTCCCGATGGCAAGTTCGTCTATTTG
>CANGMP010000051.1 GCA_947455165.1 Acidimicrobiaceae bacterium | reverse complement strand
TCCAAGCTGGCACCAGTCTCGGGTCGGCCGCCCTGGTTCTTCCAGGTGTCGACGATATTGCGCACTTCGTCTTCTGAGACCCACGGCGACTGGAGGCGACGAGAGACGTTAGACGAAGCGGTCAGCAGGAGCATGTCTCCCTTGCCAATAAGACGTTCCGCGCCGGCCTGGTCCAAGATGACCCGACTGTCGGCCAACGACGACACGGCAAAGGCCATGCGACTCGGGACGTTGGCCTTGATCACTCCCGTTATGACGTCGACGCTGGGTCGCTGGGTCGCGAGAACTAAGTGAATGCCAACGGCACGAGCCATCTGGGCAATACGCACCACCGACTCTTCGACGTCACGGGCGGCAACCATCATCAAGTCATTGAGCTCGTCGACCACGATGACGACGTAGGGGAACTCTTCGGGACCGCTCGGTGGTAACTCGGTTTCCAGACCAGTCACTCGCTCAAGGATCTCGGCACCAATCTCTTGGTCGGTGGGCGCAACGTCGATCTGACCCTTGGCGATCATCTCCTTGTAGCTGGTGATGTCACGGACGCCATTCTCGGCCAGGATGTCGTAGCGGCGTTCCATCTCCTTGACGGCCCAGTGCAGTGCACCGGCCGCCTTACGAGGGTCCACCACAACCGGAGTCAACAAGTGGGGCAAGTCGTTGTACTGACCGAGTTCGACGCGCTTGGGGTCAATGAGAATGAGGCGGACTTCGTCGGGCGTCGCGCGCATAACGAGCGACGTGATGAGCGAGTTGATGCAAGAACTCTTTCCGGCGCCGGTAGCTCCCGAAATGAGTACGTGGGGCATCTCGGCCAAGTTGATAACGACTGTCTGTCCCGAGATGTCTCGGCCCAGGGGCACGTCGAGGGGGTGGGTGGCCGATATGGCTTCATCAGAGGCGAGGAGATCGCCGAGCGAGACGAGAGTGCGCTGACGGTTCGGGACTTCGACGCCGATAGCCGAGCGACCGGGAATCGGCGCCAAGATGCGCACGTCAGGCGAGGCCATGGCATATGCGATGTCGCGGTTAAGTGACGTGACCTTGGCGACCTTGACGCCGGCGCCGAGTTCCAGTTCAAATCGAGTGACCGAGGGTCCAATGGTGTAGCCGACGAGGGTCGTCTCAACGCCGTGAGCCGCGAGCGCGTCCACCAGTTCTTCGCCAGCGGCGTCAATGGCCGTGCGGTCCTGCTTTTGTTCCTTAATCCGGGTGAGCAGACTCGAGGCCGGCAAGATCCAGTTGCCCTTCGTAACGGCGGCAACTTTCTTCGTGCGCCTGGGCTTGGCGGGAGCCGGCTCTTCTTCAAAAATCTCGTCAGGAATATCGGGGGCTTCAGCGGCCGCGATCGCTGCCATCTCTTCGTCGTACTCGGCGGCCGTTTGGACCGGGAACTCCTCGATTGGCGGGTCCTTGCGGCGACGCGAGCGGACCGGCGCCTCAACGGGAATCTCTTCCTCATCCTCTTCGACCTCGGCACGTTCGGGGCGAGCGAGCCACCAGGAGCGCAGCGTGCGGCCAACAAATCGAATCGCCACCCAGAGGCCCTTAACCAACATACGCAAGCCAACACCGGTCAATACCATGATCGAAATAACCATGACGACGCCGAGGATGACAAAGGCGCCGGCCAGACCGAGCACGCTGCGCAGCCCGCCGCCGACGAGAACACCGAGGTAGCCGCCAGCGGCGCCGAGCTGGTCGGTGGTGGCGTGGATGGTCGGATGGAGGCTTCCGACAAAGTGCGTCACACCACTGACGCCCACGAGCCCAAGGGTGAGCCCGACGCCGAGGCGGGTGCGATCGATATCGACCTTGCCCCAGAGCATGAGGACCGACAGGCCCAAAAAGATGACCGTTACGGCGTAGCGGCCGAGGCCGAAGGCACTCGCGAGACCAGTCTCGATGACGTGTCCGGTCGGGCCCAAGAGCCCCAACTGGGCCAAGAGCACGAAGAAGCCCACCGCCACGAGAGACAAGATCCAGAGGTCACGGCGGTGACGCTCCCAGATACTGGTCTTCGCTGCGGCCTTGGTGGCGGCTCGTCCGGTAGACCGGGCCGGCGCCTTCCTTGCGGGCTTTTTTGCGGCTGACACTTCCTCTTCAAGTTACCGAACCAGCGTTACTTTCTGGGGTATCCCGTAGGATTTGGCTCGTGACTCGTTCCCTTGACCCCAGCTCTGTCGAACTCGCCACCCGTCTCGGAGTGCAGGCCGGAGTCGGTGTTGTCACCGCCGTCGAACAACTCAGCCCGACCATTCGCAGTATCACCTTGAGCGGCGTCAGCGCCCTCGCCGGCGTTCCCGGCAACGACGTCATGCTCGAAGTGATGAACGAGGGCCGACCGGCGCGTCGCCGCTACTCAGTTCGCTCCGTAGACGTCGACCGCGATGAACTCACCCTCTGGATCGCCGTTGGTCACAATGGCCCCGGCGCCCGCCTGGCCCTCAACACGACCGTCGGCACCGAGCTCGACGTCGTAGGTCCACGCGGCAAGATTCCTCTGGACCCCATGGCCGACTGGCACCTCTTTGTCGGCGACTCCAGTTCGCTCGGCGCCTTTTACCGCATGGCCGAAAGCATCGAAGAACCTGGTCGGGCCATCTTTATCGTCGAAACCGACCACCCCGACGACGCCCTCACGCCCACGCTTCCCGAGGGCATCGGGGCGACCGGTATTTTTGTGAACAAGCACAACGAGGCCGGCAATGCCACCGCGCTGATGCACGGCCTCGCCGCCTTTGCCTTCCCCCAAGATGAGGGCCACGCCTATCTCTTCGGCGAGTTCTCGACCAACAAGGCCATTCGCACAGCCCTGCTCGACCGGGGCCTGAGTGACGAGCAGATTTCCTTTAAGGCCTTTTGGCGCGCCGGTTCGGCCAACGCCGATCACGGCGAGCCGAAGAAGGACTAGAAAACGACGATTGAACTCATCAGTACTGGTTGACGTCGGAATCGCTGACCGACCAGTCGACCGAGAGCTCGACGGGCAATCCGATTGAGATCATCGGCGTCGCGCACGTCACTCTTTAGCGCCTCTTCGAGAGCCTGGGTCACTTCCTTCACCGCTGCAGCAACGAGGTCGCGGTCACGGTCGCCTTCGAACCAGCCGCGCGGAACCACGGTGACGGGACTCTTGATCTGACCCGACTTCTTCTCAATTCCGGCACTCACCAGGAGAGCGCCGTGCTCGGCCAGCATGCGCCGATCGGCCAAGGGGGTGTCGTCGAGGTCTCCCCCGTCGCCGTCGATGTAGTGATAACCGGCCGGGATGGTGCCCGCCCGGCGAACATTCCGCGAGCTGACCTCCAGGACGTCACCGTCTTCACATATCCAGATTCGCTTGGGGTCTTGACCCATTGACGTAGCCAGATCGGCGTGGTGAACCATGTGGCGATATTCACCGTGAATTGGCACGAAGAACTTCGGACGAATCAGCTGGTGCAACGTGCGCAGCTCGCCCTGGCGAGCGTGACCGGAGGCGTGCACGGCTTCGCGACCCGAGTGAATAACCTCGGCCCCGAGACGGTGCAGGTCGTCGATGACGCGACCGACTGACCACTCGTTACCGGGAATGGGGTGGGACGACAAGATGACGGTGTCGTCTGGTCCAACGCGGAAGAATCGGTCGTCGGCCCGGGCTAGCTTCGACAGGGCCGACATGGGCTCACCCTGTGAGCCGGTGCAGATAACGAGGACCTCGCCGGGCGGGTAGCGGTCCAGGTTGGTGGTGTCGATAAAGGCAATGCCCTCGGTATTGAGCAGCTTGAGCCGTCGACCCAGCTTGGTGTTGGCTTCCATGCTGCGGCCGAGCAGGACGACCTTGCGTTCCTGGTCCCGAGCGATGTCGAGAATCTGTTGAATTCGGTGGAGATGGCTGGCAAAGCAGGCCACGACCAATCGCCGGTTCGGCCGCTCCAAGAAGAGTCGGCGCAGCGTCACGCCCACCGTTGACTCTGAGGCCGTAAAACCGGGCTCCTCGGCGTTGGTGGAGTCGGCCATCATCAACGTGACTCCGGCGTCACCGAGAGCTGCTAATCGGGCCACGTCGGTGCGGCGCCCGTCAATAGGCATCAGGTCCAGCTTGAAGTCACCGGAGTGAAAGACAATGCCAATCGGTGTATGGATAGCGATGGCGTGCGCACTGGGCACCGAGTGGGTCACGGGGATGAACTCGACGTCAAAGGCTCCGATGCGGACGCGCTCGTTGTCGCGCACCTCAACAAAGGTGCAGTTCTTATCCATCTTGGCCTCGGTGAGGCGGTGACGAGCGAATCCAATCGTCAACGGCGCACCGTAGAGGGGTGCCGAGACGTCGCGAAGCAAGTACCGCAGCGCACCCGTGTGGTCTTCGTGTCCGTGGGTCAAGACGATGCCGTCCACTCGATCGGCACGCTCCTTGAGCCAGGCAAAGTCAGGCAGGATCAAGTCGATGCCGTACATCGAGGGCTCGGGAAACATCAGCCCGGCATCTATGACGAGGAGTCGACCCTCCTGCTCGAGAACCATGCAGTTCCGGCCAATCTCACCGAGACCGCCGAGGAAGTGAACCTTGACGGTCGGCTCAGCCACGTTGGCCATGCAGTGCGGCAAGTACGAGTGACGCCTCACGCCGAAGAATTTCGTCGGCGCTGCCGAGCGGAAGGCGGCATTCGCCCACTCGAATACCGAGAGCGTTCATTACAGCCTTGGTAGGTAGGGGGTTGGGGTAGATCTCGGTCCCTTCAAAGACACAGCTGGCGGAGAGTCGTTCATTTAGCGATAGCGCCAAGGCGCTATCGCCGGCCTCGTAGGCACGGATCATGGCATTGAACTCGAGGCCGGCCCAGTGGCTCGCGACCGACACGACTCCGACGGCACCGAGACTGAGAAACGGCAGGACCAGAGCATCGTCGCCGGAGTAGAGGTCGAACTCGCTACCCAAAACGTAGCGAACGTGGGCGGCGCTCGGGAGGTCGCCGGATGCGTCCTTGAGGGCTACGACATTTTGATGGGCTTGCGCTAACGCAATGGTCGTCGTCGAGGCGACCTTGCGACCGGTACGCGCTGGAATGTCGTAGAGCATTATTGGCAGATGTGTCGATTCGGCAATGGCGCCGAAATGAGCGGCTATTCCCTGCTGGCTGGGTCGAGAGTAGGCCGGTGTCGTTGCGAGAATCCCCTGGACTCCCGTGGCTGCAGCTCGGTTCGTTAATTCGACTGATCGTGCGGTGTCCCCCGAGGTCGAACCGGCCAACACCGGTACCGTCACGGCTTCGCTAACGCACGCAAAGAGGTCCAGCTTTTCCTCATCGGAGAGCGCCCCTCCCTCGCCCGTCGACCCGGCGACAACGAGACCGTCCGACCCGTGGTCGACGAGGTAGCGGGCCAATTCTCGGGCCACATCAAAGTCAACAGCGCCTTCGGCGTCGAAGGGGGTCACCATTGCCGTTATCACTCGGCCAAAACGTGGTTCGGTCACATTTCGACGCTACCAGCGATGGGGCGTATATGGAATGTTTAGGGCTTTCCTAGAAGTTGGCTCTTGCCGCAACAATCGGGTAGCTACACATCGTCCGAAAACTCACGGCGGGTGATTCACGTGGCACGGCGAGGTGGATCTTCCCCCTAGCTGTCATCCTTCCGTGGGGCAAGCCCCACAAGTTAGGTGTCAACTAAACCGACATCAGTCCCAGGTTTCCGGTCAGAGGATTTAGTGTCCAAGATTCCCGTCACGATTCACTGCCAGAAGTTGACTGCCACTTCGGCCACCGTTCGCATAACAAACTATTCGGCACTCGCAGCGATGGCGGAAACTCCTGCAGCGATATGACGGCCGTAGAACGTGGCGACCGAATCAGGGTCTCCGGGATTGAGATACCACGTCGGAGCACCCCAGTACGTCACGACGACGCGAATCAGCCATTCGGCTAAGCGGGAGGCATGCTCACCCGAAAGCCATCGACGCAGGAGTGGCTGCACTGCGAGTGAAGCGGCCAAGTAGGTTGTGCTGGCCTCATTGAATCGGAGGCGATTTAGGAGATATTCGGGGTTCTTCGCCACCACCTCGCGCAGGGCCTCGTGATGCTCCAAGTGATACCAGACCGTCGTGAGCCCGGCCAGCACACCCTGGTGGAGTTCGGCCTCGGCCGAGATTGCCGATGTCACGGCCGAGTACAGACGAGACGATTCACGCTCCGCGGCCATATCGAGAAGTGCCTGATTACCGCCAGGTACGAGTCGATAGATGGTGGACCGCGAACCGTCGACTTGGTTCACGATGCTGTCTATGGATACGTCGGGATAGTGGCCCAGCGCGATCTCACGCAGCGTGGCGTTAACGACCTGGGTGCGCAGCGACGTGTCGCGGATTGGGAGCAGTGGCGCCACCGAGGCCGGCTTGAACTTCATCGCCGGACTGTTCACTCCGGCCAACAGTTCAACGTTGACCACACTGCGCACGTCGGCCCGGCGCTCAAAGTTCCAGCGCCCCTCTGTGGCGATGTAGTTAAGACCCATTCTCGAAAGAAAGTCGGCCTGTTCGGCTTGGTGCTTACCCTTCGGCAGATAGGGCGTAAAGATTTCGGCAATCACCGGTTCGATACGGGCCGTCGAGGCCGAGAGTGCCGGTTCGAGGACCGAGGGATCTTCGCGCAGGATGCTCTGCAGCAAGAAGTGGTGCTCGACGGCGGCATGGGCAAACATGAGGCCCTGCTCCATTACCGACTCGATGGTCTTGAGCTTGCCGACCACTTCGTAGAGCTCAGTGAAGAACCGGCCGAACTCGTACTCGACCGTGGCGTTCATGATCTCTTGCTTGGTCTTGAAGTTGCGATAGACCGTGGCGCGAGCGAGGCCGGCCTGGTTAGCAATGGCGCCCACCGAGGCTCCGCGAACTCCGTGGAGCGCAATGGTTCGACTCGAGGCCTGCAGAATCTGCTCGACGACGTCGGGGGCTGGCGTGCTCACAGCAGCGGGTCGAGACCAATCGTGAGACCGGGCTTGCCCTGCACCTTGCGAACCGCCAACACGACACCGGCGCCAAAGCTCGATCGATCAAAGGCGTCATGGCGAATCGTGAGACCCTCGCCCTCACGACCAAAGAGCACCTCTTGGTGGGCCACGAGTCCGGGAAGTCGCACCGCGTGAATATTGATGCCGTCGCCGTACTCGGCACCGCGAGAGTTAGGAATCGTTTCGTGGGTCGTCGGCTCGGCCGGTGTCACAACACCAGCCTCGGTGCGGGCCTCTCGAATAACGCGAGCCGTCTCGAGTGCGGTGCCCGACGGGGCGTCAATCTTCTTGTCGTGGTGGTACTCAATGAGCTCCACACGGGTGAAGAACGGGGCGGCCAACTTGGCGAAACGCTGCAACAACACCGCGCCAACGGCGAAGTTGGCGGCGATCACGACGCCAGAATTCCCGCGAATACCGGCCTCCATCTCGGCCAGCTCGGCCGGCGAGAAGCCAGTCGTGCCAACGACGGCGTGTCGCTGGTGGCGCAGGGACCACAGAATCGATTCACGAGCCACGTCGAGGGTGGAAAAGTCCACCACGACGTCCACGTCGTCGGGTGACAGGTCGTTCAGGGTGAGAGCGTGGACGCCACCAAAGAGTTCGGCCGGCACGTGCGGGTCAACGAGGGCGCTAACGCGTAGGTCGTCGGTCTCACTGATGGCCCGGGCCACCGTTTGACCCATACGACCGGCTCCGCCAACTACCACCACGTTCGTCATGGAAAAACCCTACTCCCCGACTTCGCGTGATCTCTGCCGACGAATCACGACATAGGAAATCATTACGAGGAGCGTTCCGGCCACACTGCTCAAGACGCCGAGTCCGATGTAGGGGGCGTGGTAGTGGAAGTGAATTCTCCACTTTCCCGCCGGAACCTCAATTGATTGGATGAGATCGTGGCGTTTCACGTCGAGAGCCACTGATTGACCGGTCGCTGAATTTGTGGCGGTGGCCTTCCAGCCCGGCAGCCAGGCCGAAGAGCGCACCAGAGTGGTCGGTGCCACTACCGAGGCGTTGATCCACTCGTCACCCCACAGCGCACTCTTGTGCTGCGTAAGCAGACCAGGGCCATCTAAGTGGAGATTGGAGGTTCCCGGACCTTGAAAGACGGCGAAGTTACCCACCGTGCCCGAGTAGGAGTAGTCCGCGTCTTGCAACGCGATTTGGTAGGGCTCGTTGATCTCTACCGTGGAGCCATCAGCGTCGTTGATGAGCAGGGACGAAATAGTAAACGCACGCGACGGCATCATCGAGCCCGTCGGTCGCCACGGTGTCAGCGTGATGCCGGCACTCACGAACGCGCCACCATCGTTATGGGGCAGCGCCGTCGAGGGCAACGAGATGATGCCGTGCGCATCGCTCGTGAGCTGCAGGGTGTACGCCACTGATGATGAGTACGGAGAAGTCCTACCAGGGAGAGGGGCATTCTTCTCCTGGAGAACGGCGGGGACGAGCTCCACAACAAACTTCGTGTTTGGCAATGAGGTCGAAATCGTAAAGCCGGTCACCGGGAGTTCGCGACCGAAGTATCGCTTCACCATGCCGGCCGGTCGATTCTCGCCAGGACAGGCCGGTGGCAATGGCGAGGACGAAGGCACCGGTTCACTCAGCGATGAAACACTCGCAAGAATCGTCCGTAGATCAAGTTGGGCGAATCGACCCCGCCCTAATTGACACGAGTCAAGGCCGAGGAGGGGGTGTGTTCCTGTGGCGTCGCCGTAATACTGGCCGATGAGCGAGCCGTAGCCCTGCACGCTCGGCTGTTTAGTAAAGACGTTGAGGTTCGGGGCGCCGAGCTTTACGAAAGTCTGAAAGTCCGAGAGCCCGCTATCGAGAATGGCCATGCGTCCCGGGTGACCACCCGGGAGAGCCGAAAGAGCCGACGGCGATGGTTCGATGTTGCCATCGTTGTAGCTGTAACTCAGCGAGCAGAGCGCCGTTAGTAGCAACAGGTCGGTCACCATGATCGCAATCAGCCAGCGGCGGGG
>CANGMP010000050.1 GCA_947455165.1 Acidimicrobiaceae bacterium | reverse complement strand
GCTCACGTGGGCGACGATGCCTACGGTGCCGTCTCGCTGCGCATGCAGTATTTCGCCCACGCGACGGTCGTCGGCCGTGTGCCGGCCACCGTCTTTCACCCCAAGCCCAAGGTCGAGTCCGCACTCGTGTCAATTGTCCGTCACGAACAACCGACCATTGACCCCTCGAGGATCGGTGAGGCCGAGCTGTTTGATGTCATTCGCACCGCCTTTGCCCACCGTCGCAAAATGCTTCGGGGCACCCTCGCACCGTGGGCCACCACTGAGGTCTTCGAGGCGGCCGGCGTCGCACCGACAGCTCGTCCCGAAGAGCTCGGTCTTGAGGAGTTCGCCCGACTGGCGGCTTTGCGATGAGCGAGCGACTTCTCGCCCCCGCCAAGTTGACGTGGTATCTCGAAGTAACCGCCCGTCGTAGTGATGGCTATCACCTGCTGCGAAGCGAAATGCTCACCCTGGACACGTCCGACGTGCTGACGTTTTCAACGGGCTCGACTGTGAGTTTCTCGGGACCGCGACCAAACATCGAGACGCTGGACGCCACTGACAATCTCGTCACCAAGGCGCTGGCCCTCGTCGGTCGGACGGCCCACGTTCACGTTGAAAAGAACATTCCCCTGGGCGGCGGGCTAGGCGGCGGCAGTGCCGACGCCGCAGCCGTTTTGCGGTGGGCCGGCTTTCGCGATCTCGAACGGGCTGCCACTTTGGGCGGCGATGTGCCGTTTTGTCTCGTGGGCGGCCGAGCCGTGGTGACGGGTATTGGAGAACGGGTTGAGCCACTGGCCTTTGAGTCTCGAACGGTGACACTGTTCCTTCCGGACTTTGGGGTTAATACGGCCCGCTGCTACCAGGCCTTTGATGAACTGACCCTCGATGGGGCACCTCGAAACGAGCGGAACCATCTCACGGATGCGGCAATCAAAGTAGAGCCCCGACTCGGCGAGCTGATGAGGTGGATCGATGCAACCTATGGCCCAGCAATTTTGGCCGGTTCGGGATCTACCGTCTATGTCGAAGGGGATGTCACTGGGGGAGCCACTGGCGTGGTCGAGAGCCCCGTCGGCCCAGTGGAAGTGATTGTTTCACACGCAACACCAGCGTAGGCAGAAACCTGCCTTTGGTACCGAGACGTTGGTAGTGAAAAGCGGAAGAGAAAGCGACTATTTGCCGGCGGCGCGACGCTGCCAGCGAGTCCGCTTCAGCATCTTCTTGTGCTTCTTCTTGCGCATGCGCTTGCGGCGCTTCTTAATTAGAGAACCCATGGTTTGTAAATACTACTAGAAGTGAACAGACGCTCCGGAATGCTCGTTTCCTACTGGCCCGACTCTGAGTTTCGAAGGTGACCACTTATGATTTCTTTCACCTCTCTCGTAAGAAATGAGTATTTCGTATCCATGGTGTCGAGACTCAGACTGATCCTCTCGCTGATGTTCTCGGCTTCGCTGCTGGTCGCCGCTCCCGCATTCGCGGCAACAAGTTCGCCGATCCCAACCCAGGACGCACTGAAAGCGCTGCTCGAAAAAGCGATTACTCAAAAGAATCTGCCGACTTCGCTGACTCCCGACCCGGCCAAAATGAACGTAACCAAGCCCTGGCTCTACTCGGGTCTTCGCTACGCGACGGCCGAAGGCTGCTTTAGCGCGGCGAATCTCTCGACGTTGTCTAACCCCAAGCCCTGTCTGGCCGGCAATCTGAGCTCTCCGACGACCGTGGTGCTCTTTGGATCATCCGCCGTGGGCTCCTGGACTCCGGCCATGCGGGTCGCCGCCGCAACACTGCACGTTCGCTTTGCCTCGTTTCAATATGAGGCCTGCGACCCCGCCTACATCGACGGCCTCACGGCCAACTGCCAGGCCTTCCACAAGTCGCTACCCGCGGCCATCGCCAAACTGCACGCGAAGGTCATTATTTGTGTGAGCGGCACCAATGCCGGCACCGATGCGGTGAACAGGATGTACATCCAACGTCTTAACCAGGCCTTTTCGGCGATTAACGCCGAGTCGCCGAACTCGCTCATGGTGCTGTGGGGAACGACGCCACAGCTCGCGCTGCCGGCCGCCACCTGCCTCGTGGCTCGCCCAACCAACGTGTCGAGCTGCGGCGTAACGTACTCGCGAACGCGTTACGGTCTCGGCGAGTATGGATCGGTGCTCAAGCGTGACAAGGACTCGGCTCGCGTAGCCAAGGCCGTCTTTGTTCCCGTCGAGCAGTGGTTCTGCATCCACAACACCTGCCCCGCGATCATTGGTTCCTCGGTGGTCTACGCCGATCACATGCACGTCACCGAGGCCTACTCCAAGACCCTGTCGACATTGGTGACCAACACGCTGCGCCAACTTCTCAGTCGTAAGTAGTTGACGATATGACGACTCGTCTCGCACGGGCGGCCCTGGGTCTGGGGCTTTCGCTCGTCGCCACCGTTGTGCCGGTGGTGGTTGGATTCGCCATTCCCGCCCCAGTCGCGAACTCGGCGGCGCTGGACGCCGCCCTTCGTAGTTCAGTCAGCGTGCGAGTCTTGAGCAACGATGCCAAGTCGCAAGTCCGATCCATTGACGTCAGCCATCCACTCAACAGCACGGGCCTGCAGTTGGCGTTGGCTCAAAAGTGCTTCTCGTCGCTCAATCGCACGAGCCTGGCCGATCCCAAGCCCTGCATCTTTGGAAACCCTCGTGCTGTAACCACGGTCGTGATGTTTGGATCGTCGGCCGTTGACGACTGGACCCCGGCCCTCAAGATCGCTGCGACCCGGCTCAATATTCGAGTCGCCACGTTTCAGTTTGAGGGCTGCTTCACTCCCTTTGTGTCGGGCTTGGATCGGGACTGTACGACGTTTCACCGAAACCTCCCCGCGGCAATTGCCAAGCTGCACCCGTCGGTCGTCATTGCCGTCGCGGCGGCCGACTCGGCCGGCGACCTCGGCGACGCTCGCTACGTCTCGGGCATGGCGCAAGCTTTTGCGGCCGTGGGGGCTAAGTCGCCCTCGGCTCGACGGGTCTTGTGGGGAACGACACCGCGTATGTCGATGTCCGTGCCGGCCTGCCTCTTGATGCGACCTACGGCAATGCAGTCCTGTGGACTGCAGTACTCGGCAATGGACACTAAGGCTCACTCCTACGGCCAGATCCTCCGACGCGACGTCCAGACGGCCCAACGAGCGAACGCCACCTTGGTGCCCGTCTCGAGCTGGTTCTGCACGGCGACGCAGTGCCCACCGATCGTGGCCGGGATCGTTGTCTACCCCGACTTCCTGCACGTCACCGCGTCGTACTCGCGCTACCTTTCCTCGGTCGTGACCCAGCAGTTGTCCGCGCTGACCACTGCCACCACAACGACGACAGCGCCCTAGCGCTCTTGAACGTTCGTAATCTTCTGCAGACTGAGTGCCTGGCGGGGGCAGCCGCGCACGGCGAGGTGAGCTGAGCGCAGTAGTTCACGGTCGCTCTGCGGGAACGGCTCCGAGTGAAGAATGGGATAGCCCCACTCATCGAGCGTGACGAGCTCGGGGGCGAGTTCGAGGCAGTGGCCGAAGCCGTCACAGCGAATTGGATCAACGACGAGGCGAAACGAAACGGTGCGGCGCATTATTCCCACTCCAAGTCTTTGATGTCAGCGCGATGGGGGATATAGCAAACGGGAGGGACCGCGGCGTAGTGGCACGGGTGTCCAGCGGCGTGGTGATTGAAGTCATCGGCAAAGACCGCCAGGGCGGTGCGTAGGAAGCGAACGACGCCGTCAGGATGGCGACAGGCCCCCCGACCGTCAATTTCATCGCAGAGCGCACTAAGTCGGGCGAGGACTCCAGGCGATCCTTGGCCCCTCGCCAACGAATCAAGATTGGCGGCCAGGGCTGGGAGTCCAAATGCGCAGGGACCGCATTGACGGGCACTTTCGCGGGCCATGTAGTCAACGATGCGAGCACACTCGGCCACGCCGCAACTCGCGGGCGGGAGGGCCACGATGACGCCAGCGCCGGTAGCGGCATTGAGAGGGCGAAGTGAGTCGTCGTCAAAACCAACGTCGAGGTGGCGACCGTCAATCCAGGTTCCGCCGTAGCCGCCGAGCAGGATGGCCCGAGGCGTGTAGTTGATGGAGGCGCCGTTCAGGATGGAGCGCAGCGGTGTGCCGTAAGGGACTTCCACGACGGACGCCTTTCCATTACCAGTCACTGACGTGATGGTCGTACCGGGTCGTGACGAGGTGCCCACGCTGCGGAACCAGTCGGCGCCAAAGCGAGCGATGAGGCCGACATTGGCGTGCGTTTCGGCGTTGTCCAGGAGAACGTGACCGCGACCAATCGAGAGTGTCGAAGGTTTGGTCGGCCGATACGTCGGAAGTGTTTCGTTGTTGTCGAGCCAGTTGACCAGAGCCGACTCCTCACCGGCCACGTAACGACCGGGTGGAGTTCGAAGTTCAAAGCTCGGTCCTTGCAGACGCTTCGGCCCACGCTCCTTGATGGCGCGATCCACTATGGCAATGGTGCTGGTGTGTTCACGGGCCACACAGACGAGCACCATGTCGGCATTCAGGAGGTTGGCGAGCACCATGGCGCCGTCAAGCACCAAGTGGGGGTTGGTGGCGAGCAGCATGCGGTCCTTGTGGGCCGCCGGTTCGCCTTCCATCGCGTTCACGACAACGTAGCGAGTGCTGCGCTTTTGGTCCTTGAGAAACTCAACTTTCTTGGACGTGGGGAAGGCTGCGCCACCTCGGCCAGTGAGGCCAGAACGTCGGAGTTCTTCAATTGAGAGCGCCAATCGAGCGCTCGGTCCAAAGTCAACCTCGTGTTCGGCCAATGACTTCGGGCGGCCGAGGTAGTTCGCGAGAACTCGGTGGGTCGAGAGATCGACGGTCATCGTGCACCCTTCGACGGTCCCTGGAGTGGTGAGAGTGCGGTGCGACCAGCGGCTCGCGTCGGGCGGCCCAGAATGCGCCAAACCGTTGCGAGGGCTACGACGGCGACACAGCCCGCCAGGACTGCGAGGCCCCAATGGGTGCGGTGGTCGGTCCCGATGACAAAGGCGTGGGTCGCCGCCGCGACGAAGCTCGCGTAACTAGCCCAGTGAACGGCGCGCCAGACGCGCGGTTCGATGCGCTCCTTGAGGAGGCTGGTCAGCCAGACCGCGAGCATGAGATCAAAGGCAACCGTACCGATGCTGATGTCCAGAGACTTGTAGGGGCTGGTGAAGGGGATGAGGGCCGAGATCCAACCCGTGGGGACGTAGGTGTCGACGACGGTGGCGACGATGTGAATGCCGACGAAAATCATCGCGGTCATTGAGAGAGCTCGGTGAATTTCGTTGATTTCAAATCGCCCGATACGCCGTCCGCCGACTCGAGTCGAAATCAAGATGCCCATCACCAAAACGACCGTCAGCAAAATCAATGCGACAAAACCGGTCACTCGCGTCGAGTACCAAAAATAGGGAGACGTAAATCCAATCACTGCGAACCCTCCTCGGGCCAACCACCGACGGTCAACGTCGATTCATCAAGACGAACAAAACGACCGGCCCACCCGGCCTGGGCCACGCGATACGGCGCGTCCTCGCCCCAAAGCAGCGAGGCCGTTGAGAAGGCGTTGGCGATGAGGCATGAAGCGGCCGCCACCGAAACGGTGCGCCAGGGACCAGTCGCTGGGCGAGCCGTGCGGGGATCGATGATGTGGTGTGCTCGGGTCTGCCCGCTCGACCAGGAGCGGACCATGGTCGACGACGTGGCGACACCACCGGCACTCAGGCCAATTGGCGTTCCCTGGTGTTCGGGGTCTTCGGCAACGCCGACCGCCCACGGCGTTGCGGGTGCGGGGCCACCTAGTGCTACATCGCCCCCGAGCTCGACGAGAACCGACGTGTGTTGGCCGACTTCGCGGGCGATGGCATCGGCAACGTAAGCCTTGGCGCTAGAGCCAAAGTCGAGTCGAGCGCCATTGGTGCTCAGGGTGTTGGTCGCTCGGTCCAGGTGAACCACTGGCAGTCCGGGCACGTGGAGTGCCGTGCTTGGCTCCAGGTGGTTTTGACTCTTGACGACGTCAAAGTCATCTCGGTAACCCCACGCCTCGAGTGCATCCAAGACTGTGGGATCGCACAGCCCCTCGGTTATGTCGTAGGAGTCGCGTGCGGCGTCGAAAAACTCGATAAAGGCATCGCTCACCTGATGGCTGCGGAGTGGCGATTCATTAATCACGGCGAGCTCGGAGTTCGGGAGAAAACGGTTCACTGCGGTGTCGCCTCGTGCGATCCACGTGGCGAGCGCCTCTTCAGCCAAGGGGAGCCACGTCGAGTCAACGACGTCAAGCGTTCCGCTCATGCCCCAAACGGTGAAGTGCACGACTTACCAGCAGCCAAGAAACTGACCCGATGCGCTCGTGTGGCACGTGGTCGTCACCGTGACGGGCACCGTGGTGGGTGGGCGCCAGACGGTCGTGGTTGTTGAAGACCCGGGGCGCGTGGTCGTCGGGTGACTACCGGGCACCGTCGTCGTGGGGTGACCGCTGGGCACCGTGCTCGTAGGGGTTGTCGTCGTGGAGCCGCCCGCTGGCACGGTCGTCGTTGTGGACTGGGGGGAGGCTGAGGCGTGAGCGATCAGACCGATGCCCACTCCCGACGATGCGGCGGCTGTTACAAAAAGTGACTGAGCGATTCGGCGTGATCGGTCGAGTCGACGATCGCGGAGACGGCGGGCGTGAGGCTGTTTCATTGCTCTTCTTCGGTTAGTGGGTAGGGGGGTAGTGCGAGGGTGAACGAGGCTCCACCCAACGTGTCGGAAGTGCCGACACGGGCGGAACCGCCGGCTTCGCTGGCCACCTGGGCCACGATGGCCAGACCGAGACCCGAACCGGGCATCGATCGAGCGCTCGGGCTCCGCCAGAATCGATCAAAAACGAAGGGCTGCTCGGCTTCGGGAACGCCAGTTCCGTTGTCTTCAACCCGCACGGTGCCGTGGCGAACATCGACCGAAATATGACCCCCCACGGGAGCAAACTTTACGGCATTGCCCAAGAGATTGTTAACCGCGCGGGCGAGCCGATCGCGACGAACGTGGACGAGCGTGGGCTCTGCGGTGTAGGTGATGGTGATGTCGCGGGTACGGGCGTGAGTGCGCGCAATCTCAACCGACTCTTCAACGAGCTCGTCGAGGCGGATGTCCTCGACGACGCCTTCGCTCTCTTCGCCTCGCGAGAGTTCGCCAAGATCGGTGATGAGCAGCGCTAGTTCGTCGACCTGGACAATCATGTCGTTGATGAGCTGCGAGCGGTCGGTGGCATCGAGTCGATCAATTTGATTCAGGACTTGCGCGTTCGTCCGTAGTGAGGTCAAAGGAGTCCGTAGTTCGTGACTGGCGTCTATAACGAGTTGGCGTTGCAGCCGTTGACTGGACTCGACCGAGTTCATGAGTTTGTTGAAGGTTCGTCGAAGTCGCGCCAGCTCATCAGTGCCGGACTCGTCGAGACGTTGACGCACATCGGTGGTTTCGGCGATTCGTTCAATGTCGTCGGTCACCCGCTCCAGGGGGGAAAGGGCCGCGTGGGCGGCGAGGTAGCCCAGGAGCGCGGCCAGCAAGACGCCGAACAGGCTGACGATCAACAGCGCGTGCGCGAGGGCCGAGAGTTGGTCGTGCTGACCAGTCACGTCCGCGGTGAATACCTGGGCCGCATTTTGGGTGACGATGCATTCGCCCGAGGGGCAGGGCATTTCGGTGCCACGCGGCACTGGCACGGCGTACTCGCGAAACGTGGTGCGACCAACATTCACCGTTAAAAACTGGGCCGGACTTTGGTGGCGGGCAATTTCGAGGACGGCCTGGTCCACGGGGACTTGGCGTCCACCGAACGTCGTGCCATCGGCAAAGACCAGCTCAAAGCCCGAACCGCGGACGTGGTCGGCTTCAAGATCACCGTGGGTGATGGATGTCGCGGTATGGAGAAGGGAGTCATCGACGGCCTGGAGCACGGCGTGCTTGGCCATGAAGAAGGCCGCCCCGCAGGCCAGCGCGATGGCCAGGCTGACGGCGATCGATGTCGCAAAGACGACGCGAAGGCGAAACCTCATGCGTTGCGCAAGGAGTAGCCCACTCCTCGAACGGTCTGGACCAGTCGCGCTTCGCCACCCTCTTCGAGCTTGCGCCGCAAGTATCCGACGTAGACGGCAAGTGAGTTAGTGGTGGAGTCAAAGTTGTAGCCCCACACGAGGTCCAGGATTTGATCGCGCGTCATGACTTGTCGCGGGTGGAGCATCAGTAGTTCGAGAAGGTCGAACTCAATTCGCGTCAGCGGCACGGCTCGGGTGCCCCGAAAGACTTCGCGGGTCGCTGGGTTGAGGGTGAGGTCGTCAAAGCGAAGGACTTCAGCATCCTCGCTCCGAGGCGAACTGCGTCGCAGAAGTGCACGGAGGCGGGCCAGGAGTTCGGCGAGATCAAAGGGCTTGACCAGATAGTCGTCGGCGCCGGCGTCGAGTCCTTCGACTCGGTCGTTCACGGCATCGCGGGCCGTCAGCATCAGAATTGGTGTGGCGTCACCGGCTCGCCGGATTCGACGGCAGATCTCCAGCCCATCGAGGTCGGGCAGCTGAAGGTCGAGCACAATGGCGTCGGGCGCCGCCGTCTGAAAGGCGAGCAGGGCACTCGAGCCGTCTTTGTAGAGGTCAACGTCGTAGTTCTCCATCTTGAGTGCACGGGAGAGGGCCGAAAGAATCGCCGGATCGTCATCGACGATGGCCACGCGCAGTGTCGGTTCAGAACCAGACTTCATGGCTTCCTCTCTTTGAACTCTTCGAACACCTCTAGTATTAGATGGCTGTACTAAGAAACGGTGTGGATTCGCTAAGAATCTACGAAGATTCTTGGAAATACCTTGGCGGGTAGTTCAATCGGCAGAACAGCGGGTTTTGGTCCCGAAGGTTGAGGGTTCGATTCCTTCCCCGCCAGCCACTGGGCCTACATCGATTGCAAGAAGTTGGCCATGATGAGCGGGGCGTCTCCTTGAACGGAGTGCCCCGCATTTTCAATTTCAAGCACCGTGGCGTCCGGGCGCAGTCGGCCGAGCTCGGCAACGTCGTCGTTATCAACGACCGAACCCTTCGCGAGACCTCGCAGCAAGGTCACGGGCAGCGGGAGGTCGCGCAGCGTCTCCCACAGATTGCCGGGCTGTGGTGCTTCGAGGGTGGCCGGGCCGTGCTGCTGGTGGCGCCACACCCACGTGCCGTCTTCGCGTTGCAACGCGTTGTGGAGAATGCCGCGACGCAGTGATGATTCGGACCGCGTCGGGTTGAAGGCCATGGT
>CANGMP010000049.1 GCA_947455165.1 Acidimicrobiaceae bacterium | reverse complement strand
TTGGCGCGGGCCAGGATCTCGTGGTAGTCGAGACGGGAAAAACCGAGGCTCTGGAGTAGTTCGACCAGCTTCATATTGCGGGCCCGGCGGTCGTCGCGGAGCTTGCTGAGCAGTTGCTGGAAGGGGTGACTCGGCTCGGTCGGGACGAAGTAGGCCAGGACGTGGACCGAAACGCCCTTTTCGGTGCTGCCGTCTTCGCGGACCTTCACGGCCTCGACGTCCTTGAGCGAGACCTCGACCCCGGGGATAAGTTCAATCCCGAGGGCTACACAGGCCGCCGCCATGCGGGCGTAACTGTCGGTGGTGTCGTGATCGGTCAGCGAGAGGGTGGTGATGCCGACCTCGTGGGCGTGGGCTGCCAGCGCTTCGGGCTCGTCGGAGCCATCAGAGAAGTTCGAGTGCATATGGAGGTCAATCACGCTTTGGAGCGTACCGAGGAATGGTGACACCGTCGTGATTGTGCGAGAATGACCGAGGTGAAGTGGCACGCCCCTACCCTGAGGGAAGCATGAAAGAAGCCTGTGGCGTCGTTGGAATTGTGGCCCCCGGTCGGGCCGTTTCACACCTAATTTTTGACGCCCTCGTCGCCCTCCAACACCGCGGCCAAGAGTCGGCCGGTATTGCGAGCTGGGACCACGAATCAATCACGGTCTTCAAGGACAACGGACTCGTCGCCTCGGTCTTTAACGAGCAGTCGCTCCACTCGTTGCGTGGCGACGTGGCTATTGGTCACACTCGCTACTCCACCTCGGGCTCGGCCAACTGGACCGCGGCCCAGCCCGTCTACCGCGAAGCCGGTCGCGTCGGCTTTGCCCTCAGCCACAATGGCAATCTGACCAACACGGATGCCCTGGCCGCGCGCGCGGGCATTCTGCCCGGCATGCTCGTTTCCGACTCGGACGTCGTGGCCCAACTAATTGCGCTCAGTATCGACACCGGTCGCACACTCGTCGAAGGTATTGCCGAGGTGCTGCCCACGGTCGAGGGCGCCTACTCCCTGGTCTTTCTCGGTGACGGCGTGGTGCATGGCATTCGTGACCCCCACGGTTTTCGACCCCTCTGCCTCGGCCGCCTCGGCACTGCAGATGCCCCCGAAGGTTGGGTCCTCGCCTCGGAGTCACCGGCCCTTGACGTCATTGGCGCCTCGTTCGTTCGCGAACTCCAACCGGGTGAGTTGGTGACGATCACTGAAACGACCGTCACCTCCCGCCAACTCTTGGAGCCGTCGAGTGGCAAAGAGAAACTCTGCATCTTTGAGTTCGTCTACTTCGCCCGACCCGACGCCTACCTCATGGGCCATCAGGTCCACTCGGCCCGCCGCCGTATGGGCGAGCGGTTGGCCCAGCAGGCCCACGTTGAGGCCGATCTCGTGATGGGCGTACCCGACTCGGGCGTGCCGGCCGCCGAGGGTTTCGCCGCCGTTTCGGGCATTCCCTTCGGCTACGGCCTCGTGAAGAATCGCTATATCGGTCGCACGTTTATTGCGCCCGACCAGATCTCGCGCTCCAAGGGTGTGCGCCGCAAGCTCAACCCGCTGCGCGAGAACATCGAGGGCCGTCGACTCGTCGTGGTGGACGACTCCATTGTTCGCGGCACTACGACCCAAGCGCTGGTCGCCATGCTGCGCGATTCCGGCGCGACCGAGGTCCACCTGCGAATCTCCTCGCCCCCGTTTTCCTGGCCCTGCTTCTACGGCATCGACACCCCGACGCGGGCCGAACTACTGGCGGCCAACAGCACCGTCGAAGAGATGCGGGCCTTCATTGGTGCCGACTCGCTGGAGTTCATCTCCATGGAGAACCTCCGCGACGCCATTGGTCTCGACGGCGAGTGCTGCGACGCCTGCCTGACCGGCAACTACCCGGCCCCGGTGCCGGTCTCTTTCTCGCGAACGCAGAGCCGCGCGTGAGCCGTCTACTCGATCAACCAACCGGCGGTGCCACCTACGCCGCGGCCGGTGTCGACATTGCGGCCGGTGACGAGGCCGTCGAGCGCATCAAGAACGTCGTGGCCTCCACGAATCGCGCCGGTGTGCTCGGCTCCATCGGGGGCTTCGGCGGATCCTTCTCCCTCGGCGCCACGGGACTGAAGAACCCCGTTCTCGTCTCCTCGGCCGACGGCGTCGGCACCAAGCTCCACGTGGCCCGACTGGCTCAGCGCTTTGACACCATTGGTCACGACCTCGTCGCAATGTTGGTCGACGACCTCGTCTGCGTCGGCGCCGAGCCCCTCTTTCTCCTCGACATCATCACGGTCGGTCGCCTCGTGCCTGAACGTATTGAAGAGATCGTTACCAGCATCGCTTCGGGCTGTCGCCTCGCCGGCGCCGCTCTCATTGGTGGTGAGACAGCCGAACACGGTGGCGTCATGCACCCCGACGACATCGACGTGGCCGGCTTTGCCGTCGGCGCCCTCGAGGCCGGGACCGAGATGGGACCGCACCGGGTGCAAGACGGTGACGTGCTGCTCGGCTTTGCCTCGCCCGGCATTCGCTCCAACGGCTACACGTTGGCTCGCAGCGTGTTGCTCGATGACGAGTCGCGTCTGAACGAACCGGCTTGGCCCGGGGCCACGGTGAGCGTCGCTGATGAACTATTGCGGCCGAGCGTGATCTACGCGCCGGCCGTCATGGCACTGCGTCGCGCGCTCGGCGATGACCTGCACGCCGCCGCCCACATCACCGGTGGTGGCATTGTCGGCAACGTACCTCGCATGCTGCCCGACACGCTCGATGCCCATATCGACCTGGACTCGTTCGAAACGCCGGAGATCTTCTTTGAGATTCAGCGCCGCGGTGGCGTCGCGGCCGATGAGATGCTGCGCGTCTTTAACTGTGGTCTCGGCATGGTGTTGGCAGTGTCGCCCAGTCGCGTCGATGACGCGCTGGCCGCCCTGCGTGATGGAGATGTCAAGGTGACAGTCGTCGGCCACGTGTCGACGGGTTCGCAGAAGGTGGTAGTGGCATGAGCAGTCGAGAGCGCGTCTTAGAACACCTGCTTACCCACTCGGTACGCACCGGTGACTTCACTCTGAAGAGCGGTCGCAAGTCGAACTGGTTCATTGACTCCAAGCAGACCATCTGCGCCCCCGAGGTCATGGCCGACGTGGCCCAGCTCGTCATTGAGCGACTCGACCCGTCGATTAACGCCATTGGCGGACTCACCATGGGGGCCGACGGCGTCAGCTTCATTACGGCCGGAGTCGCCGCCACGCAGGGTCGCGCCCTGTCGGCCTTCAGCGTCCGCAAGGAAGTTAAGGACCACGGCGCCGGTGGTCGTATCGCTGGTCGGTTGACGCCCGGTGATCGCGTCGTCATCACCGAAGACACCGTGACGCGGGGCACGAGCCTGCTCGAGGCGGCCAAGGTCGTCCAAGAGTTTGGGTGCGAAGTCGTTCTGTTGCTGGCGGTCGTTGACCGTGGCGGCACGGCGACCGCGATGGCTGCGGATGTCGGTCTGAAGTTCGAGGCGCTCTTTAGCGCCCCCGATCTCGGATTCACCTATGAAGGTGCCTAACTTCAGTCTGCCGAAGCACCGCAGTGTCACCATCGCGATCGTGGTGGCCGGCGTGGTCTCGATGGCCTTGATGTCCTGGTACGCAACGGCCGTCGTGCCCGACGGTAACTGGTTCTTTACGGGACACTACGCCTGCCACTTCTGCGACATCGATTCAAGAATTCGCGATGTGTTGACGGTAAAGAACGGTGGCGTTCTCTACACCTACATCGATCATCGCGAGTACTTCACCTACCCGACGGCCGCCCTCTTTCTCTTCTGGCCCCTGATCTGGTTCTCTCACTTCTGGGCCGTTACGGGTTGGAACTTTCTGACCCTCCTTTGTTACGCCGGCCTCGTGGCCCTTGGTTGGCGTCACGTCCGGGGCACGCTCACCTGGCGCACGCTCGGTGTTTCGATGATGGCCACCACGCTCGGCGTGATGATCTTTCCGACGATGGCGCTCTGTCTGGCGATGGGCCAAACGGCCTCGATGCTCGCCATCATGGTGGCCCTCGACTACTTGGCCATTCGCGGACGCGGCCGTGGCGTCCTGACTGGCATTGCGGCCGCCATCAAGCTCTACCCGGCCCTGGTGGTTCTGGTGTGGCTGTATCGCCGTCAGTGGCGCGAAGCCTTCACGGCCATTGGCTCGGCCGTGGCGACGACGCTGCTGGCCTGGATTATTTGGCCTCGTCACTCGTGGGACTTCTTTCACCGAATGCTCTCGGGCCGGGAAGTGAGTCACTTCCACGCCAAGATTCACTGGCGCTCCACTTCCTCCAGCCCTTACAGCTTCTTTTTCCGTCCGCCCTTTAATGGCAGCGCCTGGGAGTCCACGCTCGGCATGCTGACGCTGATTGCCGTGGCCCTCTTTTCCGTCTGGTTGGCCGCCCGTCTCTGGAAGCGGGGGTACCCGCTGAGTTCCTTTGTCGTGGTCGTCATGGGTAGCACTCTGAGTGCGCCCGTGGTTTGGGATCACTACTTCGTCTGGGTCCTCTTGCTGCCGCTCGTGGCCCTCGAAGTGGGGTTCAAGAGTCCGGCCGGACTAGCCGCTCTCTGGTCGACCATTTTGTTGATGGTTCCGTGGGGGTTGGCTCGCGATGAGAACTTCTCGGACATCGGCTTTACGCCAACGACCGTTTTCATCTTCTTCGTGCGCAACGCCCTGCTCTTTGGTTCGCTGTTGATCTTGGCCACGCTGGCCAAGGTGCCCGAACGCACCACTACGGAGCTGACTGCACCTCAGTCGAACTAAGGGCGCGCAGGAGGCGAGCACGCCAGGCGCGCAGCGCCGGGTAGTACTCGGCGTCGGTCTTGCCCAAACGAACCACTACGGCGTCCAGCGCCGGCACGACCGTGATGGACTGGCCCTCAAAGCCGTTGGCCCAGTACGAGCCGAACTCGTCGCCGGTGACCCACCACTGCCAGGAATAGAAGGTGCCGGACTCCTCGTCGGCCGAGTGAGGAATCTGGGCCGTGTCGGTCCAGCGGCGCGAAACGAGTCGGGTGCCGTTCCACTCGCCGCCGCGCAGATAGAGCAGACCGAACTTCGCGAAGTCTCGGGCGGTGGCGTAGACGTAACTCGAGGCGACAAAGACGCCGGTGGGGTCGAACTTCGGAGTGGCACTCTTCATGCCGAGAGGTCCAAAGAGGTGGTCTCGCAAGAAGGACTCGTAGGCCGCGCCGTAGCCGACGACGTCGGCCACGATCCTCGAGATGATGTTGGTCGTGCCGCTCGAGTAGTTCCACTGAGTCCCGGGGGCGTGAGCCAGTGGCTTGTTGGCGGTGAAGGCCGCCATGTCGCCGGCCCCCTCGCCAAAGAGCATGGTGATGACGTCACTCCCGCTGTTGACGTCGTACTCCTCGGAAAAGTTGAGACCGTCGCGCATGGCCAGCAGGTCGGCCAGCGTGATGGCGTGCCGGGGGTCGCTCGGGTCACTCCACTCGGGCACCTGGGCGCGGGCCGCGGGGTCGAGTCGTCCCTGGTCGACGAGGACGCCAACGATGTGGGCGACCATGGACTTGGCCATCGACCACGAGATCTGGGTCGTTTCAGCCGTCACCGGTTCGGATGGTCGATCAAAGAAGGGAATCTCGCCGTGGTAGCGCTCGGCAATGATGCGACCGTTCTTGATGACGAGTACGGCCCGCGTTTCGCCGAGACCGGGGTCGGCGATGCCCTCGTCAATGACGGAGAGAAGCTCGTCGAGGTTGCTCGCGGTGCCTTCGGGCCAGCTCGTGGTGGGCCAGGGTGTGCCGGCCGGCTGTTCGGCGTAGGCGGGGGTGATAGAGGGGAGTGTCGTCACGACCCTCACCCTACGAGACGTCCCCAAACTACGGGGAACTTTTTGGTGGTCGAGACCGGCGTCGATCCGGTGACCTCACGCTTTTCAGGCGCGCGCTCTACCAACTGAGCTACTCGACCATGGTCGTTGTTCTTTCGAACAGCGGCGGACCTGACGGGATTTGAACCCGCGACCTCCGCCTTGACAGGGCGGCGTGCACTCCGAGCTGCACCACAGGTCCATGGTTTCGCGCCCCCTCACCGAGGCTCGGTGGCGCGAGTCTCCATACTACTACGCCCCGACGAGGGCCATATTTTTAGCCGTCGACCGAGACGCGGAACGTGAAGTTCAGGGGCGTTACGTCCACCGCGCTGGGCGTTGAGGTTGAGGCGTCGAAGGGTCCACCGGTCAGCATGGGGCTGGAATTGACGGCAAAGGGGAGCGTGGAGTCCATGAACTCGAGCGGCGTCGCGCCGGTCTGGTTTACCGAGAATGTCCACGAACCGACCCCGGCGGCGGGGAAGGAGAAGGAGGCGACAGTGTCGCTGCCGTTGAAGGCGGGTGTTGCCCACAGGGCCGTGATGGTGTTGGTTCCATCGGTGGCCGTGATGGTGGGCAGCTCGGTGGCGTTGGCCTCGTAGCCCACGAAGCTAAAGGTGCCCGAGATCAATGAGTTGTTGGTCGGCGTGCAGGCGGCCGTGGCGGCGGGGCTGTGCGAGGACTGCACGGCCAACGTGGCACCCAAGACCAGCGCGAACACACCGACGAAACGCACGATGGGAAGGCGCAACAGAGTCAGTCCGGCGAGCACGCAGCTCAGACCCACGGCGATCATGATCCACAGCGGGGACCCCGTGTGAGCCAAGCAGTCGACCGAGTTCATGGGGAAAAACTACCAAGGTGGGGCGGGTCGGTCAGAATGGTTTGCCCCGTATGAGTAAATCGTGAAGAATCCCTCCCTGTTCGTCCTGTTGATGCTGCTGATTTCAGGCGTCATGCACGCCGGTTGGAACGCCATGGCCAAGGGACTCAGTGACACCCGGACCAACGTCGCCCTGCTCAACCTCGGCGTCTTTGCCTTCGCGGTCTGCGTGGTGCCCTTTACGGGATTCACCCCCGGCCGCGTCTTTTGGTACGAAGCGGCCTCGGTTGGTATTCACCAGCTCTACCAACTCATTTTGATGGTCTCCTACACCAAGGGCGAGTTCTCCACCGCCTATCCCGTGGCCCGCGGCATCGCGCCCCTCCTGGTCTCCTTCGCCGGTGTCGCGCTCGCGAACGAACACCTCACGGTCTGGTCGTACTGCGGCGTGGTCGTGGTGGCCCTCGGCATCATCTCGCTCTCATGGTCGAGTCGCTCTCGGGTGACCACCCCGTCGGCCATCTGGTGGGCCCTGGGCACGGGCGTGGCCATTGCGAGCTACACCGTGATCGATGGCTACGGCGTGCGTACCGGTGGGGACGCTCTGCAGTACGGCGCAACCCTCTTTTTCTGTCAGTCGCTGATGTGGCTCGTCGCGGTCTCCATCCGACGGGGCCGGTCGTGGATCCCGAAACCAAAGACGTTGACACTCGGGGCACTGGGCGGCTTAATTTCTATGGTGGCCTACACCATCGTGCTCTGGGGTCAAACCCGCACCACGCTCGGGGTCGTTTCGGCCCTCCGAGAAACCGGTGTTTTATGGGCCGCAATCCTCGGCGTCTTCTTCTTTAAAGAAGGTCGCGCCAGCACGGTGATTCTCCCCGCAGGTTTGGTGGCCACAGGAATCGTCTTGCTCGCCTTGGGCTAGAGAACTCTTAGGAACTTCTCAGGGTTCCCTCACCCTCCTTTTATTTTGGTTTTCTACGTTGGAGTCACTGGAACAACGAAAGGAAATCCAATGACCGCACTCCTCGTCCTGATGATCCCCGCGATGTTTTTCGCCGGTGTTGCCGGCGTGGCCACGTTCCACTTCAAGCACGAAGCGCTACGCCGAGCACTCGCCCACAGCTAACCCCCCAACCTGTAGTACCCCCAGTGACCCGAGGAGAGACCCTCCTCGGGTCTTGGCGTGTGCGGATTGAGTCTCTAACATTGAGTCACCAACGAGAAAGGTCCTTTCGTGACGCGCATTGGAAACTTGTACGGTCCCGACGCCACCTTTCTCGGTGTTCCAGCCGCCGACCCAGACGAGCTCGACAGTTGGCGCAGCGCCGGTGCAGTCATTATCGGCGCGCCCTTTGATGGTGGGACCTCCCACCGATCGGGTTGCCGCTTCGGACCCCAGGCCCTGCGCACCACCGACTACAACCCTCACGATGGATCGCGACCGTCGCTCGCGCTTGGCGTCGATCCGCTCAAGGACCTCGGGGTCCTCGACCTTGGTGACGTCGAGATGCCCTCGGGCGATACCGAACTCTCGCTGCAACGGCTCGAGGAACGAGTCCTCCAAGTCGCCCATGCCGGTGTCATTCCGGTGGTGCTCGGTGGCGATCACACCATTGCCCTGCCGGACGTGACGGCACTGGCCCGCGCCGTGGGTTGGGGTCGGGTCTCGGTGATTCACTTTGACGCCCACGCCGATACCGCCGACACGCAGTTTGGATCACTCCACGGCCACGGCACTCCGATGCGCCGACTGATTGAGTCCGGTGCGTGCCGCGGCGACCGCTTTGTGCAGATCGGCCTGCGCGGTTACTGGCCCGAAGGCGAGACGCTCGACTGGATGGCCGAGCAGGGCATGCGGAGTTTCGAGATGGGCGAGATTACGAGTCGAGGTCTCGACGCCGTGCTTGACGAAGCATTCACCCTCGCCCTCGATGACTGCGACGCCGTCTTTTTGTCGGTCGACGTCGACGTCGTTGATCCCGGTTCGGCACCGGGCACCGGCACCCCCGAGCCGGGTGGGCTCACCAGTCGCCAGCTGCTCGATGCGGTCCGTCGCATTGGCATGGAGTTGCCACTCGTGGGCATGGACGTGGTCGAAGTGTCGCCCCCGTACGACCACGCCGAAATCACGGCCTACCTGGGCAACCGCATTGTGCTGGAAGCGTTGAGCGGTATTGCCTGGAAGCGTGGTGACCAGAAGCGTCGCCCCGAGCGGCCGCTGCTTGATGGCCGACCCACTCGGTCGGCCTAGTTCAGACTCACTAGCCTGACGACGTGACCTTGGCTTTGGCCAATGGTCGAACCGAGGGGGAGTTCCCAGATGAGCAAGACCGTTCTTATTACCGGCGCCGGCACCGGCTTTGGCCGTGGAGCCTCACTGGCTCTCGCGGCCCGCGGCCACCACGTGATCGCCACCACCGAAACCCAGGCCCAAGCTGACGCACTCGCCGCCGAGGCGCCCCAACTGCAGGTCGAAAAGATCGACATCACCACCGACGACGTGAACAAGGTCGCCAACTGGAACGTGGACGTCTTGATTAACAACGCCGGCTTCGGTCAGACCGGACCACTGGCCGACGTACCCGAGGCGATTGTTCGCAAGGTCTTTGATGTCAACGTCTTTGGCACCCTGCGCATGACCCAGGCCACGTTGCCCCAGATGGTCAAGCGCGGCAACGGTCGCGTGATCATTGTCTCCTCGATTGCTGGCGTGTTGGCCGGTCCGGCCTTTGGTCCCTACTCCATGTCCAAGTTCGCGCTCGAAGCCATGGGCAAGACCCTGCGCGGCGAACTCTTCGGTCAGGGCATCGACGTCTGTCTGCTCAACCCCGGTCCTTACCTCACGGGCTTTAACGACCGCATGGCCGACTCGATGTGGGAGTGGTTCGGCGACGACGCCGTGAGCGCTCCCTCCACCGGTCTGTTCCAGATGATGAAGCAGATGGTGACCGAAGGTCAGATGGACCCCCAGGAAGTCGTCGACGTCATGGTCGAGCTCGTCGAGGCCGAGTCCACTACGGAGAACAACTTCGTGCCGGCCAACCTCCGCGAGCAGCTCGGACTGGCCTAAAGCCCTACCAACGTTGACGGGCCTCTTCGGCGAAGCCGACGAGGTTGTCAAAGTGGATCGTGAGACCCTCGTCGGTCGTGACGTGGCCGCTGTAGGTGCCAAAGACTTGGTGGACTTCGCTGCCAAGGTCCTCGCTGACGTCAGTCAACGTGTGCTTGTCGAACGTGGGCGTGAGCGTGACGTTGAGTTGTCCCTCGGAGTCGACCATGGTCCAGGGGGCCATGGGGTTCTCCCAGTCGTAGGTCCACGTCAGTTCACGACCGATCTTGCTGAGTCTTCCGTCAACGGTGATGCCGTTTTCGGTGAAGCCACTGCCTTCGGTCCACTTGGCGCCGAACTGCAGTCCAATCACGTGACCGTCACTGACGCCGGCTCCGCCGCCCCAGTTCCAGTTGATCTTGGCCGGCCAACGTCCCCGTCCCG
>CANGMP010000048.1 GCA_947455165.1 Acidimicrobiaceae bacterium | reverse complement strand
GATACCAGTGGCAACCTCACAATTGTTGCGGGAACGGGTGATCGTGGAACGCCAACCGAGGGACCAGCGCTGTCCTCGGACTTCACCAATCTCAATGGCATTGTTGTCGACCATTCGGGAAACATCTTTGTGAGTGATTCCGAGAATCGTGTGGTGGAGAAAATCACCGCTCAAGGAACACTCTCCGTCTACGCCGGGATCGTCGGAGTCGAAGATTCACCTGTCCCTGGACCTGCCACCCAATCACCGTTCAAGAATCCCGGAGCACTTGCCCTCGACGCATCGGGCAACCTCTACGTGGCTGACGACTCAAGCAGGGTGGTTGTCCGCGTGAGTCCGAATAAAACACTTTCCGTCGTTGCTGGCTCTGGAAATTATGGCTATCCAGCGCAAGGTCCGGCGACGTCTTCGCCCTTCAGGGCCTTTAGTGGTCTGGCAGCTGATTCCAATGGCAATCTCTACGTTGCCGATAAGGCCAGTAATGTCATCGCCAAGGTAGATACCTCTGGAAACCTCTCAATTGTTGCGGGCAAAAAAGAGCCAGACCAACAGTTTTGCTACGGCTCGTATTATTGCTACACCGCTCCGGGACTTGAATACGGAACCGAAACAGTCGGTCCTGCAACCAGCTCCTTTTTGTATCGTCCAACTTCCTTGGCAGTTGATGGTGCGGGAAATGTTTTTCTTTCCGATCAAGAGAACAGCGTCGTGTCAAAAATTGATACGAGTGGCAACTTGTCGATTGTCGTCGGCACCGGTAATGGTGGATCGCCAACTGCAGGTGATCCATTGGCATCAAACCTGCATCGACCAACTGGCTTGGCGCTCGACGCCACTGGAAGTCTCTTCATTAACAACACGGGTAGCCACGTGATGGTGAAAGTCACCAACATTGGGGAGATGGACTCGCCGTTGACGCAATCATCAGTTTCGATCTCGAACATACCGACATCGGGCACCTATGGCGCATCGTTCACCCCAGTGGTCTCAACCACTGGTGACGGATCAACCTCGGTGACCTCGTCGACCACGAGCGTCTGCACCGTGACCAACGGCGAGGTCAACTACGTCGGCGTTGGCACCTGCACCCTCGTGGCTCACGTTGGACAAGGCACCACTCACGCAAGTGCTGATGGCTCCAATCAGTCCTTCACGGTGGTGAAGGCTGTCCTCTACGTCGTCCCTGACGCAAAGGAAGTTCTCTATGGCGCAGCAGTGCCGAGCTACAGCCTCACCCTTCACACCGGTTCCACTTCGGGCTCAGTTGTTGCTCCAGGAATCGCAACAGCACCAACGTGCACATCGACCTACACGCCTACGACATCACCCGACGGGTCGCCACTGGTTATCTCGTGTTCAGGTGGCAGTGACGCCACCTACGCGTTCAACACCGCTGCCACCGCTCGTTTGACGATTAGCTGGGGAAGCATTTCCCCACTCACCGTCTCATTTGCCTACAACGGAGCGAATCTGACGAAAGCTGATCAAAAGGCACTCAAGCAATTCGCTGCGACCATTGTTGCCTCGTCGTATTCCAAGGTGACTCTTTACGGCAGTGCGAACCGCGGAGGCAACGGCGCTGACGTGGCGTTGGCGAACCGCCGAGCAGTTGCGACAGCGACTTACCTCATTGGTCTGTTCAGTTCCAACCCCAACTCAAGGGTGTCAGTGGTGATTGTTCCATCAAAGATTGGGTGGTCAACCAATCGGGTACTCAACCGAGTATCGGTGGTCGAACCGACGCTTTGAGACCTTTCCCGAGATGAGGGAGTGAAACTCACCCGTCAACGCGTTGGAGATCCGAACTGTGCTCCTTGGCGCTGCGCTGAGCGAACAACCTGTCAATCTTGGTGCCTTGGTTGATGGGGATCTGTGCTCACGGCTTCGGTCAATCGGCAATGATCCATGCTGGGGCGAGTCCATGGTCGTTGACGGCAACAAAAATGGCGGTGTAGCGGCACTGACTCGTAAGGTGTCTCGACTCTGCTGAGAAAACGTATTCGGCCACTCCCCAGACATTGCGGGGCGTGGCCGAATACGCGCCACGGTCACTTCCGTCAGATCTCCGCTCGGAAGCTCCAAGAAGAGCAGCACCGCATTTCGACCGAATTGGCGAATGTCGGAGCACTGATGGTCAACGCCGAAGTCCACTGGGAATATCTGGAGAAGAACCTCGACCGGGTGCTGGCCTTCGCCAACAATTTCGGCAATGCCTACGCCATGGCCTCGGCGCAGGTCCGACGCAACCTCAACCAATCAATGTCCGAAGAAATCGCCGTCGAAGTCGACGGTTCAATTGCCCACGCCGGCGAGGCGCGAAAGTGGACCGAGTGGTCCCGCGAGGCGCAGGTCGCGCATGGAAAAGGGAATAAGGCCAATCCAGGCGCGACCCTCAAAAAGGTCGGGGTTCAGGCCGGCTGGGAGCAGGCGTTGAACCTGAACGGGATCGACGGGCCAGTGACACCAAACAATGTCGTGCCACTCTTGGCGTAGGAGTGCGCGACGAGCCATCAACTGGCGAACAGTACGCGGTATGCGTCCGTCGGGCGAGATTCTCCGCAGTCATCGCCGTAGATGTGGTCGCTAGATGTGTGGGTGTTCACGTCGAGAGCGTACGGGTGAGGTGATTCCAACTGGTCCGGGCACGCGGAGCCACCCTGGGGCGCCACCGCGTCCAGGTGAGACCGACCTGCGTTGCGGCCGACGTCAACGCATTCACAAGACGCGTAGGAGAAATCAGCCGAAGTCAGGTCAGCATTCTGCAGGGCGGCGTAACCCAAATTGGCGAATTTGACGTTCGCACCGTGCACGATGAGATGCTTGCCTACGAAGTAGACGCCCTCTGGCGATGAAACGCCGGCGGCCCCCGTTGAACCCTGCACGCCTCGAGCTCCCGCCGGACCCGTCGAGCCAACGGCATTTCATGTAGTCAATGTGTGACCCTTGGAACACTTGTGTGTCCGGGTTGAAATTGACGTGAGGGCACCGGTCCTGTCGTTCGCGTAGCCATAGAAGGCCGTGGGGTTGTTCGCAGCCGCAGCGGCCAAGCTACTGATGGCAGTCCCAGCGGCGACACCTAAGAAGAGGAGTGCAGCACTGGCAAATATTTTTGGCAATTTTAAGGAAACGGTTTCCTACCACGTTTCCGAAAAAACGCTATTCAGTGTTAACGACGGGGAGCCAACCCCTCGATGGCGTCTTTCATATCGACGCCGACGGGAATAATGGCCAGCGTCGGAATCTGGACGCCGCCATCGATATAGGCCTGGATGTGGTCACGACACTGGTCGTAGCTGCCGTGGATGATGAGCTCGTCAACGACCGAGTCGGGAATGACTTCGTTGGCCTTCTTGCGGTCACCCGCGGCCCAGGCGTCCCACATTGGCTGCAGGGCCTCACCACGACCGAGCCACTTTTGGAACTCGGCGTAGGCGTTCACCGTGAGATACGACGAGATCATGCGACGAGCCACGAAGCGGGCCGTGTCGGCGTCTTCGGTCGGAATGACAAAGAGGCGGGCCGCAATGGTTTTGCCTTCGCCGACTTCGGCGGCGCACTGAGCTACGTCCTTGGCACCGAGCCAGTTCAGAATCGCGCCGTCGGCTTCGCGTCCCGCGAGACGGAGCATGCCGGGGCGAAGGGCGCCGAGCAGGATTGGTGGCTTCTGTGCGACGGGACGAGAGAGCTTGAAGCCGTGGACCTCAAAGGTCGGAAAGACTTCGTCGATCTTCTCGCCGGCCAGGGCACTGTTGACGAATCGCAGCACGTCACGGACGCGGGCGTAGGGCTGGTCGTAGGTGATGCCATTCCACTTCTCGACGACGGGCTTGCTCGAGGCGCCCATGCCCATGGTGAACCGACCCGGTGCCGCTTCGGCCATGCTCGCAATACTCATCGCCATGAGGCCAGCGCCGCGGGTGAAGACGGGGGTTACAGCAACGCCGAGTTGAAGTCGAGGTTCCCAGGCGGCGGCGAGGGCGAGGGGCGTAAATCCGTCGGTGCCGTCGACTTCGGCACTCCAGACGTCGGTGTAGCCGAGGTCGGCAATGCGGTGGAACCACTCCTTGTGCTCCGCCAAGGGCACGCCATCGAAGGGAATTGTTAGGCCGTATCGAAAACTCATACCTGCAGTGTTCCAGAATTCTGGACCTCGTGTCGTGATTAGACGAGGTAATCATCCCCGTGGCTCGATGGCGGGGTGATGTCCATTCGAGCGAGCCCTCGCTCAATTTCACGGTTCAGGGTTTCGATTACCTGGACTCGGGCGAAGTGCTTGGAGTTGGCCGGGATGACGTGCCAGGGGGCGTCTTGCGCCCCAGTGGTGGCAATCATGTCGTTGGCCGCCACGATATAGGCGGCACGTTTCTTGCGGTTGTGCCAGTCGGCCTCCGTCAACTTCCACTGCTTAAGGGGATTGTCGCGTCGATCCTCAAACCGGCGGAGCTGTTCGTCGTCTGAAATGTGCAGCCAGAACTTCACGATGATCGTCCCGTTGTCGACGAGTGACCGTTCGAACTCGACGATCTCACGTTGGCTTCGCTCCACGGTCGCTTCATCGATGAGCTCATCGACTCGCTCGACGAGAACCCGCCCGTACCAACTGCGGTCAAAGACCGTCATCGCCCCGTGTCCGGGAATGTGGGGTTGGAAGCGCCAGAGAAAGTGCTGGGCCATTTCGAGTGGGGTCGGTGGTCCAATGGGCACGACGGTGACGTGGCGCGGGTCGAGGCTATGGGCCACACGGCGAATAGCCCCACCCTTGCCGGCCGCGTCGAAGCCTTCGAAGACGGCCAGGATGCCGGGACCCGGTTCGTGACGATCGAGGACGCCGGCCGTGAAGAGCCGGAGGTGGCCGAGTCGCTTCTGGGCGACCCGAAGTCGAAGTTCGGCCACTTCGGAACTCAGCGACGGATACTCGGTTATCGAGGCGAGGTCAACGTTCATCATGATCTCTCGTCGTGCGACGCTGGTCACGAACTACAGCGAACGCAGGAACTGGGCCGCGTTGGCAATCGCCAACTCCGAACCGGGCAGGACGGCCACGAGGCCGAAGAAGCCGTGCATCTGGTCGGCGTGGTGGTCCACGGTGACCGTGACGCCGTTGGCCTCGAGCCGCTTGGCGTAGTCGAAGCCGTCGTCGCGCAAGGGGTCAAACTCGGCCACCACGACGTGGGTCGGCGGTAGTGCTGCGATGACGTCGTCACTGGCGCGAAGGGGGCTTACGCGTACGTCGGTGCGGTCTTGATCGCCGATGTACTGCTCGGCGAACCAGGACATGGTCGGCGTATTAAGGAGGTAGCCATCGGCGTAGAGCTTCGAGGCATCGGACTCGCGAGCCAGGTCGACGGCGGGGTAGACGAGGAGTTGGCCCCGCAGGACAGCTCGGTAGTGCTGGCCGACGGCTGCGGCCAGGTTGCCTCCGGCGCTATCGCCCCCGACACTGATTCTGGTCGGGTCGATGCCGAGCTCGTCGGCGTGCTCGATGGCCCAGGCCACCGAAGCCACGGCGTCGTCGTAGGCGGCGGGGAAGGCGTGCTCGGGGGCCATGCGGTAGTCGAGAGAGAGCACTTGTGTGTCGGCGAGCGAGGCCAAGCGGTCGGTTTCGGCCAGTGACAGGTCGGGGCTACCAATGACCCAGCCGCCACCGTGGAACCAGATCAACAGTGATGTGGGCTTGCCCTCAGGGGTCAGCAAGATGGCCGGACAGCCGGCCACTTCGAGGTCGCGCCGGGTCGTCACGAGCTCGACGGCCGGCAGGGCGGCGAACATGTCGCCCCAGGCCTGACGTAGGGCGAGGTGGTCACTCGGCGCGGCCTGATCACCACGTCCCCCCACGACGAGATCATTAACAAACTGGGCGGCGGGATCGAGTGGCATGGTGCTCCTATTTCGTGTCGAAGATCATGAGGGCGCCGGTATAGACGGCGACCCAGACGCGACCGGTGCGGCCATCGTAGGTGACGCCCACGGGGTGGGTGCCAGTCGCAACATTCTGCAGAACGTGCAGGTCGCTGGACCGTAGCATCGTCATCGTGTTGGAGTTGTAGTTCACGACAAAGAGGGCCGTGCCGTCGGTCGAGATGGCCAGGGTGCGGCACTCTGAACCGGTGTGGACTCGGGCCATGATGTGCCCAGTTGCGCGATTGATTTTCTCCACCACACCAGAAGCGTTAAGCGAAACGTAGAGGTATTGACCGTTGATGGGGTCGATGACGACGTGGCGAACATTGGAACCAACGTAAATCTGGTGCACGACGCGCATCGTGTTGAGGTTGATCTGCGCCAGAATCGTGGAGCCCATAATGGCGACGTAGGCCATGGTCGAGTCCGGACTGATGGCGATGCCTCGTGGGTAGGCGCCCACGGGAATTCGAGCTACGACGTGGTTAGAGCTCAGGTCCACAACAACGGCGTCCCACGAACACCAGTTGGAGACGACGAGGTACTTGCCGTTTGGAGTGACCGCCAGGTACTTCGGCACGATGCCGACCTGCACGACGGAGTCGATTTTGAGCGTCTTTAGCGAGATGCGATAGGCGTAACTGTTGGTGTTGCCGGCGGCATGGGCCGAGGCCGGGCTGCACGTGTCGGAGCCCTCAGGTCCGAAGCCGGCGCCGTACATCGAATAGTTCGATACCCAGACGTACTGTCCGTCGGGGGTCACTGCGGCTTCGACTGGAGCGCCACGCGAATACCCGGGGTGGCCGGTAACGCCAAAGTCAGAAAGGCGCACGGCATCTGGAATCGACTTAAGCAAGACGCCCTGGGAGTTATAGACGGTCACCGTGTGGCGGTACATCATGTTTTGCGCCATGACGATGCCGGTATTGGTGGCCACGACGCTCTTCGGCGAGATGGGTCCGCCGAGGGTGCGCCATAGTGCCAAACGGCGCATCACGGCCGGCTTGCCGCCGGGATTCGTCTGGTTCAGAGGCACCAACGACGTTGTGGTTACTGAGGTCGATGTGGTGCTCGTGGTTGACGAGGCAAATGAGTCATTGCGTCCAGTGGTCACCACCACGATGGCCGCAATCAGCAAGAGGGCGCCGAGCGCACACCCGGAGCGAAACAGTCGGGTACGTTGCGGAATCGAGCGACGCGTTCGGGCGTGGCGTCCATGCGGGGGAAGCGAAGTCACCCGTTAAGCGTACTAACGACTCCCTAGGGCCGGTAGGTGAACGTAGGGCTTCGTTTGGCCAGAAATGCGGACAAACCTTCGTCGAGGTCCGGTGAACTGAGTGAGGCCAGCTCCATGGCGCGACCGAGGTCGCTGACGTCTACGGCATCGATCATGGCCTGCAACACCTGTTTCGTGGCGTGCTGAGTGAAGGGCGAACGCTGAACCAGGGAACGGACCAGTGACGCCAACGTCTCGTCGAGGTTTTCGGCCGTCTGTTGGATGAGCCCTCCACGTTCGGCTCGGCTGGCCTCAATCATCTCCCCGGCGAGCAACAGCTCTGTTGCTAGTCCGTACCCGGCGATGGCCACCAGTCGCTGGAGCGCCGCGGCGGGATAGGCAATTCCGAGTCGGGCTGGCGTCACGCCAAAGGTGGCGTCTGGTGTCGCAATGCGCAGATCGCACGCGAGGGCAATCTGAACGCCTCCGCCGACGCAGAATCCCTCAATGGCTGCCACTGTGGGAACGCGCAGCGTGGCGAGTGCCCGCTCGGCTTCGAGATTCACTGCCCGGTACGTTGACCCGTCGTGGTCGGCGGCGAGCGATCGCCCGAGGCTCGCGATGTCGGCTCCGGCCGAGAAGTGTTGACCTCGGCCCCGAATTACGACGACACGAAGTTGCGGGTCGCGATTGGCCTCGAGCGCAGCGTCGCGCAGCGACTTCCACATCTCGAAATTGACGGCATTTCGTGCTTCAGGCCGGTCGAGCCACCACGTTGCTACCGTGCCGTCGTCATTTCTTTCTTGGGTGACACTCATGATCCGAGAACCTCCTGGCGGGCTCGTTGAACTGCTTGCAGCCATTGGCGACCATGCCGAGCGTCTGGCTCGATGTAGTTGCCTTCGGCCCATTCATTCCAACTCTTGACGACGACGAGTCGCTTGGCGGGATCGGCTTCGCGCGCGCACTCGCGGTGCAACGCATCGGCCACGTGCCGCTGGAACGCTGCCGGCGAGGTCTTCAGCGCCACGGCGCCTCTCCGCGTCGATCGAGGGGTGTTATCCCAGTTCGGCTGCACACTGGGGTGCAGCACGCCGTCGACGTGGTGGCGAGGCTGTGGTGGCAGGTCGGTGTAGTTATACCGCGCCGGACCAAAACGTTCGCTGCGCGCTGCCAGGCGGTCGCGCAACTTGGTGGCCCCAGTGCGCTGAAAGGGAAACTCTACGTAAAGGCCGGCGTCAAATCCGTCGGCTGCGTGAGTGGCGTATTGGATACCCCACGGGCGACCTTCCACCCAGGCTACGAAGTAGATCCCTGGCAAACCGGCCTCGTGGGCCATCGACTGCCAGAGGTCAATAAAGGCGCGCGGGTTCGGTAGTTCCATCGGGCGAAACACGAGCATGACGGGCTTGCCGTCAATGCGAACGTATCGATCGTCGCTGAAGGCGGGGAGCAGGCTCGCAAAATGTGCGCGGTCGTCATCGATGCCGGGGTATGTCTGTTCGACGAGCACTCGGTTAGGCGCACCATGCCAGATGCCGGTCCACGACTGGTTCGCCCACCCCACGAAGAACGGAAAGTTCGGCTCTCGGCTCGCGAGCACTTCATCGAGGGGGCGCTCCAAGATCCGTTTGCCACCGAACCAGTAGTGCCAGTAACAAAAAGACGTGACGCCGAATTCGGCAGCAAGGTCGGCTTGACGTTGCCGCACCTCGGGATCTAAGAGGTTGTAGTAGCCGAGTTCACCGGGAATGACTGGTTGTTGGTGTCCACGAAACAGTGGTCGCGCTTTGCGGACATTGGTCCACTCGGTAAAGCCCTCGCCCCACCACTCGTCGTTCTCCGGAATTTGGTGAAACTGGGGGAGATAGAGCGCGGCCAGTTCCATGAGATAACGCTACTGACCCCGTGAATCAAGGAGCGTTTGCAGCGAGCCGACGTGATGACGAGGAGCGTCGTAGTACGTGCCGAACGGTGAGGCCGCGAGAACTGCTCGAGCCTCTTCAATCCACGCCGATTCCACGCTCGTTCCGCGTTCAGTGGCAAAGTCGGTTTGTGATCGTTCCTCGGTCTTTAACGAGTCCACGTCGAGAGCCAACCACGTGGGTGAGCTTTGAGCCAGCACCGCCCGCACCCGGTCAAGCTCGACTTTCGGTGCCTCCAGCAACGCTTCGTAGCTCACCCACACGGCGCGCTTCAGTCGAGGGTCAGTCAGGGCTGTTTCGTGGAGCTGACACCACGTGCTCACCTCTCGCAGATAGGCCTCGCGAGGCGACAACTCACTATCGAACCAACCGAGGCGCAACACTGAGGCGGCCACGTCCAGGGGGTTGCGAACTAGCAGAACTACCGGTGTGCTCGGCAGGCGCGCGGCCACGGCTCCGGCCACGCCGAGACCGCGTACGTCCTTGGCTACCAGCCGCCGAGGGAAGTGTGTTCGATTGAACTGGTCGGTCCACCAGTGGTGAACGTGACCGGCGAGGCCGCGCACGACAGCTTCGATGTGGTCCATCGACTCAATTGGTAGCGGGGTCAGCGAGGCTTCAACACCCTCAAAGCAGTTGTCGGGGAGATTCGCCGGTTCGTAGACCAACCGCGTTCTTGGGGGACTGGCCAAGAGCTCGGCTAGCCACGTCGAACCACTCCGCTGCCAGGAACAGATCCAGACGGCCCGACTGAGGTCGTGACCGCCGAAAACCCACGAGCGACTCCGAAGGGTCAGCCGACGGCGTCGAAAGGCCGCGTGTTGGGCCAGGCGACGTCCGAGGGAACTCATCTCGTAATTCTGGCAGGTCAACGACCCACGGTCTGAGGCTTACTGGCGACCCATGATGGAGCGGGCTTCGGACTCAGCAATGTCTGACTCTTGGTCGCGGCGGGGGCGCGCGAGCTGGATTTCCACCTTGTTCAACTTGCCGGTGAACGTAAAGGGCGATTCGTAGAGATCGCAGATGGGCGAGCCTTGGTTGTAGCCAACCGAGGAGCCGACGCTGGAAATCACTCGCATCACAAAGGGAATCTCGGCGCTGCCGCACTCGTCGCCGTCAATAAGCAGCGTCGCCGTTCCGCCACGTCCAGTGCGCTCAAAACGCAGAGCCACGTGGGATGCGCCGAGTGGCAACGGCTTCGTGCTGGTG
>CANGMP010000047.1 GCA_947455165.1 Acidimicrobiaceae bacterium | reverse complement strand
GTCGGTGAGGCTCGGGCTCTAGCATTACCCCTATGAGTAACCCGCTGGAACAACTACCGGACCTGGTAGCGACAGCCCTCACGACCATCTCGTCGTCAGTGTCTGCCGAGGAACTTCGTGGCCACGAGCCCTTCCTGGTGGGTAAGCGTTCGCCCTTTACCAACCTGCAAAAGACACTCGGCTCTCTCGAGCCCGAGGAGCGCAAGGCTGCCGGGGCCCGACTCCAAGAGGCTCGCCGTGAAGTCGAGGCCGCCTTTGAGGCCCGGGCCGATGTGCTTTCGGCCGCCGAGCGCGCCGAGCTCTACGAAACCGATCGTCTGGTGCTCGGTGACGTGGTGGCCTCAAAGATTTCGCTGCCGCTTTCGGCCGGACACCCGGGCGTCGTGGCCTTGACGCAGCAGTCACTCGAAGACGTCTTTGTCGGAATGGGTTTCTCGGTTGCCGAGGGACCCGAAATCGAGACCGATTGGTACAACTTCGAAGCGCTCAATATTCCACCGGCCCACCCGGCCCGTGGTATGTGGGACACCTTCTATCTCGACCTCGGTGAGCCCGAAACTGTGCTGTTGCGCACACACACGTCGCCGACGCAGATTCACCTCATGGAAGCAGCGGTTACCACTGGCACGCTGCCGATTCACGCCGTGATGCCTGGTCGTTGTTTCCGTCGGGACACACCTGATGCTCGTCACCTCGCCGCCTTTCACCAGATTGAGGGTCTCGTCGTTGACAAGGGCATCACCTTTGCCGACCTCGCGGGCGTCATTGAGACCTTCACCAAGGCATACTTTGGCCCCGATATTGCCTCGCGTCTACGTCCGGCTTACTTCCCGTTTACTGAACCATCGGCCGAGTTCGAGATCACCTGCACCATCTGTCGTGGCGAGGGTTGTCGAACCTGTTCTCACACCGGGTGGATTGAGCTGGGCGGATGCGGAATGGTCGACCCGGCCGTTTTTCGCGCCGTTGGTATCGACCCCGACGAATACAGCGGCTTCGCGTTTGGCTTTGGCATTGACCGATGCGCGCAGATGCGACACCAAATTGCCGACATGCGCGCTCTCACTGACAACGACGTTCGATTCTTAAGGCAGTTCTCATGAAGGCCTCACTTTCCTGGTTGCGCGAGCTCGTGGAGCTCCCCAACGACATTGGACTCATTCGCGACACACTCGACGACCTCGGTCTGGTTGTCGAAGGAGTCGAAGAGGTCGGCGCCGGGCTGAGTGACGTAATCGTCGCCCATGTGGACGAAATTCACGCCATTGAAGGTGCTGACCGGATTCGTCGCATCATCGTGGATGCCGGCGAGGGGCCGTTGCAGATTGTCTGCGGCGCCATGAACTTTGTAGTCGGCAACTACGTGCCACTAGCCCCGGTCGGCGCCGTCCTTCCAGGTGACTTCGCCATTGCCGAGCGCAAGATGAAGGGCATCACTTCCTACGGCATGCTCTGCTCCGGCCGCGAGCTCGGTCTCGGTGACGATCACGCCGGGCTGATGATTCTCGACGACCACGCCGGTGTGGCGCCAGGCGTCCACTTGACCGAACTGCTCGGCATCGAACAGGACTTCATCTTTGACATCTCCCCGGAGGGCAACCGACCCGACGCGTGGAGCATGCTCGGCATCGCTCGAGACCTCGCCTCTCGATTTGGTGGCGCAGTCATCGATCCGGCCAAGCCGCTCACCATTGACGGCGGCACCGCTCATGCTTCGGCCACAATCTCGGCACCCGAACTCTGTGGCGCTTTGGACGTCATTGAGATTGCCGGCGTCACGGTCACTCAGTCACCGCTCTGGTTGCAGCGCCGACTCGAACAGGCCGGCATGCGCACCGTCAACAACGTCGTCGACGCCTCGAACTACGTGATGTTGGAGCGCGGTCAACCGACCCACCCCTACGATGCGACACTGGTCGCGGGACAGGCCATCGGTGTTCGCCAGGCCCGTAGCGGAGAAGTGCTCAAGACGCTCGACGGAAATGATCGAGTTCTGGGTCAGCCGGGCCGCGGGCTCGGCGACACGGGCATTGACTGCGTGATTGTTGACGGTGGCGATGTGGTCATCGGCCTTGCCGGCATCATGGGAGGCGAATCGAGCGAGATTCGTGAAACCACCTCGGCCGTGTTGCTTGAGGTCGCATTCTTTGACCCCATGACTATTGCCCGTACGAGCAAGCGACTCGGCCTACGGTCTGAGGCTTCGCACCGTTTTGAACGTGGTGTGCATTTCAATGGGCGCGCCGAAGCTGGCGCCCGCTTCGTTGAGCTGCTCCGCATGACCTGCCCTGGACTACAGGTCGCGGCCCTGCACCAGGCTCACGGACAACTGCCTTCGCTCCCAGTTATCTCACTGACCGAAAATGACGTGGCGTCGTTGCTCGGGACGACCATTGCGCTCGATGAGTGCGCCGCGTATTTGCGGGCCATCAACTGTGACGTCGTTCGTAACGGCGAAACATTGGAAGTTACGACACCCTCATCTCGCCTCGATATTCGCGGCGGCCACCTTGGTCGGGCAGATCTCATTGAAGAGATTGCTCGTCTGTATTCCTACCGCCGTCTGGTTCGTCGGACCCCCACGTGGCCCACTCCGGGTGGGCTTTCGCCGCGCCAATCGACGCGCCGAGCGCTGCGTTCAATTGCCCTCGGACTCGGTTGGACCGAAGCCTGGACGCCCACGCTGCTGAGCGAAGCAGAATTTGCATTGACTCACCAGGGTGATCCGATGATCCGCGTCACGAATCCGCTGGCCGCCGAAGAGTCAATCTTCCGTTCGTCGGCAGTGGTTGGACTCGTTAATGCCTGGTTGCGCAACGCCGAACGAGGCTTCGCGAATGAGGCCATCTTCGAGTTCGGTGTCGTGGCGATACACCCCGATGCGGCGCCGACACCTCGCACCGCTCGCGGAGGCAACGGTGGTTCAACGACTCTGGCGCTGCCGGTTGAGCGCGAGGTCATCACGGTCGTACTCGGTCGCAGTGACGATGATGCAACGACCGCCGTGGGCAGTTGGGCAATCATTGCCGAGCGACTTGGACTCGCTGGTGTGCAAGTACGCGACGGTGAAGCGCCCCGTGGGTGGCACCCGACTCGCTACGCCGACCTCGTCGACGTTGCTACCGGGGTCGTCGCCGGTCGGGTCGGTGAAGTAGACCCCGCACTCATTTCGACCCTCGGAACCCAGCAGGTCCACGGGCGTCGACTTGGCCTCTTGGAGCTCGACTTCAGCGTCCTGGCCGAACCGGCGATGGTGCTCCGACGGGACGTCAAGACGCCCGTACCGAGTCGATTCCCATCGGCCACGTTTGACCTAGCCCTCGTTACGCCTGTGAGCGTCTCGGTACACGCTCTGCGCACCGCGCTCTCGGCAGCGTCGGCCTTCGTTGAGTCGGTAGAGCTCTTCGATGTGTATAGCGGTGCCGGACTGCCAGATGCCAGTCGCAGCGTGACGTTTGCGATTCGCCTTTCGAGTGAGACCGCGACCTTGACCGAAGGTGAAGTCCTGGAGGCGCGAACGGCACTGCTCGAGGCGGCTAGCCAGCTTGGTGCGACGCTGCGTTAACGCTTCGACTTGGTGAGGTGGCAAAGACCGATCCGGCGACAATGATTGGAAAGCCAATCAGCATTCCAGTCGTGAGTGGTTCGTGGAGGAAAAGCACGCCCAGCAATACCGCGATGGCGGTGTTGAGATACGTCACAACGGTGCTGCGAGCAGGTCCCACTTCCTTGATCAGCATGAAGAACAGCAAGAACGCGGCCGTCGTGCAGGCCACCGCCAGTGTGGCGAGCGCGAGCCAGACTTCTCCCGAAACGTGGTTTGGCCAGCGGTTTATGCCGAGCGGAGTGTAAATCGCAGCCACGATGGCCACGCTGACCGCCACGACGGCCAGTCCGGAACTCTCCGTCAGGTGTGCTGAGATCACCTGGGGACCAAAGGCGTAGCCAACGGCCACAATAAACATTGCCCCTATCCACCAGGCCGAATCGGCCGAGGTATCGAGGCCAACGAGAGCCAAAACGCCGACCGAGCCGAGCGCCAGCCCCACCAGGCGCCGGCGACCAATGGCTCGCTCGGGGTGCAGAACCTTATTGATGAGAACGGAGAACAATGGCGTGGCGCAGATCAACAGGCTGGCCAGCGAGCTCGTGACGTGCTGCTCGGCGGTAGCCATGAAGAACCACGGAATGCCAAACTCCACAATGGTGTAGACGCCAAGCCAGCCAAGTTTGCCGCGCAGCGTTGTAAGTGCACCCGATCGCCAAGCAATCGGCAGCAAAACTAGGGCGGCCGGCAATGTTCGTGCCATGACGACGCTCACGGGGTCGAGTTCGCGAACGGCAATACGAATCATGAAGTAGGGGAGACCCCATAAGAGGCTCACGATTAAGAACAGCAACCACCCGCGACGAGACATAGATTCCTACTTGCAATAAACGGCAATTTTGTGCATAAAATAGCAAGTATGCAAACTGCCGTTGTTGGAGCCTCAGGCTACGCCGGAACTGAACTGGTCCGGTTGATTGCTGACCACCCCTACCTCTCACTCGTCTTGATGACTGGTGAAAGCGCCGCGGGTAAGAAGATTGCGTCACACGTGCCGTCGCTGGCGGGTCGATTTCCGACCGAGACCTACGGTGCGACAGACGACGTCTTCTCGAGCCACGCCGAAGTTGTCTTTTTAGCCTTGCCTCACGGGGCGAGCCAAGCGCTCGTTCCACGTCTCCTCGAGCAGGGCCGTGTCGTGATTGACCTCGGTGCCGATTTTCGTATTAAGAACCCGAGCGACTACGAGGCTTGGTATGGGCACGCCCACCAGGCTCCCGAACTCCTTACCCAGGCCGTCTATGGCCTCGTGGAGAACCATCGCAGCGAATTGCGAGGGGCCAAGTTGGTGGCCGCCCCGGGCTGTTACCCCACGGCGACGGCCCTGGCGCTCGCCCCATTTGTTCGGCGGGGCATGGTGGAGTCAACAGGATTGATCGTCAATGCCCTAAGCGGTGTTTCCGGCGCGGGCCGATCGACGAGCGATCGCCTCCATTTCTCGAGACTGCATGGCAATGCCGAGGCCTACGGCCTCTTGCACCACCGCCACACCATTGAAATGCAGCAAGAACTGGGCGCTGAGCTGATTTTTACACCCCATTTGGTTCCTGTCAGCCGAGGAATGCTGGTGACGGCGTACGCCCGCATAACGCTCAGTGTCACGACAGAAGTGGCCCAGGAGGTTTTGATCGAGGCCTACCAGGACGACCCCTTTGTCGTCGTAACGAGTGAACCACCGTCGCTGAAAGATGCTCTCGGCAGCAATCTCTGCTTCGTGAGCGCTGCCGTAGACCCCCGAACAGGCTGGCTGATTGCCATGAGTTCACTCGACAATCTCGGCAAGGGTGCCGCCGGTCAAGCGATTCAGGCCGCCAACGTAGCCCTCGGCTTCGACGAAGCCGCTGGACTCAGTCGAGTTGGAGTGGCGCCGTGAGCATTGCCGTTGTCAAGCTGGGCGGCCACGCCTTAGACGCCAGCAGCGATGCTGCATTGCTGCTTGACACCTTGGCGCTGGACATCAATGAGCTGCGAGCTCAAGGCCACGACGTGGTCTTAGTGCATGGCGGCGGACCGCAAATCTCGGAACTCTTAGAGCAGACGGGTGTCGTCAGTACCTTTCTCGATGGGCTGAGGGTCACTGACGGAGCCACGCTTCGAGCCGTCGTCATGGGACTTTCTTTTGTGAATGCTTCGCTCTGCGCGTCGCTCGCAGCCCGCTCCCTGCGGGTTGTGGGTTGCAACGGCACGGCTGAACGGCTCTTCCAGGGCGAAGTGGCGAGTGGTGGTTTGGGATTTGTCGGGGCCAATATTCAGGCCTCGCCAACGTATATCCAAGGGCTTCTGGCTCAGGGCATCGTGCCAGTGGTGGCACCATTTGGCATGACCGGCGAGGGTCAGTTGCTCAACTGTAACGCCGACGCTGCCGCCGGAGCGCTCGCCGGTGCACTTAATGCTGAGACGCTCTTACTCTTGAGCGACATTGACCAGGTTCGCCGGACGGCCGAGGATGCCGACTCGGCAATTTCGTCGATGACGAGTAGCGAAGCTCGCAGTCTTCTCGCCAGCGGCGAGGCCAAAGACGGCATGAGGCCAAAGATCGACTCGGCGCTTACCGCGCTCGAGCACGGTGCTCACCGCGTCGTCATTGCGAACGGCTCTCGACCTCACGCACTGCGGGATGTCTGGACCAATCAGGCCTTACAAACGGAGGTGGTGGCGTGAGCCGTCAATTCATTGCAATTGCTGAGACTAGCCACGAGGATCTGGCTGAGATCTATCGCCTGGCGACCGCCGTGGTCCGCGGTGACGAACTCAAGGATGTCGGCGTTTCGCTGGTCTTTGAGCGCCCGAGCCTTCGGACTCGCGCCTCGTCGATTTCATCCGTACAGCGCCTGGGTGGCAACGTAGCGGTCTTTACGAATGATGAGATTGGGCTCGACGATCGCGAATCGGCTGAAGATGTGGCCCGGACACTGGCTCAAACCTCCTCGATTATCGCGGCCCGCGTAAAGAACCACGGTGTCTTCGCCCGCATGATTGCGTCGAGCCCGTCGACGAGTTTCATCAATTTGCTGTCGAATGAGACGCATCCCACGCAGGCCGTGGCTGACGTCTTGACCTTGGCCGATCACTTTGCGGGAGGCAACGTGCAGGGTTTGGCCGGGGTCACGGTCGCGTACGTCGGCGATGCGACCAACGTCACCCGCTCACTCGCTACTGCACTCATTGGTCTCGGGGCCCACGTCGTTGTCGGTGCCCCTGACGGCTATCAACTGAATGAACAAGACGTTGCGACGATTTCTAGCCGGTCACAATTCGGTGGAACCTTGCGCCTCACCAACTTTGCCTTTGATGCGGTTGAGGGAGCCCAAGCGATTTACACCGATTCATGGATTTCGATGGGTCTAGAGGCCGAGGCGGAGCAGCGCCGTCTCGACCTCAGTGCTTTTCAGGTGAATAGCCAGCTCGTAGCCGCCGCAGATTCGCCAGTGATCTTGCACTGCCTTCCGGCGCACCGTGGAGAAGAAATTACCGATGAGGTTCTCGACAGTGAGGCCTCGTTGATTTGGAATGAAGTACGGCACCGCACGTCGGCCATGCTCGGCGTGCTTCGTTGGATGAAGGAGTCAAAGTGACCAAAAGTCAGCGTCAACACCGCGTAAGCGAAATTATTGGGAGTCACGTCGTCTCGACGGCCGCTCAAATCGTGGCACTTTTGAAGGACGAGGGCATCGTGGCCACTCAGGCCACAGTTACTCGCGACCTCCAAGAACTGGGGGCCGTCAAGAGTCGTGATGAAGACGGACAGCGTCGCTTTCAGCTGCCCGAGCAGCCCAGTCGCGGTTCGGCCCCGCTCGAGCACCTCCGTCGCATGATGGGGGAGTGGGCCGTGGCCATTGACAATGCTGGTCACCTCGTGGTGGTCAGAACGCCCCCCGGGTGCGCTCACGTCGTGGCCTCGGCGCTTGATCGCAGCTCGCTCCAAGGAGTGCTGGGTACGGTGGCCGGTGATGACACAATTTTGGTGATCGCACAAGAAAATTACGGCGGTGCCGCATTACGAGACGACCTCTGTCGTCTTTCAGGTCTTGAAGTTTCAGTGAAGGGAAAGAAGTAGTTATGGCAAAGCGTGTTGTTCTCGCCTACAGCGGAGGTCTTGACACCTCGGTCGCAGTTCGTTGGATGATTGAGCAGTGGGACGTCGAGGTGATCTGCGTCGCAGTTGACGTAGGTCAAAGCGACATTGCTGACCCGTCCGTTCTGCGTGAACGGGCGCTGGCGGCCGGAGCTCTCGACTGTGTCGTGGTGGACGCCCGCCGCGAAATGGCCGAAGAGTTCTGCGGAGCTGCCATTGTTGCCAATGCCAAGTACGAAGGTAAGTACCCACTTGTCTCAGCGCTGAGTCGCCCCGTGATTGTGCGACACCTGGTGGCCCAAGCTCGCGCCTTTGGTGCTGATGCCGTGGCGCACGGATGCACCGGAAAGGGCAATGACCAAGTTCGATTCGAAGTGGGCACCCACGCACTGGCGCCAGACCTCGAAGTCTTGGCACCAGCCCGCAACTGGGGTATGACTCGTGCCGACTCTGTCGACTACGCCGCGAAGTGGAACATTCCAATCTCGGCGACCAAGGAAAAGATCTACTCCATCGACGAGAATCTTTGGGGTCGCGCGATTGAGTGTGGTGACATTGAGGACCCGTGGGCCGAACCGCCGACCGAGCCATACACGCTGACCAAGGTTCGCGTCGAGGGCCCCACTGAGGCCACCATCACCTTTGAGTCTGGACTGCCCGTCGCGGTTGATGGGGTCAAGATGTCACTCGGCGACATCATCAACACCATGAACGAACGTGCCGGCTCCGTCGGTGCGGGGCGTATTGACATGGTTGAGAACCGTCGCGTCGGCATCAAGTCGCGTGAGGTTTATGAGTGCCCTGGAGCGCTGGCGATTATTAACGCCCACTCGGCACTCGAAGATCTCTGTCTCGAGCGGGATCTCGCCCGTGAAAAGGCTCGTCTCGACCTGCGCTGGGCCGAGCTCGTCTACGACGGCATGTGGTTCTCGCCGCTGAAAGAGGCGCTCGACGCCTTCATCAACGAGACGCAGCGAGCAATCACGGGTGACGTTCGTATGCGCTTCGAGGCGCCAGGAATGATGACCGTCATTGGCCGTCGCAGCCCGGTCGCGCTGTACGACCACGGTCTCGCAACATATGACGCGTCCGACACGTTCCAGCACGCAGATTCGGAAGGCTTCGTCAAGATCTACGGACTTGGTGTGAAGACTTGGGCGGCACGTCAGGGCGCCAAGAACGCCACGCCACCGCAGTCATGACGCTCTGGGCGGGTCGGTTCGACTCTTCAATGTCACAAGCGCTGTGGGACCTCTCTGAGAGTTTCTCCTTCGATCGCGCGCTCTATCGCCACGACATCATGGGTTCACGGGCCCACGTACAGGGGCTTGTTCGAGCCGGCATATTGAACGAAGCCGAAGGGGGAGTGCTCCTCGAAACGCTCGAGGCCGTCGAGCGTGAGTTCACCCGCGGTGAGTTCGTTCGTGGGGAGGGCGATGAAGACATCCACACGGCGATCGAGCGTCGGGTCACTGAAATTGCTGGCCCGGTGGGCGCAAAGTTGCACACCGGACGGAGTCGCAACGATCAGGTCGCCACCACGTTGCGTCTGTTTACGCGTGACGCGATCAACAACACGGCTGCGGTCGTGCTTGACCTCATCGACGCGCTTCGTGAAATTGCTGACAACAACCTGGCGGTCTATCTCCCGGGTTACACCCACATGCAGAGAGCTCAGCCAGTGCTTCTCTCGCACCACATGCAGGCGCATTGCTTTGCCCTACTGCGCGATGTTGATCGACTCCTTGACGCTCGCGATCGGATGAGCGTTTCACCGCTGGGTGCTGGCGCCATTGCTGGAACTTCGTTACCGCTTGATCCTGTCTTCACGGCAAAGGAGCTCGGTTTTGAGCAAGCCTTCGCCAACAGCATGGACGCAACAAGTGATCGCGACTTTGTCGCCGAGACACTCTTTGCCATGGCGCTCCTTGGTGTGCACTACTCCCGGCTCGGTGAAGAGCTGGTGCTGTGGACGACCGCTGAGTTTGGTTTTGCCTCACTGGGGGACGACTTCACCACGGGCTCTTCGATGTTGCCCCAAAAGAAGAACAGCGACGTCGCCGAGTTGGCTCGCGGCAAGAGCGGTCGCCTCGTAGGCAACCTGACGGGTCTCTTGACGATGCTCAAGGGTCTGCCCTTGGCCTACAACCGAGACCTCCAAGAGGATAAGGAGCCTCTCTTTGACTCCGTTAAAACCGTGGTCAACGTGGGCACCGCGCTCGCCGGCGCATACCGCAGCATGACGGTCCACGCGGAGAAGATGGCGGCAGCTGCCGATGACGAACTGCTCGTGGCGATTGACATCGCCGAATCTTTGGTCGAGGCAGGGATGCCATTTCGAGAGGCCCATGAGATTGTCGGCGGTCTTGTTGGTGAGGCCGTTCGCAGTGGCGCAACACTCGAATCAATCGTCGCTTCAACCGCTGATTTGGCCCAATATTCTGGGCTTTTCGCCCAGGGTGAGGCCCTCAATCGACGCCGATCGCCAGGGGCTTCGGGCCCCAACGCCTACATGGTTCAGGGCTACCGACTCGGTAGTGCTGTCTTTGCCGCGGAGGAAAGATTGCGTTCGTAGTTCAAATGTGCGCACGCGGGTCATACAAACCTGCTACTGTGTACGTCCCTGCTGTTCCGACAGTTTGCAGTTTGCAAATTGTTCCCCCGGATGGATTTGCATTCGGTTGAAAAGAACTGCTAGGGTAGACAGTCCTGTCGCCAAGCTCGCTTGGAGGCAGTGGAGTGGAAGCGATTCCATTCCGAAGTTATGTCGCACCTCCGGCCTGGCCGTGTGTGATGTCGCTCCTTGAAAACGGAAGAACGAGAGCCAAAAGCCAGTACGGCCGGCAACCCTGTCTCTAAACAGGCTGCCGGTTGTATAAAAAGATGTACACCAGTGGAACCACCCCGTGGGGAAGCTGGTTTGTTGGGAGTGGTTAGAGTCCCACTCCCGACTCTCTGATTCGAAAGATCACTTCGGTGATCTGAAAATCTTGATGGAGAGTTTGATTCTGGCTCAGAATGAACGCTGGCGGCGTGCTTAACACATGCAAGTCGAACGGAATCCATGGAGTGCTTGCACTCCGGAAGATTTAGTGGCGAACGGGTGAGT
>CANGMP010000046.1 GCA_947455165.1 Acidimicrobiaceae bacterium | reverse complement strand
TCCCAGCGAGACGTCCGACGATGCCGACAGCTGGTCAAGCTTTTCTATACACCGCTCCAGCGCGTTATCGACGATCCGCTCGTCACGACCCAAGAGCGCAGCCCATTCACGAAACAGGTCGACCCAGCCCGCGAGCGGCAATGAGGCAGCGCTTTGGACACTCCAGCGAAGTAGGGACTTGACCACTCGAGAGATTCGCGAAAAGGTCTCGATGTCTTCGGGTGCGCCGAGTGGGCGTACTTCGAAGCGAGGCTGCTCGCTGTCTTGATCGTCTGGCTCGTCTGGCTCGTCTTCGAATACTGACGCGAACAGTGTTCGGTCGATGAAGCGCACCCACGTTCCAGTGTCGTCGTCGGTGTCAAAAAGTCCGAGCGAGTCACGCGTAGCGGCATCGAGACCCACGCTGACTCCTGCCTGCATCACGAGGTCGGTGACACGATCAATGTCGCTGCGCTTGAGCCCAACACCGCGCTGCACGGCTGGTTGGGCCAAGATGCCGAGTACGTCGGAGGCTGTGAAGTGCGAGTCAATGGCGTGCAGTAATTGACGGAACCCGTCGAGCCGGTCACTCGCGCGCGGAAGGGCGGGGTCAGCGGCTTCAAACTGCAACCACGGCGCATCGCTGTCATCACGACGCCAGCCCCAGAGCGCCTCCATCAGCGGCGCGAAGCGCTGTGGGTCGGTCGTGATGATGCGTAGGTCGTGCGGACGAAGACCGAGCTCTTTGACTGCGTGCAACAACGCGTCACGCGCAATCTCGACCTGTCGAGCAAACCCCACGGCTCCGTGGATGGCAATTATGGAACTCTCGCGAGGGTCGCCTTCGCGGCGAGACTTGGGATTCGTCAATGCCGCCTCGAGGCCAACCCGGTCAGGGTGAATGAAGCCAGTGGTTGCGCTCGAAGGCGCCCACGTAACAGTGCTGGGCGACGATGCATCAATCCACGTCTGGAGGTGTGCCATGGCGTAGGAGCCCCAACGAACTGCCAGGGAGTCACGTTCCTGACCCTCAACAAATGCTCGACTGGCCGGGATCGACGGGGTCGAGAGCAGTACGTGGACTTCGCAGCTCTCGGCCAACGTGCCCAGCAGTGCTGGGAAGAGAGTCCCAGTCGTGAGCTCGTTGCAGCCAAAAACAATGAGTCCTGTTTCGGGCAACACGTGATCGGCCGCACGAAACTTCTGGAGGGCTTCGAACGGCGGGGGCGAACCCTCAGCCCGCAGCGTCTCTACAACGGAACGCTCTCGGAAGTTCTCGGGCGCCGCCACGTACTGTTCGAGCAACTCGGGCCGTAGCGTCAACACGTCCGAGAGCTCCTTGGCTCGGCGTAGAGCGTCCGCGAGCGAGAGTTCGCTAACGGCGTTTCGTGCACCGAGCAGTGCGAGCGCTAAGCGCTCCACAGACCACAGGTCGCGGTCCCGCTTGTCGTTATAGAGATAGCGGTTCTCGATACTGGAGGGGTAAATCGTCTCGAGATTGGCGACCACCCCGTCTCGTCGATTCTCCGTGCGACCCAGTCGCTGGGCCAACTGTTGTTCCAGCCATTGAGAGACCGAACTATTGGGAACGACGATGGTTCGCCGCTCCAGGGGGTTGACCTGCACGGCGAGGCGAGCGACCACCAGCTCGATGAGATCATCGAGCGATTCACCAATAGTGAGGTGCAGACCGTTAGTCACGGGCATCGCTGGTGAGAATCGACATAGGGACAGTGTGGCGGGTCGCTACGACAATGTCGAGGCTTCGAGCAACTGCTTCATTCGATTGAGCGTCTGGTGAATCGAGGTTCGCGTGAACTCTTCGCGGGCCCGCAAGATCATTCCCGAAATCGGCTTAAAGAACGCAGAGCGATTGTCCTCCCAGGTTTCGGTGACCAGCGTTCCCGTCGGGGTTGGCGTCAGTTCGTAACTCCACGTGGCCACGCCAAAACCCATCGCGGTGACTCGGAAGCGAAACTCGGTCGCACGGTTACTCGCCACGACCGTCGCGAGCGTCGACCACTTCTTGCTGCCCTGGGCATTCGTACCGCGAAACTTGGCGCCGACGGCACCGGGCGTGGATCCCTTGAGCCAGACGCCCCCGGTGTTCTCGGGAGAGAACCGTCCCATACCGGCGAGGTCGCTCACCACATCAAAGACTGCGTCGGGGCTGGCCGTAATTTCCAAGGACTCAGAGATGATGGTCATGCAGGCAGAATACGGGGATTTTGCGCCTTTTCTGGGCTTCTGAAAAATTTCCAAAATTACTTGTTAGGAATTGGTGTTCGGCGCACCTTTCTACGTGTGAGGATCCTCGTGGGCCAGAGTGCCGACTCAGAGGGGCAGCTGGGGCGAATCGACGATCGACGGCTTCACGATCTTTCCGCCCTTGCGAGCACCGGCCGGGAAGATCTGCTCCGGCAGGAACGACCGCGTCTTGGCTTCGCCCTTTTTGCCGCCTCGGACTTCAATCCACGTGTCTCCGGTGGCCTTGTTTTCCACGTAGGCCACAAAGACGAACTGGCCCCGGCGGTCGCGGTCAGAGTCCACGACGACCGCATCACCCTCGTGCAGACCCGACCACGATGCGAGACGAACAAACTTGCTCTCCGCAGCGGGGGTTTTTCCTCGACGAGCCATCTCAACAGTCTGCCGTATTTGAACGGACCTCATGCGTGTCATAGGCCATCCCTACGGTCACCACTATGAGTTTTGAACGACCACTTCCGGCATCACTATCCCCCTCGCGCCTGCAGGACTTCCAATCATGCCCACGCAAGTTCCAACACGCGTCGATTGACCGCATCCCCCAGCCGGCCACCAAGGCCACGGCCTTGGGTCGATTTGTCCACTACGTCCTCGAGCAGATCTTTCAGCTGGAGGCTCACGAACGAAACGTCGACAAGGTTGCCGACCACCTCGAAGGAGCAGTCATTGCAATCCTGACCGATGACGTTCGCAGCGACCTCGGTCTCACCGAGGAAACTATCCCGGCATTTGTTCGCGAGGCTGAAGTGATTTCGAAGAACTACTTCGAACTCGAAGACGCCACCGCCCGCCAGGTTGAGGGCGTCGAACAGCGCATCAACGTCGAGATCAGTGGCGTGCCGCTGGTTGGCATCCTCGATCGTCTCGACCGCGAGGCCGATGGTTCGCTCACCATTGTTGACTACAAGACCGGGCGCGTGCCCAATGCCAACTACATGACCTCCACGTTCGCGAACACTGAGCTCTACGCCGCCATGTGCGAAGCGAGTCTCAATGAGATGCCGGCCCGCATCCGCCTGTTCTACGTCGGTGCGAAGGAAGTCATTGAGCGTCCCGTCACCGAAATCGTCGTGAACGCTCGTCGCAAGGCCGCCCAAACGGCTTGGACGAGCATCAACACCTACTACGCCGACGGCGAGTTCCCGGCCAAGCCCAGCGCCAACAGCTGCCGCTTTTGCGCTTATAAAGAGATCTGTCGCGGCAATGGCGTGAACGTTCCGAGCTGACCGTAGGCTTTTTCCATGAGCCTGCCCGCCTTTCAACTGTCCTTTGACTACCGTTGCCCGTTCGCCAAGAACATTCACCTGCACGTCATTGCCGGACTTCGCGCCGGGGCGGCCTGGGACATCACGTTTGCCCCCTGGACGCTGAGCCAGGGACACCGTGCTGAGGGCGCCGTCGATGTTTGGGACGACACCAGCAAGGATGCCGAACTGTTGAGCTTGGCCTACGGCGTCTCACTTCGCGACCAACAGAACGAACACTTCCTTGACGGTCACGAGGCTCTCTTTCGCGCCCGCCACGAACAGGGCATTCGCTTGATCACTCACGAAGAGATCGCCGGTGTGCTCGAGCCCCTCGGCATCGACGTGGCCGCCGCTCGAGCCGACGTTGAAAGCCGCCGCCCTCACGGCGTCATTGGCGAGACCTACCAGGCCTTCACTCGCTACGAGGCCTTCGGTGTGCCGACATTTGTCCTCGGTACCGACGCCACGTTTGTTCGCTACATGAAGCCGCCAACCGGCGACGCGCAGCACTCAGTGTCCATCATTGAATCAATGGTGACTTTGATGGCTGACTCGCCTGACCTCAACGAGTTCAAACACACGCGCCTGCCGGCTTAGCTAAGACCGAGTCGCTCGAGTTGATCACTCGGCGCCTCGAGGGCGCGGAGTGCTTCGCGCATCGCCTCAAGGGGTGCAGAGGCCACGTCGAGACGATTACGTGACTCGAGCGGGTCATTAATCCGATCAAACAGTTGGTCGCCGAGGTACTTGGAGTCTTGGGCCCAGAACGGAACCGGGTCACCCGTGGCGAAGGGTTGACGAATGACTGGCACTGTCGACCCCGGCATTCTCTCGAGCGTGGCCCGCTCGTCCGGCCGAGGAAGTCGAATCTCCGGGAAGGCGTGCACCGGCATCGTCGACCAGCGGTTGGAGTACATCGAGAGTGGGCGATTACCTTCGACGGGCGTACGGGTGAAGCGCCACTCGGCATCGACGTAGGTAACTTCGCGGCCCCAGATACCAGTGAGTACGTGACTTCGGCCACTCCTTCCGCGATTCTCCACACTGTTGACGAGCGAGAACCCGTGAACGCGATGCTCTGGTCGCACGCCAAAGACTTCGCAGAGCGTGGCGTGAACGTCGCTCGTCGTCGTTAAATCGTGCCGTTCGCCAGCGGCGATGCCCGGCCAGGCCATCATCAGGGGGATGTGGCCCATCTCGGAGAAGATCGGAACACCCGGCTTGCCCCAGGTGCCGCCTCGGTCGCCGAGGTAGTGGCCGTGGTCGGTGAGCACGATGACGGCCGTGTCTTCCCAGGCGTTCGTCGCATCTAGCTCGTCGAGAATGCGCCCGAAGTGGTGGTCAATCATTGAGAGCTTGGAGCCATAATTCGCACGTAACTGTCGAGCCGTCTCGGCGTCGGGTACGTGCTTGGAACCGGGCGTCGCGTACGGGGGCCAAATAATGCGGGGGCCTTCGAACTGTCCGTACATCGAGGCCCACGGTTCGGGCGTGTCGAATGGTTCGTGGGGATCGAACTCGTCGACGAAGAGAAAGTAACGATCGTGGTGACCATGATTTTGACGAATCCACTTCGCGGCTTCGGCCATCGTACGAGGACCGGGAAAATCCTCCTCGCTCTTGAAGTGCGTTCGTGAGGTGTCGTATCCCCGGTGAAACGGAGCGGCTTGCGCCGGTAGTGCCGGAGCGCCGACCCACGAAGGGTCAAGACGCGTCATCCAAGGGTCGTCTTCGTGCCCTCGCACGTATGACCACGCTGAGAAATCGGTGTGGAAGTTTTCGCCACCACTCTCAAAGAGGTGAGGGTGGTCGGTAATGAGCTGGGTGACAACACCCTTACGACGCAGGTCGTAGGTGATGGCGTCTTCCCAGATCTCAATCGATCCCCAGGGTCGCCACAGAAAGTCCAACGCGCCGACGAGTAGATCGTGACGAGCTGGCATGCAGGGCAATGAACCGGTCTGGTGGTTCGTAAAGCGAACAGCCCGCTTCGCGAAGCGATCGAGGTTCGGAGTTTGAAATTCCGATGCCCCGTACGGCCCGATGAGGTGTCGATTCAGCGAATCAAACAACACCACCACGACGTTTTGGGGGCTGGCCACCGCTTAGCTCCGCTGGTAGTCCAGCATCGCTTCAAGCGCCGCTTCGCGCTCGGCACCGTTACCACTGGCCGCTCCGGAGAACTCGGTGACGCCGGCCTCGGCAAGTTCGGCCAACTGTTCGAGAACGTGAGCCTTGGAGCCAATGATTGCGGCGTCGGCCACCTCGTTGGCCCCTTCCTTTTGCAACATGGCCTGGTAGCTCGGCAGCGTCCCGTAGACGGCGTAGGTCTCGTTGATGCGTTGACGCGCACCAGCTATGTCATCGGTCACGGCGATTGGCAGGGCGCAGATCACGCGCGGGTCAGGTCGACCGGCCGCGGCCGCGGCTTCGCGAATGCGGGGCGTGATGTGCGACGCGATCGTCTTGCGACCAGTCATCCACAGACAGGTGCCATCGGCGAGGCGTCCGGCCAGGTCGAGCATCACTGGGCCTAAGGCCGCGATAATCAGACTCGGCGTACCCGGGTCCGTTGGGCCCACGGGGCTCATGGAGACAACCTTGAGACGCTCACCGGAGGTGGCGACGTTTTCGCCGCGCAGCATCGGTGACAGCGCTTCGACGTATTCGCGCATATAGGTCGCGGGCTTGTCAAAGGAGATGCCCCAGAGGCCTTCCACGACGACTTGGTGGGAGAGGCCGATGCCGAGCGAGAGGTGACCACCAATCGCCCCTTCAACGGTTCGGGCCTGGGCGGCCAGCATCGAGGGGTGGCGAGGCTGAATCGGCACCACTGCCGTACCGAGGTCGAGGTCTCGAAGTTCGTGTCCGACGATGGCCAGGGTCGTCAACGTGTCGGGACCAAAGATCTGTGAAGCCCACAGACTGCTAAAGCCCATGTCGCGCAGCTTGTTGGCTCGAGCAAAGACTTGCTCGAGGGTTCCATCAACATCAAGTCCTGTTGCAATACGCATTGCTCTCCCCCTGGTTTGACCGGTAGCGTTTCGTTGTGCCAGCGGCCAACGATCTCGGTAATTCCCTCAGCGTAGGCGTTATTGGTGCCGGCCAGTTGGCTCTCATGATGGCCGAATCGGCCGAACCACTCGGCTTAGAGCTCTCCTTGTTGGCCAGTTCGGCCGACGACTCAGCCGTCGCCCTCTTTCCGGCCGTCTCCTTCGGACGGGCCCTTGACGAAGCAGCCGTCGTCGCCTTTGGTGCGGGACTCTCGGCCGTGACCGTGGACCACGAGGTCGTCAGTCTCGAAGCGCTCCAGCGACTCGAGGCCAGCGGGGTCTACGTCGCACCTTCCAGCGAATCGCTGCTTTTCGCCGTCGACAAGGCGTTCCAGCGGACCCGGGCGCAAGCCGCCGGCATCGCCGTTCCGGACTTTGTGGTCGTTTCCGATATCGCAGATCCCGCAATCGAAAGCTTTCTAGCCCAACACCCCGAGGGCGTTGTCGTGAAGTCGGCCCGCGGTGGTTATGACGGGCGAGGCGTTCAGGTCATCCCACGTGGGGTCGACCCCCGTCCCGCGCTTACCAACTTTCTCGGGGCCGGCACCGTTGTCCTGGAAGCCAAGGTGGATCTGTTCAGTGAAGTTGCCGTGCTGGTGGTCACGGGACGCAACGGTCACGCGGTCTGCTACCCCGTAGTTGACACCGTGCAGCGCGACGGAATCTGCGTGGAGGTGAACTACCCGAGCAGCCTTTCAGACGAACAAGTGCTCTCGGCTCAGAAACTGGCCGCCACCGTGGCCTCGATGGTCGGGGCCGTTGGCGTATTGGCCGTTGAAATCTTCGTGACGCCCGAGGGACTCTTGCTCAATGAAGTCGCCACCCGGCCCCATAACTCGGGTCACTGGACCATTGAGGGCACCTCGGTCAGTCAGTTTGAGAACCACCTGCGAGCCGTGGCCGGCCTCGCCGTCCTTGAGCCACAGCCCGTGGCTCCCTTTGTAACCATGGTCAACGTGCTCGGTGGTGACGCCCCCGGTGACGCGAAGGCCGCTCGTGCGGTGCCAGGGGCCCACGTGCACGACTACGGCAAAGAATGGCGCCCTGGCCGCAAACTTGGACACGTGACCACTCTCGGCGATAATAAAGAGGACGTTCTCGAGCGTGCGTGGCACTCGGCCCTCATACTTGGAACGCCACGTTGAGGAGCGAGCCATGACCCAGCCACGTATTGGAGTCGTTATGGGGAGTTCGTCGGACCACCCGGTCATGTCTGACGCCCTCGCCATCCTCACCCGCTTTGGTATCGAACACGAGGTGCACGTCGTCTCGGCTCACCGCACTCCCGAAGCCATGATCGAATATGGACGCACTGCTCGGAGTCGCGGCCTGGAAGTGCTCATTGCGGGCGCCGGCGGCGCCGCCCACTTGCCCGGCATGTTGGCCGCCGTGACGACGTTGCCGGTGGTTGGCGTGCCCGTGGAGCTCGCCCGCCTCGACGGCCTCGACTCACTGCTCTCGATAGTGCAGATGCCTCGCGGTGTTCCCGTGGCCACCGTGGCCATCAATGGTGCCACCAACGCCGCCCTCCTGGCCGCTCGCATGCTCGGCCTGGCCGACGAACGAATCGCCGGCGAACTCGAGCAGTATCGCCTGGAACTCATTAGCCAGGCGCAGACCCAAGATCGAGAACTGCCACGCTCGTGAGTGAGACTCTCGAGCGCCTCGGGGTCAGCACCTCACGCGCACTGCTCGTTACCGCTTCAGATGCCGGTCTCACGTACGGCGTGAACGAAGGTGTTCGCCAAGCCTTGTCGGCCGGATTCGTCACCGACGCCTCCCTGCTCGTGACTGGCCCGTTCGCCCGAGAGGCCGTAGCCCGACTCGGTGGCAACCTCGGCGTTCAGCTAGCACTCAGCGCCGAACACGAACTACTCGAGATGCGCCCCGTCACCTACTCACCGTCGCTCTTTGGCGGACGAGGGGGCTTTCCGCTCGACGCCAATGACGCATCCGAGCACGCCGACCCCGATGAAGTCCATCGCGAGTTCCGCGCCCAAATCGAACGAGCTCGGATGCTCGGTGTCGACCCCACTTTCCTGGCCAGCCACGATGACGTGGTGGCTCAGCACCTGGCCCTCTTTGACGTCTTTTTGGACGTGGCCGAAGAGTACGGCCTGCCCATTCGCCACGGCTACGACTTTGGATCGCTCGCCCTCGACGCCGGCAAGCTGGCTCGAGCTCGTGGCCACTTCGTTACCGACGCCACCATTAACTGGTCTCCCCAGCGACCGCTCCACGATGTACTGGCCAACCTTCAAGACGGCGTCACCGAGATCATCGTCCACCCCGCCCTCGGCAGCCCCGACGTCGAGTCCGTGCTGGGTGATGCGGCGCAACGACTCGCCACGTTGGAACAGCTCCTCGCGGTCAACGGGCCAGCGCTGGCCCACGAATTTGGCTACACCCCCATCACCTGGCGTCAAATAGGCGCTCGGCGGGCCTAAATCCCCGATATCTCCTTAAGAAATCAACAAGAACGTCTCAATTTGGGACAAATCACGGCAAACTGTCTGTGATGCCTGCGTACCGCACGCCTCAGTTATAGAAGGAGAACCCGGTGAGCCTGGTCAACCGCATCAGCACCATCTTCAAGGCCAAGACCAACAAGGTCCTCAACAAGATTGAGGACCCCCGCGAGACACTCGACCTCTCCTACGAAGAACAGCTTGACAATCTCACCAAGATGCGGCGCGCCGTTGCCGACGTGGCCACCGCCCGCAAGCGCCTCGAGCTCCAGGCCGAGCAGCTCAAGGCCCAGGCCGACAAGCTGGCCGAGCAGGCCAAGGCCGCCTTGGCTCAGAACAACGAAACCCTGGCCCGCGAAGCGCTGACTCGCCGCGAGGCGCTGGCCGCCCAGTTGGCCGAGCTGGAGACCCAGCACGCCCAGATCGCCGACCAGGAGGCCAAGCTTGTTGAGGCCAGCAGCCGCCTCCAGTCTCAGGTCGAGGCCTTCCGCACCAAGAAGGAGACCATCAAGGCCACCTACACGGCTGCCGAGGCCCAGTCCAAGATTTCCGAGTCAGTGGCCGGTATCTCGGGCACGATGTCTGACGCCGGTGCTTCGTTGCAGCGGGCCCAGGACAAGGTCGCCGAAATGCAGGCCCGCTCCGGCGCCCTCGACGAACTCCTTTCGTCCGGCGCGCTGACCGACCTGACATCGACTCACGACGACATTCAGGCCCAACTCGACAAGGTCTCAGCGACGTCGAGTGTCGACGCACAGCTGGCCGCCATGAAGCAAGAGCTTGGCTCGGGTGCCGCCGGGGCACTCGAAACTGGTGAGGGAGGCAAGTAGTTATGGGTGCTCGCGGATACGAAAAGGACCACGGACTTAGCGTTCGCATGTTTGCCACGGGTCTCGGCCTGTTGGCACTCTACGTTGCGGTGGGCTTTCTGCTCACCAGCCTCGGTGTTTCAATCATCATCGTCTGCCTCATTGACTTCGCGCTGCTCTTTGGTCAGTACTGGTTCTCCGACAAGATCGCCATGGCCTCCATGGGTGCTCGCGTCGTTGACCCGTCGCAGGAGCCAGAGCTTCACGCCATGGTTGATCGCCTCTGCCTCTTGGCCGACATGCCCAAGCCTCGCGTTGGCGTTTCGGACATGGACATGCCGAACGCTTTTGCGACGGGCCGCAACCCAAAGGCTGCCGTGGTGGTCGTTACTCGCGGCATCCAGGCTCGCCTGACCGACGAAGAGCTCGAGGCTGTACTGGCTCACGAACTGAGTCACGTCGCCCACCGTGACGTCGCGGTCATGACTGTGGCGAGCTCGCTCGGCATGCTGGCTGGCCTCATTAGCCGCATGGCGATGTGGGGAGCCATGCTCGGTGGCGGTAGTCGCGACGAAGACAATCAGAATGCTTTCATGATGGAACTTGTCGTTATGGTCGTTTCGTTTCTCGTCTACATCGTGTCTTTCCTCTTGACGATGGCCCTCTCGCGCTACCGCGAGCTCTCGGCCGACCGCACGGGCGCGATCCTCATTGGCAAGCCTTCGGTGCTCGCGTCGGCGCTCACCAAGGTGACGGGTGACATGGCTCGCATTCCAAACAACGACCTGCGTCGAGCCGAAGGCATGAACGCCTTCTTCTTCACGCCAGCGTTGGCCAAGGGCAGCATGGGTGCGCTCTTTTCCACCCACCCTTCGCTCCAGAAGCGTCTCGACCAGCTGGCCCGACTCGAACGTGAGATGAACCAGTAGTGGGACTACTGGGCAACCTCTTCGGCAAGACCAAGCAAGTCGAACCCAAGCTCGACCAGCTCTTTGCACTACCGAGTGCGGC
>CANGMP010000045.1 GCA_947455165.1 Acidimicrobiaceae bacterium | reverse complement strand
GGCGCGGCTTAGCCTGCACGTAACCCTCACCAGTGAGTGGGAAACCTTCAATCGCCATATTCATACCTTTCGACATTGCAACCCGTGGGGGTCAGCACCTCGAGCGTTATCCGGCCGGCGATAGCGCGGGCGTCATGCGAGCCGAGGCCTGGATTCCGATCACGCGCGGTCGGGCGTAGTCCTAGTCCTCGAGCGCCTCGGTCTGGTTCGTGCGGACCTCGTCAAACTTGGCGGCCATCGTCGGGTTGCCTCGCGTCAGCTTCTTGATCGTGATGTCCTCGGCCTTGTTGTTAGCCAAGCGCAAGTTGTCCTCTGAACCAAGCAGGGCGTCCTTGGTCTTTTGCAGGTGATCGATGGTCTTGTCAATCTCTTCAATTGCCGTGCGGAACTTCTTGGCTGCCAAGTCGTAGTTGCGGGCAAAGCCGCTCTTAAACGACTCGAGCTTGTTCTCGAAGTTTGTTATGTCGATGTTCTGTTCCTTCACACGCTCCAGTTCGGCTCGGTACGCCAGCGAGTTCTGAGCCGCATTACGCAACAGCGTGATGATTGGAATGAAGAACTGGGGCCGAACCACGTACATCTTTGGGTAACGGTGTGAGACATCCACGATGCCGGTGTTGTAGAGCTCGCTGTCTGGTTCCAACAGGGAAACCAGCACGGCGTACTCACAGCCCTTTTCAGTGCGGTCCTTATCCAGCTCCTTGAAGAAGTCTTCGTTCTTCTTCTTTGTCGCGGTGGCATCCGCTTCATTCTTCATCTCGAACATGATCGAGATGAACTCCGTGCCGGCCTCGTCGGAGTCTTTAAAGATGTAGTCACCCTTGCTGCCGCCGCGGGCATCGTTGTCCTTTTCAAAGTAGGCCCGGGTAAAGCCGGTCGCCCGGAGACGTTCGAACTCAATCTCGCAGTGCTGCTCGAGCGTCTCACCGACCATCTTCGTGGAGAGCTTGGCCTTGAGGTCCTTGTAGTACGCAATCTGCTCGTCCTTGGCTTTGACTTCGGCCGAGTGGGTGTCGCGCAATGTCGCTTCGAGAAGTTGCTGTTCGGTCGCCTTGACCTGAAGGTCCCGCGCGAGATCGTCGCGCTCCTTTTCTAGCAGTGTCACTGCTTCCTTGATGGCGAGTTGTCGGGCGACGTCGGCGGCGCGTACGTCGGCGCGCAGGCGCTCAATCTCGATATCCTTCGCGGCCGCTTCCTTGTCCAGCTGACCCTTGGCTCGTGCCTCCACCAGGGCGATCTCGGCCTTCTTCTCTTGATCGGCAAGTGCGAGACGCTCAGTGAGCGAGCGCTCGAACTCAGTCGTTCGCACCTGTTGGACGATGTCGGCGTAGCCGGCCTCGTCAATCGTGAAGGCGGTGTGACAGTGAGGGCACATTATTTCGCTCATCGAAACCTAACTTTCTCCGTTCGTGGCGTACGGGCCACGGCGTTCGGTAAATCAGAAGTTAACGGTGCCTTATGACATTTTCCGGTTCTCAACTACGGTGCAGACGTGGCCCTGGCTCTCCTCTTTGGACTTGCGACCGCTCTGGCCAACGCCGCAGCGCTCATTACGCAGCACATCGCCAGCACTAGGTCACCCACTCCACCTCGGGGTATTGGCTTGGTGGCCTTTCTCTTTCGCCAGCCCCTCTGGCTCGCGGGCTGGGTGGCCCTGGCCGGCTCACTGATCTTCCAGACGCTGGCGCTCCACTTTGGACCGCTCGCTCTCGTTCAACCCCTCCTCGTTGGCGAGCTCGTCCTGGCGCTGCTGATTCGTCGACTCTGCTTAGGTCAGGCCATCTCTGGTCGAGCCTGGACGGCGGCTGGCTTCACCAGTCTTGGCCTGACTGGTTTTCTCATACTTGCATCACCCTCAGCCGGCTCCGAACCATCGACAACTCGATGGTTCTGGTCGGGCCTTTTGTGCCTGATCATCGTCGGCATGGCTCTCCTGGTCGGCTGGCACGGCTCGCCAGCTCGACGCGCCGCAGCCTTCGCACTGGCCACAGCCGTGCTGTGGGCCACCGAAGCGACGCTCATCAAGGCCGTTGGCGACCAATGGTCACGGGTGGGTCTGGGCGGCATGGTGACCCACTGGCCCCTCTACGCCTTCATCGTTGTTGGTGTGGCCGGACTCGTATGCGAACAGACCGCCCTCCACGTTGGTCCGCTTGGTGTGAGCCAGCCCGTCATCGTCCTCGCCGACCCCCTGGCCAGCGTGCTGCTCGGTGTTTCGCTCTTTCATGAAACGCTTCGATCAGGGCTCCTGTCTCGTGGGGGCATCGTGCTTTTGTTGCTGGCCACGGGCTGGTTCGCCCTCGAGCTCATGCGCCAGACTCCCGACACCATGGAGGCCACGCTGATCTGACGTCGTCGATTCCCGTCCCGAGACGTTCCACTCGTGGTCACTAGCCTGAAGGTCTCGTGGCGATTCTCTTAGACCTCCAGCACGTCACCTTTGAAGGGTCGGACCGCACGCTCTTGCGCGACCTCTCCTTCACCATTTCCGACGGCGACCGTATCGGCGTGGTCGGAATAAATGGTGCCGGAAAATCAACGCTGCTGAAGATTCTGGCGGGGGCGCTGGAGCCCGACGGGGGCGTTATCCGCCGCGGTCGCGGTGTCACCGTTGGATTCCTCGAACAGATTCCCGTTCTGCCCGACGGCACCGTCCGTGAAGCGCTCGGCTCGGGCTGGGAAGTTGACGCAGCCCTTGATCGACTCGGCATGTTGGCCGCCGTTGATACCCAAATCAGCGCACTATCGGGAGGACAGCTCAAACGAGTTGCCCTCGCGCGCGTCTTCGCCCAGCCCGACGACGTACTGATCTTGGACGAACCGACGAACCACCTCGACCTCGGCGCCATTGAATGGCTGGAACAACAGATCAAGAACTTCAAGGGCGCCATCGTCCTCGTCAGCCACGACCGCTTCTTGCTTGATCAAGTGACGACTCGCATGCTTGAAATCGACCGAGGACACACCTACCTCCACGCCGGCGGCTACTCCAAGCTCCTAGAGACCCAAGCCGAACGGGAGGAGCAGGCCGCCAACGCCGAGTCGGTTCGCAAGAATCTGGCCCGGCGAGAACTGGCGTGGCTTCGCCGTGGCGTCAAGGCACGATCGACCAAGCCTCAGGCTCGAATCGACGCCGCCGAACGGCTGTTGAGTACGAAAAAGGAAGCGGCCGCTCGCGAGGGCAGTCTCGACCTGGCCACCGATATGCCCCGGCTCGGCAACACGGTCATTAAGGCACACAATGTTCACTACGCCTACGACGGCGGGCGCGACATCATTCGAGACGTCACGCTCGAGTTGGGGCCCGGAGACCGCGTCGGGATTGTCGGTCCGAACGGTGCGGGAAAGTCGACCTTCGTCGGACTTTTAGCCCAGCAACGTGAGCCCACGAAGGGAACCATGAAGCATGGCCCCACGGTCGTTCTCGCGTACTTTGACCAGCAGGGCGATACATTCGACGACAACAAGACCGTGCAGGAGTTGGTGGCCGGACCGCGTGGTGTCCCGGGCAACCCGGCCGACGTTGCGCTCATGAAACGGTTTTGGTTCACTGGCGCATTGCCCAAGAGCAAGGCTCGCGAACTTTCCGGTGGCGAGCGGCGCCGACTACAGCTCCTCTTGGCACTCGCCGTTCGCCCGAACGTCTTGATTCTCGACGAACCGACCAACGACCTAGACCTGGAGACGATTCGCCTCATTGAGGACTTTCTCGCCGAATGGCCGGGCACGTTGATTGTCGTTTCGCACGACCGAGCCTTCCTCAGTCAAACAACCGATCGGCTGCTGGAAGTCAATATCGATGGAACATTGGGCGACGTGGCCGGCGGCATCGATGCATGGATCGCTCGGTCGGCTGGCGTCATTGATAGCCCCATGGACTCAAAAGAAGCGAGTACGTCGTCCGATACTGCCCCCAAGGGAAGACTCCTCCGCGAAGCGGAGAAGGAGATAAATCGCCTGGAGCGCCAAGTGACCAAGATGGCCGACAAAGTGATGCACACCGAAGACTTTGTCGAAGCCGGCAAATTGAATAAGGAACTCAAGACCTTGCGTGCTTCTTTGCAGGAAGCCGAAGAACGCTGGCTGGCTCTAAGCGAGCTCTAACAACTCTCAACGAGCGCGACGTCGTCCGAAAGACAAAAGCCCCCTCTCTGGTCGAAACCAGAGAGGGGGCTTTTGCTCGAAGTATTAGCGGAGAACCAACTGGTGGTTCACGGAGTCGTAACTGACACGGAACGGGAGGGCGGCCGGGGCCGAACCCGTAACGGCAATAGTCGTCGAGCCGATATAACTGGCTGAGTCACTGATGCCCCACATGCCAGTCATGATTGCGTTCGTGAAGTTGGCGCCTGTCAACAATCCGGGATTAAAGACAGTCTGACCGCTGCCGGACGACTGGGCGATATTCACACGCGTCAAGTTCGAGTTCGTGAAGTTGACGTTTCTCAAGTCGGAGTTCTTGAAGATTGCACCAGTCAGGTCCAAGTTCGACAAGTTCAGACCGCTGAGATTCTTGCGCATTACCACCACGCCAGGTCCGAAGATGCTTCCACCGACGACTCGGAAGGCCGACCCGATGGCAGCTACGACACCCGTGTTTCCGCTGGATGAAGTGCCGGTCAGGTCATCGGTACTCAAGTAGGTGCCGTTCAAGTTGCAGTTTGCAATGTACGCACGAGTCAAAAGGTCACCAGTGAAGTTCACGCCCGACAGGTTGTCATTCACAAACTGGATGGCGTCGAGGCTGCCGATGTTCGATAGGTCAACACCGCTCAAGTCAGCGTTGTAAACACCGAGACCAGCTGCAATCCAGTAGCCGTTCGCGATCACGCCACCAGACGCGTAAACATCAGTGGTGGTGAAGGTCTTTGGCATATTCCCGGTTGACGTCTGAGCCAGCTGGAGGTTCAGCTTGGCACCGGTGAAGGTGACGTTATTGAGGTAAGCACCCTGCATGCTCGTCGGAGCACCGAGCCCCTGTGCATTGGTCAGGTTGTCGTTGATCATCTTGATCTTGTCCATGTTGGTATTGGCCAGCTTGGCGCGCGACATGTCGGTGTTCGAGATGTAGCTGTACGAGAGGTCAAGGCCCGAGAGGTCCTGCTTGATCAAGTTGCCACGATTCAACTGGTAGTAGTTACCAATAATCGTTGTGCAAGTGGGGTATCCGCTCGGACAAGCCAAGCGGTTGATGACTACGGGGTAGGTAAAGGTCTGACCGGCGTAGTTCGCACCACTGGTAACAACCAGGTTCAAGTTGGCCTGCAAAATAACGCCGAGGCCGCTGTTGGCCAAGACGGTCTCGGTGCAGGTGAAGCTACCGTCATTCACCTTGCTGCACGCCAGCGGATTGTTGCTGGTGGTGTCAGTCAGAGCGAAGGCGAGTGCCTTGCCAGACGTCGCGGCCGAAACCGACATCGTGAACAGCGAGGTCGTGGGGTTGTAGGTCACCAGCAGGCGAGGGGCGCTAAGCGGACCGTCTGAGACGAAGCTCTTCGTCGTCGTCGGACTCGTTGAGACGTCGTTACTCGCCGTTGCGCTCAAGGTGTACTCACCAAAGGCGGGCAGGTTCCGGAACGTCGCCAGTTGGCCACAACCGGTCGTCGTGGTGTTGACGGTCACGGTGTTCGGGTACGTAGCCGAACCGGTCAGCGTTACGGATACAGTTCCAACCGACGAGCCCCAGTACGACGGGCAGTTCACCTGAACCGAGTAGTCCGCGTAGGTGGTGCCGTAGTAGTCGGTACCGTACGTAATTGATCCGTTACCAAACGTTGGCGCGATGGTGTTCACACTCAGCGAACCAGTCGTCGTGGCGGCCGGGCCAGTGGCAATAGCCGTGTTGGCCACGACCGACAAGGTGTAGGTCGTAGCGTACTGCAGACCGTTGTTATTACCACCGTTGAAAACACACGAGGTCGTTGGGGCGAACACGGTGCAGGTAAAGCCACCGGGGTTCAGCGTCGCGGTGTACGACGTGATCGTCGAGCCACCGTTGCGAGTCGGGGCCGACCACGAAGCAGTGAGCTGTCCGAGCGCCGCACCAAACTGACTGCCGACAAGACGTGGGCTCAGGGGAGCCGTCGGGCTATCGAGAATCGTGGTGGACGTAGTGGCCGAAGAGGCGGGGCCGGTACCGGCCGGGTTTGTGGCGGTGACTGTGAATGTGTAAACACCATTAGTGGACAGGTTGTTGATGTCACACGTGAGAGCCGGAGCCGTTGCGGTACAGGTCTTATTTCCGGGGGTCGCCTTGGCGGTGTAGCTGGTGATCGTTGCCCCACCGTCGCTGGTGGGAGCAGTCCAGGCGATTGTCGCCTTGCCGGCGCCAGCCGTGGCCATTACTGAGTTAGGAGCACCTGGCGCAGTGGCGGTGCCGACGAGGTTCGAGGCGGACGAACCTTCGCCAGTGCCGACGCTGTTCGTTGCCTTGACACTGAAGGTATAGCCGGTCTTGGTTAAGAGTCCCGAAACGGTGCAAGTAAGTGCGGGCGCCGTGGCGGTGCAGGTCTTGCGACCCGGGTCTGAAGTGACGGTGTACGAAGTAATCGCGAGACCGCCGTCGCTTTCGGGGACATTCCAAGAGATCGCAGCGGACGTGGCGCCGGCCGATGTGGCCGAGACATTCTTCGGTGCGCCAGGAGCCTTCGGCATCTTGAATGACGCGGAACTACCTGCGGGCGACTTGCCGATTGCGTTAGTGGCAATCACCGTGGCAGTGAGGGACTTGTCGTCCTCGGACCGAATGCCGGTGATACTGCAGGTCGTCGCCGGTGCAGTTGCGGTGCAGGACTTCTCACCGACCTTGACGGTGTAGGACGAAATGTCAGCGCCGTTTGAATTAGGAGCCGTCCAGGTAACGGTTACGGCCGAGCCGGAAGTAGCCGTGACAACAACATTCGAAGGAGCGTTCGGGGCCGTCGGAGCGTCGCCCATGACATAGGCCGTGGCCTTGGTCTGACCGGGAGCCGATGGTGATCCCGCAACTTCCATGACGTACGTACTGCCAGCCGAAGAGAGGTCACCAATAAACGCGGTGAAGTCGGTGGGCAGTGCAGCGCCGGTGTAGAGGGTGTTCTTGGTCCAGGCGAGAGATGAAACAGACGAACCGCTCAAGATGTAGCTCTGGCTGGTCATGTTGCTGCCATCAAAACCACCCTGCAGAAGAACTCCACCGAGGGTCGGGCTATAACCGAAGGTCGAACCGTACTGGCGACTAGGGCCCGTTTTGTCGAGCTTGGTCCACGTCGCACCGGCCTGAATCCAGGTGTCGGAGTACGTGTTAGTGCAACCCGAGGAGACCTGGCACCCGCCGAAGAGGACGTTGGCCTGAATGTCGGGGTCGTAGGCGAAAGCGAAGTTCTGACGGCCCACTGGCTTGGAGCCGGTCACCGTTGGGGTGACCCAGTCGGTGCCGTTGAAGGCCCAGAGCGTGGTGTTCAGCGTGTTCGTGGCCCAGTAGTAACCACCCCAGAGGTAAATCGTTGAGCGCGATGCGTCGTAGCTCATGTTGAAGCCGGTGAGGGCGCCCGGGTTGTGTGCGGTGGTGATCTGAGTCCAAGTCACACCGTTCCACTTCCAAGTATCGGTCAGGTTGACGGGCTGGCTGTAGCGGTCGAGGTAGCCCCCGCCATACAAAACGTCAGCGTTGAGTGCAGCATCCCAAACCATACGAGCTCCGGAGCGAGCTGCCGGTGAGGTTGCTGGGGTTACGGTCGACCATGCCCCGTAACTGTAGATACGGGTTGCGTTGGAGTAGCCCGCGGCGTTTGATCCACCAAAGGAGACAACATTTCCGTTGGCGTCCTTGGCGTTGGCGTCGTAGCTGTAGTACGAGGGTGCGTTTGACGACGGCAGGATCGTCCACTGCTTCGACGTCGAGCGGCTACCGCCGTTGTCGCCTCCATCACCGTTTTCATTTCCACCATCCGCGGCGGCGATGCCGACACCGACAAACGATGTGGCCACAACGGACATTGTTGCTACAGCGGTTACTAAGCGCGCAAGAAAATTGCGATTCATTGTTGATTATCTCCGTAAAACTTATTTACTTGGCAATCACCGTAGCACTAAAAAGTAAGGGTCACTGCAGATTATTTGGCGTGCATTTCTTAATTCATATTGCAATAAAGTGCAAACACCTGCCGATATTTGCAGACCACCTATTGGCTCAAGGTGGGTGACATTTCAGATGTTTCGTGGCGGGGCTGAACTCCTTTCATTAGGTTGCGGGAGTGTCTTTGACTCGACGAATCCTCCTCGTTGCCCTCACCATCTTTTTCACGGCCCAGCCGCTGCGAATGGCCGAGGGTGTCGCACGAACCGCCGCAGGTGCGCGACTATCCCTCAAGCTAGAAATGGCCGTGGCGGCCAAACAAGACCAAGTCCCGGGGACAACGTTCCCAGCGAAGACCGAGTGGGCCACCAAGATGGACGCTCACTTCTCCTATAACGGCACGAAGTCCGGTAGTTGTCTGCAGCCGGTAGCCACCGTCTCGTTTCCTTTGGCCAAGTGCACCTTCGGAGAGAAGTCCAGCCACCGTGCGCTCTATTTATTAGGTGATTCTCAGGCTGACCAGTGGCTCCCAGCGCTCGATGTCTGGGGAATTCATAAGCACTGGAAGGTGGTTGTCCTCACTAAGGCCAGCTGTCGACCCTGGCCCAGTAGCCGTTATATGTATTGGGACTACGCGTCGGAGTATCCGACGTGTCCACAGTTCAACCGTTGGGCAATAGATCAGGTGAATTCGAATCATCCCGACATTGTTCTCATGACGGCGCAACTTGGAATGTTGTCACCAACGACTATGGAGACGTCGAGCGATGTCGTTTCATCCATACGTCGTCTCAAAGTGATGTTGCAACCTTCTAAAGCGCGACTCATTCTGATGCAGAACATCCCGTGGTTCTGGGGCCCGCCGGCGAGCCCGGCATGTTTGGCCGCTCATCTGACGAACGCCACAAGCTGTGCCCAGCCGCGCGTTGCGGGCCAGGGTCAATTTGCCGTGATCAATCTGGCGATGGCCACAGCCATCAAGCAACTGGCGGATCAAAGAATTGCTCCGACACTGAACGTCGATGACTTGGTCTGTTCACCAACGACGTGTCCGATGATCTCGGGATCGATCCTTCTCTATAAGGACATGGCCCACCTCACGCGAGAGTGGGTGCAGCACGTCGCGCCGGCGTTCGATGAACTACTGACACCACTCGCTTCGCCCGGGCACTAGCGATCAATTCGATAACTCGTCATCGAGAGCGAGCCCATGGTGCAGCCTTCGGCAAAGGTGCTGGTAGTTGCTCCCGTGGCGGCAGAAAGTCCGGAAATGTAGGCGAGTGGAACAAAGTGGTCAGGCGTCGGAACGGCCAACCGAAAGTCGTCACTCTCGAGTAACTGACCGAGTTCTTCGGGGCGACGAAGCATCACCTCGCGTGCGTCGTCATCAAAACGCTGAGCCCACTCGTAGCCGCGTCCTTCTCCATCCCAAGCAATCTGGCGGAGATTGTGGACAACATTGCCACTCGCGACAATGAGAACGTCATCATCCATCAGCGGGGCCAGTTTGGCTCCAAGGTCCATGTGGTATTCAAGGGGCTGCGTGGCGTCGATGGCGAGTTGAACGACGGGTACGTCGGCCTGGGGAAACATGTGAGCCAAGACCGACCACGTGCCGTGATCGATCCCCCACGTCGTGTCATCGAGCGATACGACGGTCGGCTGGGCGATCTCGGCCACTTGGCGCGCGAGATCTGGAGAACCAGGAGCGGCGTAGTCGAAGTCGAAGAGTTCTTGAGGGAAGCCGTAGAAGTCGTGGATGACTCGAGGCTTAGCCATTGAGGTAACGGCTGAAGCGCTCACGTACCAGTGGGCTGAAATCGCCAAAATCGCTCGAGGCTTCGGGAACGAACCGGCCACTTCTGACCAGGCAGCGGTGTACTGGTTGTGCTCGAGCGTGTTCATCGGGCTGCCGTGACCGACGAAGAGTGCGGGTGTCGTAGCCATGGGTGCCTCCAAAGGTCTGTCACTGCAGTGTATCAACTACTTGAATTTTCAAGAACTTGCTACGATGTCACCGTGGCGCACTGGTTAACCGCAGAAGAACAAGAGGCGTGGAAGAACCTCCAACTCATGCAACTCCAACTTTCGTCGGAACTGAATCGACGCCTCGCGCCATTTGGCTTGACGTTGCAGGACTACTACGTCTTGGCGCACCTCGACGATCAAGGCGGCCGAATGCGCATCGTCGAACTGGGCCGCGACCTCGGCCTGGAAACGAGTCGGGCCTCTCATCACGTGTCACGACTCGTGCAGCGGGGGCTCCTCGTAAAGGAACGCTGTCCGCAGGATGGGCGAGGTTTCTTTGCCACTCTGACCGAGGCCGGGCGGGGACTCGTCGCCGAGGCGGCCCCGTCGCACGTCTCCGATGTTCAAGACCTCTTTATCCGGAACGCATCGCCGACACAGTTGCGAGCCATTGCCGCGGCGAGCAAGAACACGCTGAAGGCCATTCGCGACGTTGACCATCAGAAGTAGTTGCAACTCGTTAACTAATTGGTCAAGACGGCCGGGAACGAGGGATGGATATCAACGTCGAAGCGGGTCGCGGCGTGGCGAATGACGTAGGTCGCAAAGACGTCACAGCCGCTCGGACTGTAGTGAATGAGGTCAAGTGCTCGGATCTGCATCATGTGTCCGTTGACGGCGGCCGATACCCGAACCGATCCATTCGGGGCGGCGAGAAAGTCCCACGTGTCGAGATACCAGGCGTCCGGAGCGGTGGCCACGACGCTGGCGTAGATCTGATTCATTGACTTCATCGACTGGCGATAGCCGCCCGTGCTCGAGACCGGGACGCCGACCCAAATCATTCGGGCACCGTAGCT